>NZ_JAVBIE010000005.1:0-160061 GCF_032821635.1 Corynebacterium nasorum | reverse complement strand
CACCCGTTCGCCACTCGAGTACCCTGCAAGCAGGGCCTTTCCGTTCGACTTGCATGTGTTAAGCACGCCGCCAGCGTTCGTCCTGAGCCAGGATCAAACTCTCCACAAAAAAATTTCAGAACAAATCCGAAACAGGCCGTGAAAAGCCCGAAACCCAACAAAAGAACAAACCACCACAAACCACACAAAATGCAGCTCATGCTGGCGTCCAAAAAATTACTACAAAGAAAAAATAAACAGTCCCCTCAACCCGACGGGGTCAAAAAGAGGAAACCAAAAAAGGTAAACACAATCACATGCCAACCAATCCATCTCAATGCAGCCGAAACACCAAACAGCATTCAAAAAGGTACGTGTTCCACATACCCAACCGGCACACACCAACCAACAAACCACTAAGCCTGCTGGCAGACAAACCAATCAACACACAACCATGCACACAAAAAATAAAAAGTACATTGGCACACTATTGAGTTCTCAAACATCACCGCCAACCAACAGAAAATTAACTTCCCGTTAACCTCTCATCGGCAGCTCGTACAAACTTACTCAACTCAAAGAACAAAATCAAATCATCGAACCAAGTCCGTACAAAATGTCACCATCAAGTAACCTCCCGGCTACCTCTCGGCGACTTGGATTAATGTAGTCCACCACAACCAAACAACACAAATCCCCAGCACACAACGGAAAACTGTGTACTGGGGACGTCGTTAAAAGAGCTCTTCTTCCTGAGTTCTTTCGATCGTGGCGCCGAGACGCTGCAGGTTTTCTACAAAATTCGGATAACCGCGGTCGATGTGGAAAACATCGTGAACCGTAGTGGTCTCATCCGCACACAACGCAGAAAGCACCAAGCCCGCACCTGCGCGGATATCGGAGCTCCATACGTGAGTAGAAGACAGCCGCTCTTTGCCGCGGACTACTACATGGTGTCCATCAACCTGGGCATCGGCCCCCAGGCGCAGCATTTCATCTACAAAGCGGAAGCGGGATTCAAAGACATTCTCTGTAATGACCGTCGTTCCGTCCGCAATGGCGGAGATGCCAATGGCCATAGGCTGCAAATCAGTAGGGAACCCCGGAAATGGCAGGGTCTGATAGTCCACCGACTGCGGGCGCTGATCCATGCGTACGCGGAAGCCGTTCTCATAGGTTTCCAGTTCGGCACCGGCGGACTTCAGCTTTTCCAGTGGCAGGTGCAGGTGGCGCGGCGAGATACCGCCCACCGTGATGTCCCCCTGAGTCATGGCGGCGGCATATGCCCATGTACCTGCCACGATGCGGTCACCGATAACCTCGTGCTGGGTGGGCTGCAGCTTATCGACGCCCCGGATAGTCACCACCGAGCTTCCTTCACCTTCGATATCGGCACCCATGGACTTGAGCATGGTGCACAGATCGACGATTTCGGGCTCACGAGCCGCATTATGCAGAACGGTTTCCCCCTCAGCGAGAACCGCGGCGGTGAGGATGTTTTCGGTTGCACCCACTGACGGGAAATCAAGGCGAATATTCGCGCCACGTAGGTGGGTGGCTTCTGCCACGACGGCACCGTGCTCAATACGAGTGGTAGCGCCCAGCTTTTCCAGGCCCGTCTGGTGCATGTCTAGCGGGCGGGAACCAATCGCGTCGCCGCCGGGCAGCGCTACCTTGGCATGACCACAGCGGGAGGTCAGGGGTCCGAGCACACAAACGGAGGCGCGGAACTGGCGGACTGCATCAAAGTCCGCATTAGATTGTGGCTGCGCAGGAGTAGTAATCCGGACTTCAGAGCCCTCGATAACTACCTCGCAACCGAGCCCCTCGAGGACCTTCTTCATCAGGGGGACGTCCAGAATTTCTGGGCAGTTGGTCAGCGTCGTAGTGCCCTCCGCCAGCAAGGATGCGGCCATGAGCTTTAAGACGCTATTTTTTGCGCCATCTACTTTGACGGTGCCCTCTAAGCGGGCACCGCCGGAAACAATAAACTGATCTTTCACAACTGCCTACGCTACCGGTTCTTAAGGCAACGCGCCGATGCGACGGGCGGCATTGACCGCCTCGTAGCGGGTGTGCGCACCGAGTTTACGCATTACCGAGCGCAGATAAGACTTCACAGTTTCTGCGCCGATTCCCATTTCCTCAGCCGCTTCCACGTTGGTGTGGCCCAGGGCCACACAAGAGAGAACGTCGAGCTCGCGGGCGGAGAGCTTGGTGGATTGCTTCACGCGCACCGGAGAAACCATCTGGTCACATAGCGTCTCCAGTTCCTTGCGCAGCTCCTCGTCTTCCACGCGGTTAGCCAGCATGCGCAGCTTAGAGTGGGTGGAGCGTACCTGTTCCCACTCAGCACCGTTCATAACGTGGCCGCGGGCGGCTCCGCCTTTAGACCCATCGGCGCGGCGCATCGCGGAATTTACAGCTAGGTCCTGCTCAAGAGTGCGCGCGGTCATCGTCACTTCTTCAATGACCTTGTCGCCCAGGCGAACTGGTGAATGCACTCCCACGTAGAGGACGCCGCGGATTTCGCGCTGGACCGTAACGGGCACAGCCACGATGGAGTGCAGGCCCTCGTCTTGGATTACGCGATCATTCTCGTGCGAAATGGTAGTAGCACGGGTGTAATCGGAGACGCCTACCGCGCGGCGAGTGCTCACCACTCGCCCACCCACACCAACGCCTGAGTCAATGATCAGATTCTGCAGCGCTGGGGTACGTAGGCCCACCCACTGCGTAATCTGCAAGCGATTGTCTGGCAGCAGCGTGGCATACATCGTCACCGGAATACCTGTAGCGGTTTTCAGGGACGATAACGCCGCGCGTACGGATTCTTCATCATCTTTGAGGCGATGCGACTCCATGAGACTCTTTCCTCGTCGGGGGTAACCAAGCAGGTGTACCCGTCTTCCCCCCGGGAATTTGGGGGCCAGCGGGCAACTGAGTGGAAGTATAGACAGCATGTGGGGGTAATTCGAAATCGCCCCTGGCTTATCCGGTGTTGTAATCCCACATGGAATGCCCGAATGCCCGGTCTAGAATTTATATACTGACCGGTCTACTTGTGTAGTGTACCCTTGCGTTGTACACGATTTGAATCCAAATCCGATTCCCAAAGGAGTCAATACAATGGCTGTCTACAACAACATTATGGAAACCATCGGCGGCACCCCGCTGGTCCGCCTAAACCGTCTTACCGAGGGCAAGGGTGCAACCGTGCTTGCCAAGGTTGAATCTTTTAACCCCGCTAACTCCGTGAAAGACCGCATCGGCAAGGCCATCGTTGAGGCCGCTGAGAAGTCTGGTCAGCTCAAGCCGGGCGGCACCATCGTGGAAGCCACGTCCGGCAATACCGGCATTGCCCTAGCTCTGGCCGGCGCCACTTTGGGCTACAAGGTCATCTTGACCATGCCGGAGACCATGTCCAACGAGCGCAAGGTGCTGCTGCGCGCCTATGGCGCAGAGATTGTACTGACCCCAGGCGCGGCGGGCATGCAGGGCGCCGTCGACAAGGCGAATGAAATCGTCGCCGAGAACGACAACGCTATCCTGGCTGCACAGTTCGCCAACGAGGCAAACCCGAAGATGCACGAGGAGACCACCGGCCCGGAGATCTGGGAAGACGCCGAGGGCAAGGTTGATGCCTTCGTTGCTGGTGTAGGCACCGGCGGCACCGTTACCGGTGTGGGTCGCTTCCTCAAGTCCAAGAATCCGGACCTGCACTTGGCCGCCGTCGAGCCGTCCGACTCCCCTGTCCTATCTGAAGGCCACGCTGGCCCGCACAAGATCCAGGGCATCGGCGCCAACTTCGTTCCTGAGGTACTTGACCGCGAGCTTCTCGACGAAGTCTTTACCGCCACCACCGAGGAGTCCATTAAGGCCTCCCGCGACTTGGCCACCCAGGAAGGCCTGCTGGTAGGCATTTCCGCCGGCGCTAACGTCTCTGCAGCTTTGAAGCTGGCAGAGCGCCCAGAGTTTGAGGGCAAGACCATCGTGGTTGTCCTACCGGACTTCGGTGAGCGCTACGTCTCCACCATCCTCTTCGAGGACATCCGCGAGGCTTAAATCACTTCGGATGAATAAAAGCACCCGCCAACCTTGGCGGGTGCCTTTTTTATGCCAGTACTATGTGAGCATGAACATTATGAGCTACATCCGTGAAGACTTAGCGAATGCAAGAGATCACGATCCAGCCGCTCGCGGCGACGTCGAAAATGCAATAGTGTACTCCGGCCTCCACGCGGTGTGGTCTCATCGCATTTCGCACTGGATGTGGAAGCGCGGCCTACGCGGGCCCGCGCGCATATTAGCGCAAATTAACCGCTTCTTTACCGGCGTGGAAATCCACCCGGGCGCCACTATCGGTCGCCGCTTCTTTATTGACCACGGCATGGGCATCGTCATCGGTGAAACCGCCGAGATTGGCGATGGCGTCATGCTTTACCACGGTGTCACCCTCGGTGGCCAGGTACTCACTCAGACTAAGCGCCACCCCACCATCGAGGACAATGTAGTCATCGGCGCAGGCGCTAAGGTACTCGGCCCCATCACGATCGGTGAGGGATCGGCCATTGGCGCCAATGCCGTAGTGACGAAGGACGTGCCCGCCGAACATATCGCGGTGGGCATCCCGGCCAAGAACCGCCCACGCAATCCAAATGAGCGCATCAAACTGGTCGACCCCGACTACTACATCTAAATTCTCTCCCAGCGGCCCACAGGCACTTGTGGGCCGCTTTTTATATGCCTTCTGGGCGTAGCAGGTCGCGGTATTCGGGATTCTTTTCTATAAAGTGCGCCACGGCGGAGCAGGAAGCGATGACTTGCTTGCCGACGCCCCGGGCATCATCAAGCGCAGCCTTAATCAACGGCGCAGACAGTCCTTGGCCGCGAAAAGCATCCTTGATGACCGTGTGGTTGAACTCGCGGGTATCGCCCGCGTCTACGTAGTAGCAAGCACCCGCCTCAGTACCGTCCACGGTGAGGACGTAACGGGATTTATCGGTCTGGTGTGCAATAGCGTGTTCCATGCACCTATACTAAAGCAAAAATGGCCCCTCTTAAGAGGAGCCATTATTGTGGCCAGAGCCAGGATCGAACTGGCGACCCCACACTTTTCAGGCGTGTGCTCTACCGACTGAGCTATCTGGCCAGAAACCCGAAGGTTTCCGCGACCTTGACGGGACTTGAACCCGCGACCTCCGCCGTGACAGGGCGGCGCGCTAACCAACTGCGCCACAAGGCCATTTTAAATTATGCGTGCTCTCTGGCACGGATAGTTACCTTACAGAAGACTCCCGACACTCACCAAATCAGCACGTCATAACACTATTCGGGAGCCTGAAGAGGATCGCTTCCTCCTAATTTCATCTCAAAGCGCTCATAGTCTTCCAGTGCGGCAAAGTGTCGCGAGTAAAGGTCGCAATCTCGGTCCACATAGCCATACAGGGCCGGAGCAACATCTACAATGTGGCGCAACTTCAGCTCTTCATACTCTTGCTCGTGAGCTCGGTTAGCAACTTTGTGGTGCGCCTCCTCCTCAGAATCTGCGTAGACGAGGAAGAAGTCTTCCCGGTAGAAATTCCTAAGCTCCGAATCCTGCGACACGAGCTCAAAGACGACAATCCCTACGTATGGTTCCACAGTGCTGACTCTCCTAATTCCTTAGTTGGCGCCAGCGTACCAAAACAAAAAGCAGCAATCGTAGAAACGATTGCTGCTTTTCTGCGACCTTGACGGGACTTGAACCCGCGACCTCCGCCGTGACAGGGCGGCGCGCTAACCAACTGCGCCACAAGGCCAATCGAATATTTAATTCGTACCAACACTTTCATGTTGGTACCCCCAACGGGATTCGAACCCGTGCCGCTGCCGTGAAAGGGCAGTGTCCTAGGCCGCTAGACGATGGGGGCCCGTCGCGCTATGGCGACCTCTAGAAATATACTGGAGACCTCACCTAGTTACAAAATCGCTCCCCCAGAAAGATTAGGAACCATGTCTGACCAGCATCAAACGTGCTCCTGTCACGAGCCACACGTGCACGGATATAACGCAGATTCACAAAGTAAAGATCGCTACCTCGCACGGCTCAAACGTATTGAGGGCCAAACACGCGGCATCCATCGCATGATCGAGGAAGACCAGTATTGCATTGACATTATTACCCAGATTTCGGCCGTGAAGTCAGCGCTAGAAAATGTCTCACTCGCGCTCCTAGAAGACCATATCGAGCACTGCGTGGCCGGTGCTGCCGCCGAGGACGGCGAAGTGGCCACGGAGAAGCTAGAAGAGGCGATGCGCGCCATCAAGAAGATGGTGAAAAACTAAAAGGAGCCACCCTACCGGGTGGCTCCAGTTGTGGGCCCTGTGGGGATCGAACCCACGACCTGCGGATTAAAAGTCCGTAGCTCTACCAACTGAGCTAAAGGCCCAACGTCGTTACATCTTAGCTTGCGACATTTGCAAAGTCCTAATTAGGGGGCGTCGGCAAGCGAAAGGCGCCCAGCTCACCGCTGAGCGCTCGCCAGGACACAGTTAGATTAGCCGCGCATATCGCCCTTTTCCATGAAGTTCACCTGGAAGTCGAAGGCGGTCTTCAAATCGTGCGGGGTGTGCTGGAACTTGTTTTCCTTGGCACGCTTGAAGTAGTCCTCCAGCAGCGGACGGTAGTCCGGGTGAGCGACAGAGATAACCTTCTCCACGCGCTCCTTCGGAGCCAGTCCGCGCAGGTCAGCTGCTCCATACTCGGTAATGATGACCATGGTGTCGTGCTCGGTGTGGTCCGTGTGAGACACGAAAGGAACCAGCGCGGAAATGGCGCCATCCTTGGCCACGGACGGCGAGACGAAGGTGGAGATATAGGCGTTGCGGGTGAAGTCACCCGAGCCACCGGTGCCGTTCATGATTCGGGAGCCGGAGACGTTGGTGGAGTTGATATTGCCGTAAATATCGGCCTCAATCATGCCATTGGAAGAAATCAGGCCAACGCGGCGAATGACCTCTGGGTGATTGGAGACCTGCTGTGGGCGAAGAATGATGTGCTTGCGGTAGCGCTCTGCCTCCGCGTTCATCTTCTCGGCATACTCCGGGGAAAGGGCAAAGGAGGTAGCAGAGGCCATGGTCATCTTGCCGGCGTCAATTAGATCAAGCATGCCATCCTGGATAACCTCGGTGTAGGCTTGGATATTTTCAAACTTGGAATCCAGGAGGCCAGCCATCACGGCATTTGGCACGTTGCCCACGCCGGACTGCATGATGAACTTGTCATACTCAAGGCGGCCGGCAGCCACCTCACCCTCAAGGAACTCGATGAAGTTTGCAGCGATCTTTTCCGAGATCTCGTCCGGCTCCTTAAACGGCGCGTTGCGGTCGGGGGCATCGGTCTTGACCACTGCGACCACCTTCTCCTCCGGCACCTCCATGTAGGTGGTACCGATGCGGTCACCCGGCTTGGTGATAGGGATCGGCTGACGGTTCGGCAGCTTTTCGATGCGGTAGATATCGTGCATGCCCTCGAGGTTGATGGACTGCCACTCATTAATCTCGATGATGATCTTATCCGCAGCCTCAATATATTCGAGGTTATTGCCCACGGCGGAGGACGGGACGACGTGGCCTTCCTCGGTGATGCGCACAGCCTCGATGATGGCTACTTGGAAATCACCGTAGAAGCCCTCCTCTACTTGCTGGCCAGAGTGAGACAGGTGAATGTCCTGGTAGAGCGCGGTTCCGTCATTGAACTGCTTACGCAAGGTGGGATCGGAGTTATAAGGAGAGCGGAAGCGAATCGCCTCAGCTTCCGCGAGGACGCCATCGCAATCCGGAGCAGTAGAGGCACCAGAGAAGACATCGATCTTAAATTCCTCGCCCTTTTCGTGCAGGGCCTTGGCCTTTTCTGCGATGGCGGTAGGCAGGCCCTTAGGGTAGCCAGCGCCGGTAAAGCCGGAAATGCCTACGCGATCACCGTGGTTTACGTGCTGAGCAGCCTCTTCTGCCGAAACTACGAGCTTCTGAAACGGGGCATACGCGATTCTTTCGGACAAGGGTAATCCTCCTTCATCGAGAGACTAGCCAAAATAACGGCCGTCCTAATTAGTTACACAGACCACATTAGCGAATCTTTGCAAGATTTCCACCACATTTGTGTGACCCCCACCCCATAAAACGGAAATAAGGAACGCCACCACTGTGGCCCTAGTTGCTATTTTGGCCCGTCAACTAGCACAATTGGGGCGTGAATTTGCGCATTGGACACTACGATCTCTCCTCCCCCGTCATCCTCGCCCCGATGGCGGGGGTAACCAACGTTGCTTTCCGCACGTTGTGCCGCGAGCAGGAATTGGCGCGCACTGGCACGGTTTCCGGCCTCTACGTCTGTGAGATGGTCACCGCCCGCGCGCTAGTAGAGCGCAATGAAAAGACGCTGCACATGACAACCTTTGCTCCGCAGGAGGATCCCCGATCACTGCAGATTTATGCGGTGGATCCGGAATATACTTACAAGGCAGCAAAGATGATCGTGGACGAGAACTTGGCGGACCACATTGATATGAACTTTGGCTGCCCGGTTCCCAAGGTGACCCGTCGCGGCGGTGGATCCGCTTTGCCTTATAAGCGACGCCTCTTTGGCAATATTGTCTCCGCCGCCGTCAAAGCTGCTGAGGGCACCGACATCCCAGTAACGGTAAAGATGCGCGTAGGCATTGACGATGAACACCATACGCATCTTGATGCGGGGCGCATCGCCGTCGAATCCGGCGCCGCCGCCGTTACCTTGCATGGCCGTACCGCCGCCCAGCGCTATTCCGGTGAAGCACGGTGGGACGAGATCGCCCGACTAAAAGAGCACCTAGCAGACACTGGAGTCCCGGTTTTGGGCAACGGCGATATCTTCCGCGCCGAGGATGCGCGCCGCATGATGGAACAGACCGGTTGCGACGGCGTGCAGGTCGGGCGCGGCTGCCTCGGCCGCCCGTGGCTCTTTGCGGAGCTCGGCGCTGCCCTTCGCGGCGAGTCCATCCCAGCTGAGCCCACCCTGGGTGAGGTTACCCAGGTTATTCTCCGCCACGCAGAGCTACTCGCAGAGCACGATGGCGAGGATAATGCTTCCCGCGACATTCGCAAACACATTGGCTGGTACCTGCGCGGCTTCCCAGTCGGCGGCCAAGTACGCGCGGGCTTGGCCAAGGTGGATTCCCTCGACGCACTGCGAGAGCTCCTAGCCCCATGGGCAGATTCCGACGCCTTGGCTGCCGACGCCGACGGTGCCCGAGGCCGCCAAGGTTCGCCTTCCAAGGTGGCATTGCCAGATGGCTGGCTCGACGATCCGGAGGATGAATGCGTTCCCGTCGCCGCAGATATTATGAATTCCGGCGGTTAACCTTATTAGGGCATCAGAGCACCCTGGGGTATATAGGTATCGTGCATTTATCTTCCACTTAAGTTGCGCGGGAATGGAAAGTTTTCGCTATTATTTCTGGCATGCGTGCTGCCTACAGGGAACACTTAGACAACTTCTCCCATGACCTCATCGTCATGTGCGATACCGTGCGCACCATCATGGATAAGGCCTCACAGGCGCTAATCCAGGGCGTTTTGGAATCTGCCGAAGAAGCTCTCACTATGACTGAGGAGCTCGATGAGATCCGCACTCGATGCTCGGAGCGCGCCGTAAAACTTTTAGCACTAGAAAACCCCATGGCGCAGGATCTCCGCCAAGTTGTCTCTTCCATCTATATCGTGGAAGACCTCTACCGAATGGGAAAGCTTGCCCAACACATCGCGGATTCCGCACGCCGCCGCCACCCCGATCCCGTGGTGCCTGCGAACTACATGGGCTACTTTGAGGAGCTGTACCGTCTCACTGAAGAGATGGGTTCTGTGCTGCACAATATTCTCGTTACTCCCGACGCGGATCTATCCGTGAACCTTCGCGCCGATGACGACACCGTGGACGATATCAACTCTCATCTTTTGCGCCTCCTGACCCAGCGCGAGTGGGAAGGATCCGTCCGAGAGGCAGTGGAGACCTCGCAGATTACGCGCTATTACGAGCGCTATGCCGACCACTGCGTTTCGGTTGCCGGCCACATTATCTATTTGATCACTGGGCTGCTGCCCCACGACTATGCCAAGAAGCTAGAAGAGAGCAAGAAGGACGCGGAGTTCGAGGCCCGTATGGCCGAGCTGGAGCGTCAGTTCCGCCGCTAAGGAATAAAAACTAAGAAACGGGCCGGTTCGAATGAACCGGCCCGTTTTCTCGGACAATCTCTCTACTCTTTAGCCAAAGCGGCCAGAGATATAATCCTCGGTCTCCTTCTGGGAAGGATTCTCGAAGATCTTGGTGGTGTCATCGAACTCCACCAGGTGACCCGGCTTGCCGGTTGCTTCCAGGGAGAAGAAGCCGGTCTTATCGGACACACGGGCTGCCTGCTGCATATTGTGGGTCACGATGACGATGGCGAAGTTCTCCTTCAGCTCGTGGATAAGGTCCTCCACGGCGAGGGTGGAAATCGGGTCTAGGGCGGAACAAGGCTCGTCCATGAGCAGCACCTCTGGCTCCACGGCGATGGCGCGGGCGATGCACAGACGCTGCTGCTGACCACCGGAAAGGCCGCCGCCCGGCTTGTCCAGGCGGTCCTTGACCTCGTCCCACAGGTTGGCGCCGCGCAGGGACTTCTCCGCGACTTCCTTGAGCTTCTTCTTGTTCTTCTCACCGGAAAGCTTGAGGCCAGCCACGACATTGTCCTCAATGGACATCGTGGGGAACGGGTTAGCCTTCTGGAAGACCATGCCGATGGTGTTGCGTACGGATACTGGGTCAACCTTTGGTCCGTAGATATTGGTGCCATCGAGCAGGATTTCACCCTTTACCGAGGCGCCGGGAATGACCTCGTGCATACGGTTGATGGTGCGCAGCACGGTGGACTTACCGCAGCCGGAAGGGCCGATGAATGCGGTCACGGCCTGGGCCGGGATCTGCATATTCACGTTCTGCACGGCGTGGAAGTCGCCGTAGAAAATGTTCACGTCATTGAGCGCGAGCTTAGACATTTGGGAGTTTCTCCTCTAGCAAGTGTATGGCGGAATCGAGTGTTACGGCGTTTTACTTCTTAACCGAGAACTTTGCGGACACGATGCGGGCCGCAATATTGAGGACGGCGATGAGGATAACCAGCGTCAAAGCTGCACCCCAGAGCTTGTCCAGCACGGCTGGCTGAGCGCCAGCCTTGTACATATCCAGCATCATCAACGGGAGCGAGGACTGAGATCCCTTGAAAGCGTCCCAGTTGATGACGGAGGAGGAGCCAACCAAGACCAGCACCGGCGAGGACTCACCCATCACACGGGCAATCGCCAGCATGATGCCGGTGACGATGCCGGACAGGGCGGTAGGCAGAACGATACGGGCGATGGTCTTCCACTTTGGTACACCGAGCGCGTAGGACGCCTCACGCAAGTCCATTGGGACCACGCGCAGCATCTCTTCGGTATTGCGCACCACAATCGGAATCATCAGCAGTACCAGGGACAGCGCCACGGCGAAGCCGGAGCGGCCGAAACCGAAGAGGGTGATCCACATGGCGAAGATGAACAGAGCCGCAACAATGGACGGCACACCAGACAGGATGTCCACCATAAAGGTGGTGACGCGGCCAAGCCATCCACCCTTGGAGTACTCCACCAGGTAAATAGCGGTGAAGATGCCGATGGGAATGGAGATGACGGAAGCCAAAATGGTTTGCACGAAAGTACCCACGATTGCGTGGGCAGCACCGCCGCCAGCCGAGCTATTCATGATGCCGCGCTGGGAGGCGGTCCACCACTCAGGGTTGAGGATTACGCCACTACCGCGGGCGATGAGTTCCCACAGAACCCACACCAGCGGGACCATAGCCAAAATCATTGCGCCCCAGACCACTGCAGTGGCGATGTTATTGGTCATCTTGCGGGAGTCGGAGATGTCCAGGAATGTCGCGCCGCCTTGGGAGGCAGGCTTGGCATTAGTTGTCGTAGTCATTGATCCTCCCCTCCTTACTTCTTCTTCACGATGGCGCGGGCAATTGCGTTGACCACGAAGGTCAGCAAGAACAGCATGAGGCCGGCGGCGATGTAGGCACCAGCGCGCATCTCGTTACCGAACTCGGCAGATGCCAGGGCGATGGCCGTGGCGAAGGTCGTGCCGCCATCGAAAAGCGAGAAGCGGAAGTCAATCAGCGGGGAGACGACCATGTACAGCGCCATGGTCTCACCCAGCGCACGGCCCAGGCCGAGCATGGAGCCTGCGATATAGCCGGACATGCCGAATGGCAGCACGGTCATGCGGATAACTTCCCAACGGGTAGCGCCCAGCGCCAGGGCGGATTCCACCTGGCCTGGAGGGGTCTGCACGAAGACCTCGCGGGCGGTGGCCGCGATGATTGGCAGAATCATCACGGCGAGCACGATGCCACCGGTAAACAAGTTGCGGCCGGTAGCAAAAGAGGGCGAGTTATCGAAGACATGGAAGAGGAAGAAGCCGCCGGCCCAAGACTCCATCCAGGAGTAAAAGCCGGATAGCGCCGGGCCGAGAACCTGCCAGCCCCACAGACCATAAACAATGGAAGGAACCGCAGCGAGCATGTCCACCAGGAAGCCGAGAGGTTTGACCAAGCGGGCAGGCGCGTAGTTGGACAGGAAGATGGCAATGGCCAGGGCCACCGGCATAGCCAGCAGGAGGGCGAAGACGGAGATAAGGACGGTGGTACCGAACATGGTCGGGATACCGAACTTCATCGCAGAAGTATCGGTGGTCTCCCAACGGCCACCATAGGTAAAGAAACCCAAGATGCCGCCGTCGTTGACTCCCAGGGCGGGAACTGCACGCCACAGCAGGAAGGCGGCAATAGCCGCAATCATGACGGTAATAAGTGTTGCCGAAGCAGTGGACAGGAACTCAAAGACACGATCGCCTGGGCGCTTTACGCCGCTATTGGAGCTGGTGGTAGCTACCTCTTCGTGTCCGCTGGTGGAGACTCGCTCGGCAGCGGTGATATTCGCGTCCGCCTGCTCTGGAGCCGTGGTGAGATTATTGTCTGCCATGAGACTGTTAATCCTTTTCAGCGTTGAAAATGGAAAATATCGTTACATACCTGCGCCCCCAAAGCGCGAATCGTGTGCGGCAGTGGGGGCGGGAGGTATTAAGCTTTTACAGCTTTAGCGCTTACTGCAAAGCGTCAACAGCAGCCTTCAGCTTGTCCAGGTGAGCACCCTCAACCGGGATGAAGCCTTGCTCAGCCAGCTGGTCGTCCTGGTGATCCAGGACGGTGGTGAAGAAGGACTTGACCAGCTTGGAGGTCTCCTCATCGTAGCCCTTGGAGCAGACGATGTTGTAGGTGGTCAGGATGAGCGGGTATGCACCCTCGTTATCGGAGGAGAACAGTGCCTCAGAGTCAACAACCATGTTGTGCTCGGAGTCGGTCTTCTTGAACTCCAGGTTTTCCAGAGCCTTGTTGACGGACTCGGTGGAGAGCTCAACTGGGCCGTGGCCGAAGTCAATCTTGGCCTTCTTAACGCCCTCGCCTTCCTTCTGGTCTGCAAAGCCAGCCTCGACGTAGGTGATAGCACCGTCGATGCTTGCAACCTGGTCAGCAACGCCGGAGGAACCGTTAGCGCCCTCACCAACAGAATCCGGGAACTGCTTGCCCTCGGAGTCCCAGTCGCCCGTAGCGGCCTTCAGGAACTTCTGGAAGTTTGCGGAGGTACCGGACTCGTCGGAACGGAAGATGACGGTGATGTCCTTGTCCGGCAGGTCGGTGCCCTCGTTGTCAGCGGCGATAGCCTTGTCGTTCCACTTCTTGATTTCGCCCTTGAAGATCTTGCCCAGGGTCTTGGTGGAAAGGTTAATCTCGGTGTCACCCAGGTTGTAGGCGATTGCAACCGGGCCGATGGTGGTTGGCAGGTGCCATGCCTCGTTGCCGTCGCAACGCTTAGCGGCAGCCTCGACCTCGCCCTCGTCTTCCTTCAGGGCGGAGTCAGAACCAGCGAAGTCAGCCTGGCCGTTGGTGAAGGCCTCAACGCCGGCGCCGGAACCGGAAGCATTGTAGGACAGGGAAGCGTCTGGGTGATCCTCGGAGAACGCGGTTTGGAAGTAAGACATTGCGTTCTGCTGGGAGGATGCACCGTCGCCGACGAGCTCGCCGGAGACGTCCTCGCCGCCAGCGGAATCGGAGGAGGAGCCAGACTCCTCAGAGCAAGCTACGAGAGCGGTAGAGGTTGCGGCTACGATGCCGAAGATTGCGGCAGTGCGCTTGAAGTTGCGAATCACGGGAAAACCCTTTCCGGTGCAGATCAGAGATTGATTGTCCGAGGAAACCGCATCTCTTAGAGAGATTTTCCTGCATCCCGCTCCGCCTTCTGGGGCGGGATGCAGGTGCACAGGTGCGGTTAACTCACAGGGTGTAAAGCTATCCGCAGTATCTGACCAAAAGGGTTCTAGGAGGTGAACTCTGAGTGAACAAACACGGCCCACCCCATGACTTTAGTCACACGCACCCCATACAACGTGTTCTTCATCAACTTTAAAGCCCAGGCGCTCATATGCTTTCAGCGCCGGATCATTGTCCGCTTCCACATAAAGAATTCCCCGCTGAGCACCCTTTTCCACCATGCGACGCAGACCAATCTGCAGCAGCGGTCCACCCAATTTCTTGCCGCGATAGTCCGCAGCCAAGCCCACCACGTAGACCTCACCGAATCCCGGGGCTTCCTCCGCATGCCATTTGGTCCAGTGGAAGCCGGCTAGGACCGGATCTCCTGCCGTATCCCACAAGAAGAGCAGGTCAGCGGGATCAAACCAATCCGCCTCCATGCCGCGGTGCAGGCGATCTATATCCCAGCCACCTTGCTCAGGGTGCCAGGAAAAAGCCTCATTATTTGCCTTGAGCCACTGCTCCTCCACAAACTCCTGCCCCCATTTTGCTACCGACTCGGAGTAATTGAGCGCCGTCAAAGGCACGTCCTCGGGACGGGCGACAGCAGCGAGCTCTTCTCCCCCAATACCCATAACCACTAGCTTACGGGTGACCTGCAGACCTCGGGAGTGTGCCAGGGCCTGTGCGGCCGGCAGGTTCCCGTGGGCCCAGGCCTGGAGATTGGGGGGTTCCGCGGCGGCGTCGTAAAGCAAAGCCCCATAGCCCTGTCCGCGGAAATCTGGGGCGATAAATAGCTCGGCGGTGGAACCATCCAGCCCAGCCACGCCGCACGGCTTCTTATCTACCCACGCCACCAAGTGGCGATGCTGCAGGCGGGAATCAGTGAGGCCATTAAGGAACTGCTCTGAAAGGGGCGCCATTCCATCCACACGTTCGGCCTGCTCAGCAAGCTCTTCTAGGCGGCTCGCCAGCTCCGGGGAGTCCGGCAGGTTTTCTTCCGTGATACTAAAGGCATTGCTAGTCATAGACCCCAGAATACGTAGGGTAAGAATGAAGGGGTGAGTGTTCTAAGAATTGACCGGCGCATCGTACACATCCTCCTCGTGGTGTGCGTATTCATTGCGGCCTGGGTGGCGGATGCCTGCGTGGCTATGCACACGGAACACAAGGTGGCACAGGCCGTAAAAGCCAATTCACGGCTGGAAAATACGCCAGATGTCTTTATCGGTGGCACCCCCTACGTGTGGGCTGCGGCCTCGAAGGAAATTCCCTATTTGGAGGTCAAGGCGCTCGACGTGGAGGTGCCCAAGCTGGGAATGGTCAATGCTTCGACCGTACTGCGCGATATTACAGTGACCCCAGAACAAGTAATGAACGGCGATATTGAGGGCGCGCCTGTTTCTACCTACTCGCGCGGCATTTCCTTAGACGGGGTGGCGTTGGGCCGCCTGCTGGGAATTACCGATCTATCCATTGCCAACCCAGACGATATCTCCCCTTCCGGTGGCACCTCCGCGGAAGCTGAGCTGACAGGCACCCTGCCTGGCGATACTCACAAGTCCACCGCCAAAGTCACCCTCCGCTTAGTCGGGCCGGAGTTTCGCATGCAGGTCTATGACACCGATGACGAGCGCCTGCAAAAGGCCTTTTCCCTCAACTTTGATACTCGCCAGCTTCCGCTTCCGGCCCAGGCTACCGCGGTAAAAATGCAGGGCGGCACCATCTCCTTCGAAATACAGCGCCGCAATATCAAGGTGCAGCTGGCCCAACTCTCTCCTCTGGAGATTGAAGGCTCGGAGCAAAAGGCCGTGGAAGAGGCAGAAAAGAAAGCCGCCGACACCAAGCACCGGGTGGGACCTGCGCCGCAGGCTAGCGCAGGCGGATAAAGTCCCGGAGCACTTCCTTCATCGTGCGCTTATGGACTTCTCTCCTATCCTGCGGGGCGAATACCTCGATGGCTTCCTTCACGGAGGCTAAGGTAACGGCATCGAAGCGCCCCTCAGATTCCCCGTCGGCCTGGAAGCGCTGCGGTTCGCGGCAGACCAGTTCGACGCGCATGGCATCGTCGAAGGCCACGGTCTTTTCTTTGGTGAGCTTATTGAGCCATCCACGTTTATCGGCGCCAAAGAGGTGCAGCAGGCCGACGACGCCGCCAAGTCCGCTAAACTCCTCCAGGCCAAAAAGAGCAAGGCCCTCATCAAAAGAATTGCGCGGATTGGTCACAACCGGCAGAGGGCCTAGGAAGGTCCACGGGTTGGTATTGGAGGTAAACATGAGCGGCACATCGTCTTTGCGCAGCTGCTCGCCGGTGCTGGATTCGGCCTTAACCGCAATATGCGGTGGATTCTTCCGCGCGCGGCTCCACGCCCGAATGGCAACATTGAGATAGCGCAGTGGAGTGGCAGAAAATCCTTGCTCGCGCGCCCGGTCCACGCGCGCCAAAACATCCGCATCCAAGCCGAAGCCGGCATTGACGGCAAACCAGCGATCGTTCCACGTGCCCAGGTAAATGGTGCGACGGAGGTTGCGCTCCAGCATGCGCGCCAATACGTGAGTGGCTTCCACCGGAGTGTTGGGAAAACCTAGAGCGCGCACGAAAACATTGGCAGACCCGGTAGGAATTACGGCCAGTGCGGGGATGGAGTGGGGGTCGGGGCGCTGCCCATCGGCCGGGCCGAGGAGCCCGTTGACTACCTCGTTGACGGTCCCATCTCCGCCTACAGCGATAATGACGTCATAGTCATCCCTGGTCATTCCCTTGACCATCTCTTCGGCGTGGCCGGGGTGGTGCGTAAATTGCACCTTCAGGCGCAGCCCCTCCACCGCTTGTAGGCAAGGAACGATTTGGCGGAAAAGGGCGTTGGTTTGTGAGGTCGAGTTGGGATTCGAGATCATCAATGCATGCACGAGGCCCAAGTCTAGTAGTTAAATAGGCGGGTTCACGACTAGGCTGGACGCCCATGAGCGAAAATAATAATGAAACCACTCCCGAAAACATCGAAACCACCGCGGCTTCCCACCCGGAAAATGATCCGGGAAAGCTCAACGGCAACGATGCCGTGAACCAGGCCGCCGAGCAGTGGAAAGACGCCGCTAGCCGCAATATCCCCGCTCTCGAGCTGGGCGATACCCCGGTACCGGACGATACCGCTAACCTGCGCCAGGGCCCATCGCTGCACGACGGCCTGCTAGGACTGCTCCCCCTCGTGGGCGTCTGGCAAGGCGAGGGCCAGGCACACGATACGCAGGGCCAGGAATATACCTTTGGCCAGCAGCTGGTCATCGCCCACGATGGCGAGAATTACCTCACGTTTAGCTCCCGTACCTGGAAGATTGATACCGAGGGCAAGCCGGAAGGCCCCTCCGTGCGCGAGACCGGCTTCTGGCGCATTTCTGAAAAGGATGAAATCGAGGTCACTTACACCTCTTCCAACGGCATTGTGGAAATCTTCTACGGCGAGCAGTTCAATGACCGCGCATGGCAGCTGGAGTCCGCCTCCACCATGGTCACCGAAACCGGACCGAAAAACCTGGGGCCGGGCAAGCGCATGTACGGCCTGATGCCCAATAACAACCTGGGCTGGGTAGACGAGCGCATGGTTGATGGTGAGATGCGTCCCTACATGTCCGCAGAGCTCACCCGTATCGCTGGCTAGTCCCCTAGCGCTTTATCAATAAGGTCGCGGATAACGTCCACGTTATCCGGGGCCTTTAATTTTTTGTCATTAAGCCGGGTGACTCGGGCGGCAACGCGCACCGAAGACACCAGCCACACTGAGTCCGCCTTTTCCACATACTCCACGGTGAGCGGCTTGGCCTTACAGCGATAGCCCTCCTTTGTGGCGTGGGCAAAAAGGGCCGCCTGCGTGGTTCCGGGAAGGATGCCGCGGCCGGCGGCGGTGCGCAGTTTCTCTCCCTTGACGGCCACCACGGTCGAGGTTGCGCCCTCGAGGATTTCTCCAGTGTCCGGATCGGTGAGGATGAGATCCTCAAAGCCCTTCTCTCGCGCCATGCGCAGCATCGCCATCGTGGCCGCATAGTTGAGCGTCTTGGCGGGTAATTCCTCAGCTACGTGCCACAGGCGCGGGCTGGTCATGACGGCTACGCCGTGCGCGCGCTGTTCTAGGACCCTTTCCTCGATGGGTTGAACCACGACCCAGGCGCTCGGCCTTCCCGTAGAGGCGCGCCCGCGGGTATAGGTCCAGGTGCATTTAGCATCCCCTGTCTCGTCCCCGCAGAAGTCCGCGATGGCGAGACGCGTGGCTTCTTCCCACTTGTCCATGGGCGGCTCCGGCAGGTTCATCGTGCGGGCTGAATCGCGGAAGCGCTGCGCGTGGCGCTGCAGGTTAGCGGCTTTTCCGCCGCGCACGAGCAGGGATTCAAAGATGCCATCGCCGCGGGTGACCGCGGCATCGTCCGCGTAGACGAGAGGCAGCGTGGGCAGATGCCTGCGTACCGACCCTCCAAAGGGCTCCACAACGTAGATGACCGGCTCTTTTCGCGGCGAGAACTTCATACCTTTGATTATGCCCTACCATCGGTAGTTGTGAGTTATTCTTCGCCTCTTCTGCAACGCACCGGTGCCGCGGAGCACCAGGACGCAACCGTACTCGATGCCCAAGGCGTGGCCTGGCACTATGGCAATCCACTGGGTGAGCAACGGGCTGCCGATGGCGGCACCATAGTCATCGACCGTTCCCAACGCCGCGTCATCCGTGTCAGCGGCAAGGACGCCGCCGAGTTTCTTAATAATTTGCTTTCGCAAAAGCTGGATACCGCCCCCGTGGGCTTTAGCGCCGGTGCCCTTGACCTAGACATCCAAGGACATATCCTCCACCACATGGATATCGTCCGCACCGAAGACGCCTTTCTTATCGACGTCCCCGCGGCCCAATTCGACTCCCTTTTTAAGTTCCTCACCATGATGGTCTTTTGGTCCGAGGTCACCGTAGAGGAAGCCGATATCGCCATCCTCACTCTCCTGGGTGAGACCGATATTCCCCTACCACCCATGGTGGAGTTTTCCCGCCAGGTTCAGTGGACCGGAATCAATCGCGTTGACCTGGGAGTTCCGCGCGAATCCTTGGTTGAGGCAACGAAGCTCTTGGAGGAATCCGGCGCGCGACTGGCCGGGCTTATGGCGTTTACCGCCGAGCGTGTGCGGGCCCGTCAGCCGGAGCTGGCAGCGGATCTAGATAATAAATCCATCCCCCACGAGGTACCGCAGTGGATTAGCCGTAGCACAGATAATCCGGCCCACGTCCACCTCAATAAGGGCTGTTACCGCGGTCAGGAAACGGTAGCGCGCGTGGAAAACCTCGGCCGTTCCCCTCGCCTATTGGTGCAGCTGCACCTCGACGGCTCAGCCCCGCAACGGCCGAATGTGGGCGATGACATTACTTTCAATGGACGTAAGGTAGGCCGCATCGGCACAATCGTGGATGACTGCGATTTTGGCCCCATTGCTCTAGGCCTGGTGAAGCGCTCTGCGCTGGACGCCGGCACCCTAGAGGTGGGCGATACGGCGGCTTCAATTGATCCTTCTTCCATCCCCGAAGATGAGGGCCCCAAGGCCGGACGTGAGGCGGTAAACCGGCTGCGCGGACGTTAGATCTCCCACTAGCTAGGGGGCGGTGCGGAATTTTTTCGTCACACAGGCTATTGTGTCTTACAGGAAGATACTCAATAGACAAGTCGATGGGGCGCCCAAGAATCCCTGGCGCGCCCTACTAACCCAAGGGGGTCATGCACATGGGACGCGGACGCGCAAAGGCAAAGCAGACCAAAGTTGCACGCCAGCTCAAGTACAACTCACCCGAGATGGATATCGAGTCCCTACAACGGGAACTCGCCGCACAGCAAGAGGGTGACTCCCGCGATTATGAAGAGGATGACCCATACGCCGACTACGTCGATGAATGGGATGACGACCGCGACGAACGCTAATCTTCCGCTCGCCGCTGGATAGTTCAAGGGCCCTAGGATTTCCTAGGGCCCTTCCTCATGCCCTCCCCTGGCAGGGCAAGGCACTTTTAGAAATTTGGGTGCTCGCCGTGCATGAGCACGCGCGGCTCCTCGCCAGAGGCGGAGCGAACGGTGCCCAACTCCCACGCATCGATGTGGCGCGCGGTAAGCATTGCTAGGGCGCGGTCGCGGTCTTCAGGGTTGACCACGGCAATCATGCCCACGCCCATATTGAAGGTCTTCTCCATCTCAGCCAGCTCCACCTTGCCCACTGAGGAGATGAGCTTGAAGATCTGACCCGGGGTCCACGAAGCGCGGTTAATATCGGCGGCTAGGCCTTCCGGGATGACGCGCTCGAGGTTGCCGGCCAGCCCACCGCCGGTGACGTGGCAGAAGGTGGATACGGAGCACTCACTGGCCAAAGCCAAGCAGTCCTTGGCGTAGATGCGGGTAGGCTCCAGCAGCTCCTCTCCGAGGGGACGGCCCAGCTCTTCTACGTGGCCGTCGAGAGGCATGCCAGCCTGCTCCAAAAGGACGTGGCGGGCCAAAGAGTAGCCATTGGAGTGCAAGCCGGAAGACCCCATGGCGATGAGCACGTCGCCATCACGGACCTTATCGGGGCCAAGCACGCCATCAGCCTCAACGACGCCTACCGCGGTGGCGGAGACATCGTATTCATTTTCTTCCATCATGCCGGGGTGCTCGGCGGTCTCGCCGCCCAATAGCGCGGCACCGGCCTGCACACACCCCTCGGCGATGCCCTTGACTACCTCGGCCACCTTTTCCGGCACGACCTTGCCCACGGCAATATAGTCCTGCAGGAAAAGCGGCTCCGCGCCGCAGACGACGAGATCATCGACGCACATGGCGACCAAGTCGATGCCGATGGTGTCGTGCTTGTCCATGGCCTGGGCCACGGCCAGCTTGGTGCCAACGCCATCGGAACCCGCGGCCAAGATGGGCTCCTTATAATCGCCGAGCTTAAACAGGCCGGCAAAGCCGCCGAGGCCGCCAAGGACCTCGGGGCGGGTGGCGCGCTTGGCGTGCGGGGCGAAAAGCTCAACTGCGCGGTCGCCCTCTTCGATGCTGACGCCGGCTGCGGCGTAGGTATTGTCACTCATGGTTTCAAAAGTCCTTTGTTATTTGGTGCCGAGCAAGGTGCGCACGGCGTCTGCATTGGAGTTTCCGGCGGGCAGGCCGAGCGGGTACTCGCCCGTGAAGCAAGCGGTGCACAGCTCGGACCGGGGCTGCTCGGTGGCGGCCACCATCTCCTCAACGGAGACAAAGCCCAGGGAATCGGCGCCGATGGTGTCACAGATGGTGGCGCAGACGGTTTCCGGATCGTCGGAAGGGCTGGCATTAGCAATCAGCTCACCTGGGGAGGCGAAGTCAATGCCGTAGAAGCACGGCCACTTCACCGGCGGGGAGGCGATGCGCACGTGCACCTCAGCGGCGCCGGCCTCGCGCAGCATGCGGATGAGAGCGCGCTGGGTATTGCCGCGAACGATGGAATCATCCACCACGACCAGCTTCTTGCCGTTAATGACCTCGCGCAGCGGGTTGAGCTTCAAGCGGATGCCCAGCTGGCGCAGGGTCTGAGTCGGCTGGATGAAGGTGCGGCCCACGTAAGCGTTTTTGACCAAACCATGGGCGAAGGTAATGCCAGATTCGCGGGCGTAGCCCACGGCGGCTGGATTACCGGATTCGGGAACCGGGATGACGAGGTCCGCGCCCTCGGCCGGGTACTCGCGGGCTAGGCGGCGCCCGATGTCCACGCGGGAGGCATTCACGGAGCGACCCTTGATATCGCTATCTGGACGGGCCAGATAGACGTATTCGAAGACGCAACCGTGACGCTTGGCCGGCGCGAAGTTTACGGAGCGGATGCCGGCCTCATCGATGGCGACGAGTTCGCCGGGCTCAATTTCGCGGATGAACTGGGCGCCGCAGATATCGAGCGCGCAGGTCTCGGAAGCTACTACCCAGCCCTTGGCCAGGCGGCCAAGGACAAGCGGGCGCACGCCGTGTGGGTCGCGGGCGGCGTACATGGTGTGCCCATCAGTAAAGGTCAAGCAGAACGCGCCCTTAACTCGCGGCAGCAGGTCGCGGGCGGAGTCAAAGACGGAGGTGTCTTCATCCACGCCGTCGGCAAGCAGCATGGACAAGCACATGGAGTCAGAAACGGATTCCTCGTGCGGCTTGATGAGGCCGCGTTGCACGGCTTCCTCGCGCAGCTCCAGGTAGTTGACCAGATTGCCGTTGTGCCCAAGGGCAATGTCTACCCCGGTGGAAGAGGTAGAAAACATGGGCTGCACGTTGGACCATTCCTTGCCGCCGGCGGTGGAATAGCGCGTGTGGCCCACCGCTACGTTTCCTTGCAGGGCGGACAGGGTGGATTCATCAAAGATATTGGCCACCAAGCCCATGTCTTTGAAGACGACGATACGGTCATCATCGCCCACTGCAATGCCAGCGGCCTCCTGGCCACGGTGTTGCAGGGCGAAGAGCCCAAAGTAGGTCAGCTTGGAGACTTCCTCCCCAGGAGCCCAAACGCCATAGACGCCGCATTCTTCGCGGGGCTCCTGCTCATTGTGATCGTCAAGATTGGTGATACTAGGAGTATGTACTTCTACCACGGCGTTTATATTAGCCTGTCGCGCCGCTGGAAACTAACGGAATGAGCGGCAACCACTGCGCGATTTCGCCCGCGCGGGAGCCGGAAGCATCCACGCGACCAGTGCCTACGGACTCTTCCCAGTCCGCCAATCCGGTGGCAAGACGCAGCCATGTCTCCGGGTCGGTCTCCACCACATTGGGTGGGGTGCCGCGGGTATGGCGGGGCCCTTCAATGCATTGCACCGCAACAAATGGGGGTACGCGCAGCTCCACGGAATGTCCCGGCGCGTCGGCCTCGAGGGTGCGGGCGGTGCGCCGGACGGCGTCGGCAAGCTGGGCCCTACCTGGCTTATCATGCTCCGCCGGGGCAGCAACCCAGTCTTTAATGGCCAAGACGGCCGCGCGGGTAGCGGCGGGATCGACGGGCTTTTTCATAACTACATCATAACTACTGTTATCTTGTTGTTTATGTCACCTACGCCTTCCGTTGCGGAAAATCAGAAATCGCCGGCGCTGACGCTGCGCTTTATGGCATCGCCAACCGACGTCACCATGGCCGGCGCCCCCGGCATCAGCGGCGGACGCGTCCTGGAATGGATTGATAAGGCCGCCTATGCCTGCGCCGTGCAGTGGTCCGGCCAGTACTGCGTGACCGCATACGTGGGCCATATTCACTTCACCCGCCCCATCCCTTCCGGGCACATCGTGGAGGTACGCTCGCGCATCGCCATGACCGGCCGGTCTTCCATGCACATCGTCAATGAGGTGCTTTCGGCTGACCCGCGCGAAGGCATCTTCACTCGCGCCTGCGATTGCCTGGTCATCTTCGTAGCCAAGGACCCTGCCACTGGCAAGTCCACCCCGGTGCCGCCCTTCGTGCCGGAAACCGATGAACAGTGCCGCGTAGAAGAAGCAGCCAAGTCCCGCATTGAGCTGCGCAAGGCCATCGAGGCGGAGATGGAAGAGCAAACCTATGACGGGCCTTCCGATGCCCCGCGTATGGTCAACCGCTTCCTAGCCAAGCCCACCGACGTCAACTGGGGCGGCAAGGTCCACGGCGGCACCGCCATGCAATGGATCGATGAGGCCGGTGCGGCCTGCACCATGGAGTGGTCCGCCGAGCGCACCGTAGCTGTCTATGCCGGTGGCATCCGCTTCTACCGCCCGATTTCCATCGGCGACCTCATCGAGGTCGACGCCCGCATGATGCGTACCGATACCCGCTCGATGCAGATGTCCATCCACGTCCGCTCCGGCAACCCCCGCGGCGGCCGTGAGCACTTGCAAACCGCCATCCATGCCACCGTGGCCTATATCGCCCTCGATCATGATGGTCAGCCACAGGTGGCCCGCCCCTTCCATCCGCATACCGAGGAAGATAAGCGCTTGGCCGAGCACGCCACCGTGCTGCGCGAGCTACGCGCCAAGTACTCGCCAAAACCTTTGGTGGTGGCGCCGACAAATCAGCACATCGATTAACTGCGCTCCCCTCGTTTCGGTGTTAATAAGTCCATAGTGGGCGGCGAACACGCCTTCTTTCTGCTTTAGATGGACTTATACGCAGACGACGTTTCCTGCCGTCTGCTCTTATATCCACACAGAAACGAGGGAATATGCACACCCCAACTTTGCGCCGGTCGGTACGCACCGGCCTTGCCCTGATAGCTTCGGCCTGCCTCTTGGCGTCCTGCCAGAATCCGGATAACCGCCCAGCGGACGAAACTTCGGCCACCACACCCGAGTCTTCCGCCTCGCACAGCCCCACCAGTTCTGAGCCCGCGACCACAGAAGCACCTGAAACCTCCGCCACGGAAAGCGAGGGCCCACGCGCCACCGCCGAGGGACACGTGGTGGTCCTTTCTACCGGCGGCACTATCGCCAGCACACACGATAAGACTGGCGCGGTGGTGCCTACCGTTACTGGCTCCAAGTTGGTGGAACCGCTTTCTGGCACCTTTGATAACAACAAACTCACGTTAGAGGTCAAAGACATTGCTAAGCTGGATTCTTCCGCGATGACCTTGGACGATACCGATAGCATTATCACGGCCGTAAACAAGGAACTGCGTCGCGATGATGTCGATGGTGTTGTGGTAACCCATGGCACCGATTCCATGGAAGAGACCGCCATCGCTGTCGATACCTTCCAAGACAGTGCGAAGCCGGTGGCCTTAACCGGTGCAATGCGCCCCTTTGATGATCCGAATCCAGATGGCCCGGATAACTTGGCGCTCGCGGTGAAGACCGTCACCGATCCCGCCAATAGGGGCCGCGGCACGTTTATCGCCTTTGCGGATCAGGTCATTCCTGCCCGCGGCGCTTTCAAGTCCGATACGTCCAAAGCCGATGGCTTTGCCAATAACAATGGCGAGAAGCAGCCTCAGCGCCCGAAGGCTCTGAAGTTTAAGCCACTGGGCAATACCCGCGTCGATATTATCGCCGCCTACCCCGGCGCGCCGGCTGATCTCATCCAGCGTTCCTTGGACAGCGGCGCCGAAGGCATCGTCATTGAGGGCATGGGCGCCGGCAATATCGGCGACGAGCTAGCCCAGGCTGCTCAGGCCGCGGCCAAGAAGGTTCCGGTGGTGCTCACCACCCGCGTGGATCACGGCCCAGTGGAGGGAATCTACGGCGGGGCCGGTGGCGGTGCCACGCTTGCCGACGCCGGCGTTATCTCCTCTGGCACCCTGCGCGCTCCCCAAGCACGTATGCTGCTTGCCGCCGCGATTACGACCGATACCGATCCCGGGGAGCTTTTCCCTGACGCTGACTAAGCAGCGCCTTGGACTACGACCATCCACACCGCCACGAGGTGTACCACCGCCGCCGCGATGGTCGCGGTGTGGAAGTGCTCGTGGTAGCCGTAGTAGCGCGCGTTGCGCCCTGGCCATTTGAAGCCATAAACCAGCGCGCCTAGCGAATACACCACGCCGCCGGCGAAGAGCAGCCAGACCACCGCGGCCCCCGCCTGCGTCCACAGCGTGGGCAGCAGCGGCAGCACGAGCCATCCCAACGCTAGGTAGACCACCACGTCGAGCCAGCGCGGGTGGCTAATCCACACCAGGTTCAAAATCACGCCGAGAATCGCTCCTGCCCAGGCAACACTTAGCATCCATGCCGCCTGCTCCGGCGATAACACGATGAGGCACAGCGGCGTATATGTCGCGGCGATAAATACCGAAATGGTCGCGTGGTCCGCTCGCCGCCACCACTGCACCGTACGCGCGCTCGCCCACGGGTAGCGGTGATAGAGCGCGGAGACGCCAAAAAGCCCCACCAGCCCCACGCCATAGACAGTCACACCAAGCCCCTGCCACCAGTGCAGCGTCATCCATGCATAGGTAATGAGCACGGTGGAGGCAATCACCGACAATAACGCCGCTATTGCATGCCCCCAGCCACGGCTAAGCGGCCTCGAACCGCGGTCCGCCATCCAATAGGTTCGCTGGACAAAACCCGGCCCCGGCGCGCTATCTGCATGCAACTGTGCCACGGCGATACTCCCCTTCTACTGACCCGGCAACGGACAACTTACGATACCGTAAGTGTACGAGTAGAGGCGGAGGACATCAAGGGGAGATACTTGGAAGCTGAAGTGTCCCAGGTTTTGGTCCGTCTGAGTAGATGGGAAAATCTGGACAATTCCGAGAAAATTTGACCAGGATGCCAAGGACCGTGTGGTCCACCTTGTGGAGGACCGCATTTTGGCGGAAAACATATTGATGCAAGCCGTGTGCTGAGGAGTAGGCCCACAGCTGGGGTTTCATGGTACACAGTTCGTCTATGAACTTTGATGGGCCCGCCGTGCCGGGAACATACCAGAATCTGTGCCTGAAGATTTGGTCGCCGAAAACGCGATGCTACGCCGTGAAAATCAAGAACCGCGCGATACTAATGAGCTGCTGAAGGCTGCCTCAGCTTTTTCGCGTCGAAACCAGGCACAAAACGTTAAGAAATGATCCGGTTCATCGATGAACACCGGAATCGTTTCACTGCCCGAGTTCATCTGTAAGACGTTGAAAAATAGCCGGGCTAGTGGGTTTATCACCTCGCGTGGTTATCGCCAGTCCAAGGCAAGGCTCCACCAAAGGTTGAGATACCGATTCCCGGTCGCGGACGAAACCGAATTCTGGAAGCAGAACCCGCCACAGGCAATTATTAAAAATCAAGGCAAATGCCCAGGACCAAAACTCGGGACACTTCAAAATCTACTGGAAGTGTCTCACCCATCACGCCCCGCCCGCTACAGTTGAATGACGCTGACCCATGCAAGCAGTTTCACTACATCGGGAAAAATTATGATTCAGAGCCCAGACCAGTCTGTACCGGAGAACACACGCCGTGAAAAGCCCGAAATCTCCTTCGGACTACACCTCTCCAACCATCAAGCGAAGTACTTCGCGCACGAGCTTGAGCGGAGTTATGCCAATGACCATGTCGGCAAGCTTGCAGGACTGCTTTTCGACGCCCAGGTGGAACCTAAGCCTCACCAGATTGAGGCAGCATTATTCGCGCTGAAGGGGAACGCGACAAGAGGCGTCGTGTTGGCTGATGAAGTCGGCCTCGGTAAGACGATCGAGGCGGGCATTGTTATTACGCAGTATTGGGCAGAGCGTAAACGCCGCATCCTGATCGTTGCTCCTGCCAGCCTCCGGCAGCAGTGGAAACAGGAGCTGTACGAGAAGTTCTTGATCCCATCCGAGCTGCTTGACTCAAAATCCAAGGCAACGCTTCTGGCTAACAAGACGCCTGGTCAGGTCTTGATTGCCTCTTACGAGTTTGTCCAACAAAACAAGGCGGATCTGATGCGCCCGTGGGACTTAGTCGTTGCCGACGAAGCCCACCGGCTACGTAACTTCTATAAGGGCAAGAAGCATGCCAAAGTAGCGCATTCGGTCGGTGAGGTTTTTGATGGCGCAAACAAGGTAGTGCTGCTCACCGCAACCCCACTACAGAACCGCCTTGAAGAGATCTACGGTCTTGTCTCTATTTTCGACCCAGAGTACTTTCGGTCTATCGATGTTTTCCGCGAACGGTATGTGAAAGCAGGAAGCACCGAATTCAGCCCTGATGACTTGGCGGAGCGCGTCGGCCAGTTGACCAAGCGCACCTTGCGGCGTGATGCAGAGAAGTACATCCGGTTCACCAAGCGTGACCCATTGACCGTAAAGTTCCAGCCTTCACAAGCGGAACTGGATCTTTATGACCTGGTCAACGCCTACCTCCAACGCGATACCTTGTACGCGTTCAATGACTCGCAGCGAGCACTTTCTTCGCAGGTGATGCGCAAGCGGTTGGGTTCCTCAACATACGCCGTGGGAATTACGCTTCGTAGAACAGCGAATCGGCTGACAGAGGAGCTGGCAGCAGGCCAGCCACAGGACAATCGCATGCCACCGTTCGATTTCGTTAACGACATGCTTGATGAAGAGCAGGCAGCATATGAGGTGTTTGGTGACCTCGTGGAGAAGCACGAGGACTGGTCGGACCCGGAAGTCCGCAAAAAAGTGCAGAGCGAGATTGATGAGCTCAGAGAGTACGCAACGCTCGCGGAATCGATTCACCAGAATCAGAAGTCGCTGAAACTCGGGGAGGCCATTGAGCGCGGCTTCGCACGGCTGCGTGAGGTCGGTGCTCCCGAAAAGGCCATCATCTTTACAGAGTACAGCGACACCCAAAACTTCATCGCGGAAACGCTGCGACAAGCAGGGTACGGGGAAGGGCTGGTGCTGTTCAACGGCCAAAATGATTCACCTGAGGCGACTGCGATTTATCAGGAGTGGCTCACAAAGAATGTTGGTAGCGACGTCATTACCGGCAACCCCTCGGCGGATCGTCGAAAAGCTCTTGTTGATTACTTCCATGACTCCGGCTCGATCATGATCGCAACGGAAGCGGCATCAGAGGGAATCAACCTGCAGTTTTGCTCAATGCTGATCAACTACGACCTGCCGTGGAACCCACAGCGGGTGGAACAGCGTATCGGCCGCATTCACCGTTTTGGCCAGAAACACGACGTTGTCATCGTCAATTTCTTCAATGAGGGCAATGAGGCTGAGGCTCGCATCTTGGAGCTGCTGGAGAACAAATTCCATCTCTTCGATAGCGTTTTTGGCGCTAGTGACGAGGTGTTGGGCCGCATTGAGAGCGGCTTCGATTTCGCTCAGGAGATTGCGAAGATCTACGACAGCTACCGCACTGCTGACGAGATCAATCAGGCATTCAAGGAACTTGAGAAGAAATACGCCGCCACTGTGAGCAAGGACATGGCTGAGGCGAAGGCGAAGGTTTTCGACAACCTTGATCCGTCAGTGCGTGACCGCTTGAAGTCCTACGACGAGCAGTCTGGTGAGGTACTGAACAAGTTTGAGCGGCTGCTCCTCCTCCTGACCATTCACGGCTTACAAGGCAAGGCCACGTTTGAAGGCGACGGCCGCAACTTCGTGCTGAACACGCCACCAGCTGCGGGTATTGCGACTGGCCGCTACCACTTCAAGTCCTCACCAAGCGACAATTCTAAGCAGTACCGCTATCACAGTGATCTCGCGAAGTTCGTCATCGATGGCACGCTGACAGCGGACACGCCGTGCCAGACCCTCGTATTCGACATCGGCAAGTCCGACCGTGCTAGCTCCCGCATGAAAGAATTGGCTGGACAGTCTGGATCCCTCACTGTCCGGGGGTTGACGTTCAAGATGAAGGCCAACGACAGTGACATTTCCGAGAGCTACTTGCTCGCTGCCGGCATCACCGATTCCGGCGAGGTACTGAACCAAGAAGATGCAGCAGAGATGATGGATCTGCGTGTCGTCGACACGTTGGATATAGCAGGGCCACTCAACACGGATCTGTTTGCGGCAGCGATCGACCAGCAGCGGGAGTCTCTGGAAAAGGAAGTCCAACACCGCAACTCGAGCTACTACAACCAACAAGAGGAACTGCTTGAAAGTCAAATCCTTGACCTCGACACAGAGCGCAGGAAAGCGGTCCGTGAGCTTGAGAAGAAGCGAAAAGAACTGCGCAGAAAAGCCACTCAAGCTGACGACCCGATGGAGCAGCTGAGGTTCAAGAAAAAGGCCCGCAATCTTGACGACGAAATCGATTCGATCGAGGACCAATATCGAAGAGAAAAGCGAAACCTGCGCGATAATGTCGATGAGTTGCTTATTCTGATTAGACAGTCGCTTCAGGGCAAACGGTCTGAAAAGGAACTGTTCACTATCCGGTGGCAGATCAAAGCGTAAACGAAGATAGTCAAAGGGAAAACAATGAGCGAAGAACGAGATATAATCAACGAAGTTCCTGGCAGCAGCCCCGAGTTCCGTACCGAGCTGGCCGAGCAGATCGCCGAATTGGCACCCGAAGCGATTGCTGACGGCAAGATTGACGTAGAGAAACTCAAGGAGCTGCTCGAGGGCGACGCCTCAGACACCAGCGAACGCTTCGGCCTGTTTTGGCCTGGCAAGAAGCGCGCTATGCGCGCAGCACAAACCCCGACGACTGCAACGCTTCGCCCGGATAAGAAAAACTCGAAAGACTGGGACACGACAAAGAACGTATTCATCGAGGGCGACAACCTCGAAGTGCTGAAGATTCTGCAGAAGCACTACCACGGCAAGATCAAGATGATTTACATCGATCCGCCGTACAACACCGGCAAAGACTTCGTGTACCCCGATAACTACAAGGAAGGCCTCGAGACCTACCTCGAATGGTCCAAGCAAGTCAACGAGGACGGCACGAAGCTGTCGTCCAACTCAGAGTCCGAGGGCCGGTACCACTCCAACTGGCTCAACATGATGTACCCGCGGCTGAAGTTGGCTAGGAACCTCTTGACTGATGATGGTGTGATCTTCATTTCAATTGATGACAATGAAGCAGCACACCTTCGTAAGTTGCTCGATCAAATCTTCGGCGAAAATAACTTCGTGGCTGCCATAAACCATAAAGCTCGAGGATCTGTTTCCAACGACAAGATCGTCTCACCAAATCATAATACTATTTACTTGTACGCACGCCGCTTCGACCTAATTTTTGACATGAGAAAAGGAATTGGCCTCGATCCAGATTTATCTGGTTTTGATCATGAAGATGCACGTGGTGCGTATAAATTTGTCCCGGTAGATGGTCCGGGCGGCGCCAGAAAAGGTAATCCGTATTATGAGTTTTTGGGAGTCGAAGGATACTTCAGGTATTCAAAGCAAACAATGCAAGAACTGCATGATGCTGGAGAAGTTGTAAAACGCGGAAATACTTTGCAGCGCAAATACTACCGGCAGGATGCTGCACAAAAGCGTAAGACAGATACCACTTGGTGGGATACTGCTGGTTACACTTCCAGTGCCACGTCAGCGCTTAAAAAGCTACTAGGAGGAGCTTTTTTCGATAGCCCTAAACCTGTTTCATTAATAGAGCGAATGCTTACTCAGTTCACCGAGAATGACGCACTTGTGCTGGACTTCTTTGCAGGTTCGGGCACAACCGCCCATGCTACAGTTCAGCTGAATGCAAAAGATGGAGGAAACCGCAAATTTATCTTGGTGCAGCTGCCGGAGCCCACGCCGGAAAAATCCGAAGCAAGTAAATCAGGTTTCAAAACAATTCCTGAGATCTCACGTCAGCGTTTGTTACTAGCTAGCGAGCAGATTGAAAATGAGCTTGGCGAGCAATTGGCCAAGCGCGACGAACCGCTAGACACCGGCTTCCGCTCCTACAAGCTCGCCGACACCAACTTCACCAAGTGGTGCACCGACTCTGATACCGACGCGACTGTGCTCGAACAACACCTGCTGGATCTCCGAGAAAGCGCCGACGACAACGCCACCCCTGATGACCTTCTCACCGAGATCCTGCTCAAGCAGGGCCACTCGTTGGTCGAGCAGATTCGTGACCGCGATATCGATGGTCTGTCGTATAAAGCGGTAGTTCGAGTCGATGACGAAGACGGTGAAGAAGACACCCTGGTGCTCGCGTACCTTGACGAACACACCAAGCCGACCCTGTTACAGCTTCGTGAGGCTATGGAGGTCAAGCCAGCTCAGTTCATCATGCTCGAGGATGCGTTCCAAGGCGACGACGAGCTGAAAACCAACCTGGCACAAATCTGCAAGACCAACGGCATTGAGCTCTGGACGGCGTAAAGGATCAACATGAAATTCAAGTTTGATGCCAAGCAGCAGTACCAGGTTCAAGCGATTGATTCCGTCACCGACTTGTTCGAAGGTCAGCCGAACGACGCCGGGGACTTTCTCACATCGTTTCACACCGAACGAGTTCTGCCAGAGACCAGCAACCAAGCGCTTGACCTAGATCTAAGTGAAGAGGTTGGAGCCGTCGGCAACAACTTTTTGTTGGATGAAGCAACTGTGCTCGAGAACCTCAAGGTTGTGCAGAACGGACAGGGGCTTGAACCTGCAAAAGAGCTTGTTGACGGCCTCCAGTTCGACATCGAGATGGAGACAGGCACCGGCAAAACCTATGTGTACCTTCGCACGATTTTCGAGTTGGCAGAGAAGTATAACTTCACCAAGTTCGTCATTCTTGTGCCCAGCGTTGCTATCCGCGAAGGCGTGAAAACAAGCATCGAGCTGATGCACGACCACTTCCGCCAGCTATACCCCGCGTCCCCGTTTGACTACATGGTCTACAGCGGCAAAAACGCTGAGGAAGTGCAATCCTTTGCAACGTCGACAAGCATTCAGATCATGATCATGACGATCGGCTCGGTGCGTGGTCGCGGAAACAACTTGATCATGAACCAAACCCGGGACAAGCTCAACGGGTTACGGCCGATCGATTTCCTGCGTGCAACACGGCCAATTCTGATCATGGACGAACCGCAGAACATGGAATCTGAACTATCCAAAACAGCGCTAGCAGGCATGGATCCGGCGTTCATTCTTCGCTACAGTGCGACGCATCGCGAAACGCGAAACCTTACCTACCGTTTGGATCCGGTAGATGCTCATGAGCTAGGCTTGGTCAAACAGATCGTTGTTGCTGAAGCGACAGAGCATGGTGGCGACGCCAAGCCTTACATCAAACTTCTTTCCATCGATAGCAATCCGTGGCAGGCGAGCCTCGAGTTGGTGTGCCGTAAGAAGGACGGATCCCTAGCCCGCCAGGTGAAGAAGGTGAAGCAGAACCAAGACCTCGAGAAGGTCACTGGCAACTCCGCCTACGAAAACAACTGGCGAATCAATGAAATCAACCTCGACGGTCCTGGCTTCATCGAGCTAACCAACCACGGAATTCTCCAAGTCGGCGAAACGATCGGCGGCAACGACGAGACCGTGTACCGCGAAATGATCCGCGAAACCATCCGCGAGCACTTCCGCAAAGAATCGCTGATGCGCCCGCTCGGCATCAAGGTACTGAGCCTCTTCTTCGTAGATAAAGTGGCCAGCTACTTGGGAGACGGCACCGACAACACCACTGCCGACGGCAAGTTTGCCCAGTGGTTCGACGAGCTCTTTATTGAGGAACGAGACCGATTCCCGAAGTACAAAGACCTTTTGCCACAAGAGCCGATTGAGCTGCGTCGCGCGTACTTCTCTCAGATCAAAAAAGGCGTATACGGCGACACCTCGGGTGTCACAGCCAAGGATGACGACTCCTACGACCTCATCATGAAACACAAAGCCCGGCTGCTGAGCGAAGACGAACCTGTTCGCTTCATCTTCTCCCACTCCGCTCTACGCGAAGGCTGGGACAATCCGAACGTTTTCCAAATCTGTACTTTGCGCGAAATGGGCTCCGAGACCGAACGCCGCCAAACAATCGGACGTGGTCTGCGACTGCCCATTAACCAGAGCGGCGAGCGTGTAGCGGACCGTTCCGTAGCTCAACTCACCGTCGTCGCTAATGAGTCCTACCAAGAGTTCGCCACTAACCTCCAAAAGGAATATAAGAAGGCCGGAGTGGCGATTGGGTACATCCGCAAAGGCGACTTTGCCAAGCTGCCGAAACCCGACACGGAGGAGCAAATAAACTTGGGCTACACCGAGTCCGCCGAGCTCTGGGACCATCTGAAACAACGTGGCTTTCTTAACAAAGACGGCTTCGTCACAGCGTCCTTCACCCCGGACGCCGACGACTTCTCCCTCGGCCTGGATGCAGAATACAGCCCCGTAGAAGAATCGGTCATCGAGGTACTGCGCCGAGCGAAGATTGAGCACTACGTAAAACCAAAGCGCGATCGAACTACTCGCAAGCTGAACAAGCGGCTGTACTTTCAGTCGCGCGAGTTCGAAGAATTTTGGGAGAAGATCAGCCAACGCACGTCCTACAGCGTCTCAGTTGATCGCGATGTACTGATAAAGAGCGCGGTGCGGAAGATCAAGAAAGCTGAAGAGATCGCGCCCCTTCGTATCGAAGTGAAGAAAGCCCGACTGACCGTTGCCCGCGGTGGCGCCAAAGGCTCAGAAACAAGCAGCCGCACAGCCGAGCTACGAGGCGGGTACAAGTTGCCGGATATCGTATCCGAACTCCAAGAAGCCACATCGCTCACCCGTAAGACGATCATCGACATCCTCATGCAGAGTGACCGCCTCGACGAGTTCATCTCAAACCCGAACGACTACATCAAGATGGTCAAAGGCATCATCGAGGCCGAACTCGCCGCAATCGTCACCGAAGGCGTCCAATACGAAAAGATCGGCGGCAGCGTGTACTCGCTCACCGAACTTCAGCAAGACGACATCGAAGAAAAGCAATACTTCCTGGACAACTTGTACAAGGTCAAAAACCGAGAGAAAACCGACTACGACTTCGTTGTCTACGACTCTGAAGTAGAGCGCCGGTTCGCCGAACTCCTCGACGAACGCGAAGACATCAAACTGTTCCTGAAGCTGCCGCCGAAGTTCAAGATTGATACTCCGGTCGGGCCATACAATCCCGACTGGGCAATCGTGAAACAGGTGGACGGGGAAGACAAGCTGTACATGATCCGCGAAACCAAGAGCACGATGGTCGAGCATCTCCTGCGCACAACTGAGCAGGCCAAGATCGATGCCGCCCACGAGCACTTCAAGACAATCGGGGTTGACTACGCGAAGGCTGCCCCGGGGAATTGGAATATTTAGAATGACAAAGGCCCATGATTCTGAACTACTCCCCACTAATCGGTAACTGATTTCTCAGTCCAACTAATGGGAAGCAATTCCGAAGCTGGGCTTTTCGTGCTTCCACGTCATTGGGCGACGGGAATGGGCAGCGGTTTACTCCACCACGGAGTTAGCACCCACGGCATGGTCGAAGAGATCCGGCAGGGTGGCGGACCAGGCAGAGACCAGCTGGGAGATGGCGACGGATTCGCCGCCGAGGGTCAGTGCGCCGGTTTCGGTGGTCTCACCCACTATGGCGGCTGGGATGCCCAGCTCGCCGGCGCGGGCAAGCACCTGATCGGCGCGGTCGGCGGTGGTGGCCACGAGCACGCGGGAGGCAGACTCGGAGAAGGCGGCGACAAATTCATCCTCGTGGACTGCCGAAAGGTCCAGGTTGAGGCCGAGGCCGGCGCCGTCGGCAGTCGCACCAGCGCGCTTAGCCATCTCAAAAGCGGCTACTGCTAGGCCACCTTCGGACAGGTCATGCGCGGCGGTAAGCAGCTCATTGCCGTGGAAGAACTCGGCCAGGCGCTTCTCGTTGGCCATGTCCACCTGCGGCGGCAGGCCATTGAGGGAGGAAGCATCGGAAGTATCGGCGCTTACCTGTTGCCAGATGGAGCCGCCGAACTCGTCCTTGGTCTCACCGAGGGCGATAAGTATTTCCTTTTCGCCCACGGTGCCCAGCTCGTTGCCGATGGCCTTGTGCACGTCATCGATAACGCCCAGCACGCCAACCACCGGGGTGGGCAGGATTGGCTCCTCGCCGGTCTGGTTGTAGAAGGAGACATTGCCGCCGGAGACGGGGATGGAAAGCTCCACGGCGGCGTCGGCAAGCCCATGCACCGACTCGCGGAACTGCCACATCACGTCGGGGTTTTCCGGGGAACCGTAGTTCAAGCAGTTGGTAATCGCGACGGGCTTCGCACCGGTGACGGCGACATTGCGATAAGCCTCCGCCAGCGCGAGGCGGGCGCCCATATTTGGATCCAGCTTGGTGTAGCGGCCGGAAGCATCGGCGGAAACAGCCACGCCGCGGCCGGTCTCCTCATCAATGCGCAGCACACCGGCATCCGCGTGGTGGGACTGGACGGTGTTGCCACGCACGTAGCGGTCATATTGGTTCATGATGAAATCGCGTGAGCACAGCGACGGGGAGGAGACGAGCTTCTGCAGGGATTCCACCAGACCACGCTTGTCGGTGCCCTGGTACTTCTGCAGCTCGTCCTGCCACTCCGGGCGGGCATAGGGGCGCTCGTACACAGGAGCCTCGTCCGCGATGGTGCCGGCGGGAGCATCCACGACGACCTCACCCTGGTGGCGGATAACCAGGTGATTACCCTCGGTGACCTCGCCGATCTCGGCGCAGGTTACATCCCAGTGCGCGCAGATTTCGCGGAACTTCTCCACGTTCTCCGGAGACACAACGGCGCACATGCGCTCCTGGGACTCGGAGGCGAGGATCTCGGCCGCGGTCATATCCTTCGCACGCAGCGGAACATTATCGAGGTTGACCTCCATGCCGCCATCGCCGGCCGCTGCCAGCTCCGAGGTAGCACAGGCCAAGCCCGCACCGCCGAGATCCTGGATACCTACGACCACGCCGGCGTGGTAGAGATCCAGGCAGCACTCGATAAGCACCTTCTCTGCGAAGGGGTCGCCTACCTGTACGGCCGGCAGCTTGCGCTCGGCGCCGTCCTCGAAGGTATCGGAGGCTAGCACGGAAACACCGCCAATGCCGTCCAAACCGGTGCGGGAGCCGAAGAGCATGACCTTATTGCCCTTGCCGGACGCAAAGGCCAGCTTGAGGTCCTCCACCTTGAGGGTGCCCACACACAGGGCGTTGACCAGTGGGTTACCCGCGTAGGTCTCATCAAAGACGGTCTCGCCACCAATATTGGGCAAACCCAGGGAGTTTCCGTAGCCGCCAATGCCGGAGACCACGCCGGGCAGGACGCGCTTGGTATCGGGGGCGTCGGCAGGCCCAAAGCGCAGCTGGTCCATCACGGCAATCGGGCGGGCGCCCATGGCCATGATGTCGCGCACGATGCCGCCCACACCGGTGGCCGCGCCCTGGTAGGGCTCCACGTAGGACGGGTGATTGTGGGACTCCACGCGGAAGGTCACCGCGTTGCCGTCTCCGATGTCCACCACGCCGGCGTTCTCACCGATGCCAGCGAGGATCTTCTCCCCCATCTCCTCAGTCATGGTCTCGCCAAAATAACGCAGGTGCGTCTTGGAAGACTTATAGGAGCAGTGCTCGGACCACATAACGGAGTACATGGTCAGCTCCGCATCGGTAGGGCGGCGGCCCAAGATATCGTGGATGCGCTGGTACTCGTCATCCTTCAGGCCGAGCTCCGCGTAGGGTTGCTGCTCATCCGGGGTGGACTGTGCCTTTTCTACGGTGTCATTATGAACGGTCATTAAAGTGGCCTCCTTAAACCGCCGGCGCCTGGGCGACGGCCTTGATGGCGGATACGAAAAGTCCCAGTCCGTCGGTGGATGGGCCGGTCAACGTGTCAATGGCGTGCTCTGGGTGCGGCATAAGGCCCACGATGCGGCCAGACTCATCGCTGACACCGGCAATGCCGTTGACAGAGCCGTTGTAATTATCGGTATAGCGGAAGACCACGCGGCCCTCGCCCTCGATGCGGGCAATGTCATCATCACCGGCCTGGAAGCGGCCCTCACCGTGCTTGGCCGGCACCAGAATCTTCTGGCCCTGCTCAAACTCACTGGTCCACGCGGTAGTGGAATTTGCCACCTCGAGGTAAGTATCGGTGCAGTGGAAGTGCAGGCCCTTATTGCGGGTCAGCGCGCCCGGCAGCAGGCCCGCCTCGGTCAAAATCTGGAAGCCATTGCAAATGCCAAGCACCGGCATGCCCTGCTTCGCACGGTCAATAACGGACTGCATTACCGGCGCCAGCGCGGAAATAGCGCCCGAGCGCAGGTAGTCACCATAAGAAAAACCGCCCGGCACTACTACCGCATCCACGCCGTGCAGATCGCTATCTGCGTGCCAGAGGCTTTTCACCTCTGCACCGGCGGTGCGGGCTGCGCGAGCGGCATCCACATCATCCAGGGTTCCGGGGAAAGTGATTACTCCGATTGTTGCGGTCACTTACTTGACCTCCAGCCCAACAACCTCGTGATCCTCGATGACGGTATTGGCCAGCAGTGTGGCGGCTACCTTATCGAGGTCCTCTGCGGTAACAGAGTCATCGACCTCGATTTCGAAGCGCTTTCCCTGGCGCACATCGCTGACACCGGATACCCCGATGCGACCCAGCGCGCGGACGACGGCTTGGCCCTGCGGATCCAGAATCTCCGCCTTGGGCATGACATTGACAACTACACGAGCCATGAAAATATTGCCTTACTGTATGGGGCTTTGGTCTGCGCGGCTTAGTTTAGTTGGCACCCCCGGCTTTTACCTAGACTCACCCCCGCAGTGTGGGTTTCACCCCGCTTGGGCAAACTCTACGTGAACCTCAAACAACGCTCTGGCAAACTCCGGCGTGCGCTCCACCCCGCCCCGGCGCGGCGATCTACTAATAGACATCGCACACTATCGCTCTCATTTAAGGTTGAATCTATGTCTTCTCGTCGCCTAGGTGCGCTGGCGCTCGCCACCGCCTTGTCTACTGCCGCCCCTGCTGTACCCACTGCCACGGCTGCCACCGACGGTTCCGCCGCAGTCATCTCCGAGGTCTACGGGGGCGGTGGCAATAAGGGCGCTGCCTTCACCCATGACTTCATCGAGCTCTATAACCCCACCGATGCCCCGATTGACCTGAGCGGCTATACCGTGGAGTATTTCTCCGCCTCCGGCAACACGGGCGGCAAGGTAGTGCTTTCGGGCACCATCGCCCCGCATGGCTACTACCTCGTGCAGGGAGCGGCCGGCAATGGAGCGGGCGATGCACTGCCTACCCCAGACGCCGAGGGCAACCTCAACATGTCCGGTTCCAAGGGCTCCGTGCAGCTTGCCGACGCCACCGGAACCCCCATCGATGCCATCGGCTACGGCGCCACTTCCCTCAAGGAGGGCACCGCTGCCGCGGGTCTGTCCAATGCCAAATCCGCCTCTCGCGACGCCGAGGGCACCGATACCGATGACAATGCCGCCGACTTCACCACCGGCGCCCCTACCCCGACTAACGCCGGTAATGAGGCTCCCTCCCCTCAGCCTGAGGATCCGGCCGAGCCCGAGCAGCCAGCTCCCGAAGGCGTGACCGCCATCGCGGATATCCAAGGCACCGGCGCTGAGTCCCCGCTCAAGGACCAGACCGTTACCACCGAGGGTGTTGTCACCGGCGTGTGGAGCGAGGGTGGCCTCAATGGCTTCACCATCCAGACGGGCGGGACCGGTGCCGAAGCTACCGACGCCTCCCAGGCCCTCTTCGTGTACATGGGCGATAAGCCAGCCGACCAGTACCCGGACCTCGCGGATTCCGTTGCGGTCACCGGCAAGGTCTCCGAGTTCTACGGTTCCACCCAAATCACCGCCGCCGAGGTCACGCAGCTCGATACCCCGCTAGAGAAGGTCACCCCACTGAAGGTCGACCAGCTTCCCGATGGCAACGAGGCCCGCGAGCCCTTCGAGCACATGCTCATCCAGCCCGGCGAGCACACCGTAACCAATAACTACGCCCTCAACCAGTACGGCGAGATTGGCCTTGCCCCTGGCAAGGAAGCCTTCCGCCAGCCTTCCGATATCTTCTCCCCTTCCACGGATCCCAATTCCGATATCCAGAAGCTGACCAAGGACAACGCCGATAAACTGGTCACCTTGGACGATGGCCGCACCCGCGATTACCTCAAAACCGACCAGGAAACCCCGCTGCCATATATCGCCCAGGACGATGCCCACACCATCAAATCCCTGCGCACCACCGATACCGTCTCTTTCCAGCACCCGGTCATCGTAGGCTTTTCTCACGAGCAGTGGCGCTTCCAGCCCACCACCCCGGTTACCGGCAACACCGCGGGCGCAGACCTGCCCATCTCTTGGGAGGACTCCCGCGAGGCTGAGCTGCACGCCATCGATGACGTCAAGGGCGAATACACCATCGGCGCCTTCAACGTTTTGAACTACTTCACCTCCCTGGGCGAGGAACTCGGCGGCAGCGCCTACACCGACCGCGAGGGCAATAAGGTCACGGTCAACCGCGGTAAGACCCGCGGCGCCTATACCCAATCCGCACTCGCGGACCAGGAACGCAAGATTGTCGCGGCCATCAACGGCCTCGATGCCGATGTCATCGGCCTTTCCGAAATCGAAGATGGCTACGCTGTCACCGGCGACTTTGCCCAGCGCGATAAGGCACTCAAGCACCTGACGGAAAAGCTCAATGAGGCCGCTGGTTCCGATAAGTGGGCCTTCGTTCCTTCCCCGTCCAAGGACGCCGTACCGGACTCCCCGGATGTCATCCGCACCGCGTTTATCTACCACAAGGATGTGGTGAAGCCTGTCGGCGAGTCCCGCATCTTCCAGGACGATCGCTTCACCGGCACCGCCCGCGAGCCTCTTGCCCAGGAATTCCAACCGCTAAAGGAGGGCGAGGAGTCCTTCGTTGCCGTGGCCAACCATTTCAAGTCCAAGGGCTCGGTGGCCAAGGGCGATGCCGATTCCGGCGATGGCCAGGGCAATAACCCGAACGTGCGCAACGCGCAGGCACAGGCCGTCCTCGATGCCCTCCACAAGCAGGAAGACTGGAAGGATAAGCCACTTTTCGCCCTAGGCGATTTCAATACCTATACCCACGAGACCGCGCTCGACGTCTTCCGCAACGATGGCTTTACCGTGCCCGCCGAAAAATATGGTGCCGATCCCTCCTACCAGTTCTCCGGCCTGCTTGGCACCTTGGATCACGTGCTAGCGAACGAGATAGCCACCGGCACGCTTGACGACGCCCAAGTCTGGAACATCAATGCCGACGAACCCGTCGCCTTCGAGTATTCCCGCCGCAACTACAATATCGTCGACTTCTACGATGACTCCCCGTTCCGCGCTTCTGACCATGATCCAGTCAAGGTCGGTTTCACCCTCGGTGCGGACGACTCCGCCGGCCAGCCGGACGATCCAGCGGATGACCCGGCAGATGATCCGGTGGACAAGCCTTCCGATGAGCCTTCCGATAAGCCAGAGGACAAGCCCGCGGAAAAGCCAGGTAACCCTGGCTCCGGTTCCAACTCCAGCACTAGCTCCGTCGGCGCCGGTATCGCCGCTGCCATCGCGGCTATCGCCGGCCTCGTCGCCATCCCCGGCTTCCTCGCTGTGACCGGTAATCTCCAGAAGGCCATCCCGGCCCCGATCTGGGGCATGCTGCCTAAGGAAGTAAAGAACTTCATCACCAGCCTGCAGCGCTAATCGCCCACAGACGCAGACCCCGCTCGCTTCGGAGAAGTCCCAAGCGTGCGGGGTCTTAATTTTTGCGATTTCAACGATTTCGTCCATCTAAAACACTACAACCGTTGACGGAAACAGGGTTTTAGATGGACGAAATCGTGCTACCGGACATAGACACCACCAACCATCCCCGCCACTCTTGTTCGCAGAACCTCTGACGAGGGAATGCGCTCCCTATTTTGGCAGGAAGGCGCCATAATCGGCAGGGGTCGCCCCAGCGTTAATAGCCCGGTCGGCAGCTTTGACGAAGTCATGGATCACCTTGCGGTCATCTAGGTTGCGGCCGGACACGGACAGGCGAACGGTATTGCCGCGCTGCGCGGACCGCTCTGCTGCACGAATGATGTTCTTGCGCCACCACTTAGCGGAGCCAAAGCCCTCGCCAAAGGACAAGTTACGGGCCTGGTGGAATTTGCCGGAATTGATCTGCAAAACACCGCGGGTAGAGGCTGCCACCTCAAACTTAAACTGTGGCAATACCTGCAGGGTGCCGGGAGACATGCGCCAGCGCGGCGGGGCGAAAATTGTGGGTTCGAAGCCGATCTTGGCCATCTGACGGGTCGCACCCGCGAGTCGCAGCTTTGCCTCGTGGGAGTCGAGATTCGCAAACTCTGCACGACGTCCCTGCACCGAGCGGTCGAAACCGTTGAGGATGAGTATGCGGCCGGCATCGGCTTGGTCTCGGAGCCAGCTTTTGGTGTCTTTATCTTTCGCAAGGTGCCAGTTGCCGTCGATATGCGGGGCAATAAGCAGGGAAACAGGAATCTCCTCTCGATCAAGGATCGAGAGGAGCCGGCTAGCCTGCTTCCGTGTGTCATCAAAGATGCTGGAGATCGATACCAGAAGGTGGCCATTCATAAGAAAAATTATCGCACAGGAATTTAGGATTCGCGCGCTGGCCCCCTATCCGGGTTTTACTTCTCCAGACCAGTGGCCTTATTGATCGTCCACGCATACTCGAAGGCGTTTTGGCGCCACTTTTCATAACGGCCGGACACTCCACCGTGGCCTGCAGCCATTTCAGTTTTGAGCAGGAACTCACCGCCGGTGGCCGTCGCCCGCAGCTGGGCAATCCACTTGGCCGGTTCAACGTAGAGCACGCGGGTATCGTTTAGCGAGGTAATAGCCAGGATGTCCGGGTAGTCTTTGGCCTCAATATTCTCGTACGGCGAGTAGGACTTCATGTAGTCATAGACCTCAGGATCGTGGTACGGGTCGCCCCACTCCTCCCACTCAGGCACGGTAAGCGGCAGTTCCGGCATGAGGATCGAGGTCAGAGGATCCACGAACGGAACAACGGCTTGGATGGCGGTAAAGCGGTCTGGGGCCATATTGGCGATTGCACCCATAAGCATTCCGCCGGCCGAACCGCCCTCGGCCACCATTTGGTCTGCGGTGGTCACGCCTCGGGCGATGAGGTCATCAGCGACGTCGATGAAGTCGGTAAAGGTGTTTTTCTTCTTAAGCATTTTGCCGTCGTCATACCAGGTGCGCCCCATCTCGCCGCCGCCGCGTACATGGGCAACCGCAAAAATCATGCCGCGGTCCATCAGGGACAGGCGGGTCACGGAGAAGGCCGGATCCACGCTGACCTCATAGGAGCCATAGCCGTAGAGCAGAGTCGGATTCGGCTGGGTGCGGTCAAGATCGGCGCGATGGACAATGGAGACGGGGATGTCGGTGCCGTCGGCAGCCGTGGTCCACAGGCGATAAGCTACGTAATCATCCGGGTTATAGCCACCGGGAACCTCTTGCTCCTTGAGCAGGGTGTACTCGCCGGTGTCCACGCGGTAGTCGAAAAGCTGGGCGGGCTGGGTAAAGGACACATAGCTTACGCGAAGCACCGGCGCGTCCCACTCCGGGTTACCAGATACGGAAACGGTGAAGAGCTCTTCGTTGAAGTTGAGCTCTTCGAATTCGCCAAAGCCGTCATTAATGCGCATGATGGCGGCACGGCCAATGCCACCGCGACGGTAACCCACCACAATTTGGTCGCGGTAGGTATCCACGCCCTCGATGCGGGTGGTTTCCTTATGAGGCAGCAGCGCGGGCAGATCCCGGAGAGCGGGCAGCTCGCCGTCGGCCTTGGTATAGCCCACCTCGAAGTTGGGGCCGGTGGCATTGTGGGTGACAATCCAGTAGTCCTCGCCTTTGACGACGGCGTGATCGACGTCGTAGTCCACGCCGGATTCTCGCTCCCACAGCAGGCGGAAGTCCCCCTCGGGGTTGTCTTCTTCGAGCACCCATACCTCAGAGGTCACCTTGGAGCTTATGCCAAGGAAGAGGTACTTATCAGAGCGGGCGCTGCCGATGCCCACGTTAAAGTGCTCATCTTCTTCCTTAAACACCTGCACGTCCTCGGACTGCGCGGTGCCTACCTTGTGGCGCCAAATGGTATCGGGACGCCATGCATCGTCGACGGTGGTGTAGAAAATAAAGCCGTCTCCGGCCCAGGTAGCGCCGTAAAAGATGCCCTCTAGGTGGTCGTCGAGAAGCTCGCCGGTCTCTAGGTCCTTGATGTAGAGCTCAAAGCGCTCATCTCCGGCAAAATCCACCGAATAGGCTAGGTAGCGGCCAGAATCAGAGATGGAGGCGGCACCGAGCGCGAAGAAGTCCTTCCCCTCGGCCAACGCGTTGGCGTCAAGGATAATCTCTTCCCCGTCCGGGGTGCCTTCCTCCGGGATAACCGGGGCGGTCCAGGGGTCGGACCCCTCCTCTACTGGAAGGCGGCAGGAATAACCGTAGCTCTTACCTTCCTCAGTGCGGCCGTAGTACCAGTAATCGCCGCGGCGGGAGGGCACGGACATATCAGTCTGTTTGATGCGGGACTTAATCTCCTGGAAGATATTCTCCGTCATCTCCCCCAAGTGCGCGGTCTTCGCCTTGGTGTAATCATTTTCGGCGTTGAGGTAATCCAGGGTTTCCTGGGATTCCTTATCGCGCAGCCACTCGTAGTTATCCACGAACTCCCGGCCGTGGAAGGAACGGGTCACGGGGTGGACGGCGGCTACGGGGGCGGAAAGATTCTCGTTGCTCATGCCGTCCCACTGTACGCGTGGCACCCCGTGGTGCGGGAGCTTCGGCGGGGAGTTAGTCCTCGGGCGAGAGGAAATCAGCGAAAAGCTTGCCGGACAGCCGCTCGTAGGCCTCGATGTAGCGCAGGCGGGTGGCGGAAACGACGTCGGCAGGCAGCTGAGGTGGGGTGCCGTCGGCGGCTTGGTCCCATCCGGAGGCGTCGGAAGTCAGCCAATTGCGTACATACTGCTTGTCGAAGGATGGCTGAACCTCGCCCTCGACATAAGAATCAGCCGGCCAGTAGCGGGAGGAATCTGGGGTGAGGACCTCATCGGCCAGCACGAGCGTACCGTCCTGGTCGAGGCCGAACTCGAACTTGGTATCGGCGAGGATGATGCCCTTTTCCTCCGCAAGCGCGGCGGCCGTGGAGTAGATGCGCAAGGTGGCCGCGCGTAGCTCCTCGGCGCGCTCGGCGCCTAGCTTGTCCACCACGTAGTCGAAGGACACGTTCTCATCGTGCTCGCCCTGTTCCGCCTTGGTGGCCGGGGTGAAGATGGGCTCGGGCAGGCGGGAAGCCTCCACGAGGCCATCTGGCAGCTCGATGCCACACACGGTGCCATTGGCCTTGTACTCCTTCAAACCGGAGCCGGTGAGAAAGCCGCGGGCCACACACTCGAAGGGCAGCATGTCCAATTTCTTGACTACCATCGCGCGGCCGAGGCACTCGGCAGGGATGCGCTCATCATCGAGCGGGCCGGCCAGGTGGTTGGGAAAATCGATGGAATCGAAGAAGAACTTCGAGGTCGCGGTCAGCACGCGACCTTTATCCGGGATGGCCGGCTCTAAGGCGTGGTCGTAGGCGGAGATGCGGTCCGAAACCACCATCAGCAGGGTGTTTTCGTCTACATCGTAGATATCGCGGACCTTGCCGGAGGCAAGATGGGTATAAGAAGAAAGCTCAGGACGCATGACTTTCATTCTAGCGCCCAGGGGTGGCGAGTAGGTTTCGATCAAATAAGCCCCGGAATCCGCCGGGATCCGGGGACTATTTGATCGAAATGCGAAGGGGCTGGAATTGCGAAGGGAGCCGGAAAATGCGGGCTAGAGGATTTCGCCCGGGGTATAGGCGGCGGCCTTGGGGTGCTCGCCTACCAAGGCGTTAATGCGGTTGAGCACCTGGTTGACCTGGGACTCGGCAGCGCCGATGAAGGCGTGCTTATCGGCCAGGGCGGCCTCGAGGTCGGACTCGTCCATGGGCAGGCGGTCATCGGCAGCAAGGCGCTGGACCAAGTCCTGCTCGCCGCCGTTTTCGCGCATATTAAGCGCAACGGCTACGGCGTTTTCCTTGATGACCTCGTGGGCAGTCTCGCGGCCCACGCCGGCACGCACGGCCGCCATGAGGATGCGGGTGGTAGCCAGGAAGGGCAGGTAGCGCTCCAATTCGCGGTCAATCATGGCGGGGAAGGCACCGAACTCGTCGAGGACGGTGAGGAAGGTTTCGAATTGGCCGTCGAGGGCAAAGAAGGCGTCGGGAAGCGCGACGCGGCGGACGACCGAGCAGAAGACATCGCCTTCGTTCCACTGCTGGCCGGCCAGGTCTGCGGCCATGGTGAGGTAGCCGCGGAGGATGACCTGCAGGCCGCCGACGCGCTCGCAGGAGCGGGCGTTCATCTTGTGCGGCATGGCAGAAGAGCCGACCTGGCCTTCCTTGAAGCCTTCGGTGACGGTCTCATTGCCGGCCATCAGGCGGATGGTGGTGGCCAACGAGGACGGGGCGGCGCCGAGCTCCACTAGGGCGGAGATGGCGTCGAAGTCGAGGGAGCGTGGGTAGACCTGGCCCACGGAGTTGAAGATGCGGTGGAAGCCCAGGTAATCCGCGATGGCGGTCTCCAGGGAGGCAAGTTTGTCTTCGGAGCCGCCCATGAGATCCAGCATGTCTTGGGAGGTGCCCATCGGCCCCTTGATGCCGCGCAGCGGGTAGCGCGCGAGAAGGTCTTCGACACGCTCGATGGCCAGCAGCATCTCATCGCCGGCCGTAGCAAAGCGCTTGCCCAGGGTGGTGGCCTGCGCGGCCACGTTATGGGAGCGGCCGGCCATAACCAGAGACTGGTACTCGGCGGCATGACGGCCGATGCGGGAGACCACGGCAATGGCCTTATCGCGGATGATCTCCAGCGAGGTGTGGATTTGCAGCTGTTCCACGTTCTCGGTGAGATCACGGCTGGTCATGCCCTTGTGGATATGCTCATAACCGGCCAACGCATTGAACTCCTCGATGCGGGCCTTCACATCGTGGCGGGTCACGCGCTCGCGCTCCGCGATGGACTCGAGGTTCACGTCTTCCACCACGGCCTCGTAGGCATCGATGGCTTTGGAGGGGATGTCTACGCCCAAATCCTTTTGGGCGCGCATAACCGCAATCCAGAGCTTGCGTTCCAGGATGATTTTATGCTCCGGGCTCCAGATGCTGGACAGCTCTGCGGAGGCATAGCGGGAGGACAGGACGTTGGAAATCTTCTTCTTTTCAGCCACGTGACTATTATTCCATGCCTGCCCCACCGCGGGGTGAAGGGTTAGAGAGAAATCTCACCGTCTTCTGCTCGCTTGCCGATGTCCCGGCGGACAAAACCACCCGCAAACTCGATGCCGTCGACGGTGGCGTAGGCGTCTGCTCGCGCTTCAGCCAGCGTGGATCCCTTTCCCAGCACGCTAAGCACGCGACCGCCCGCGGTGTGGTAGGCCCCGTCTGTGTGAACGGTGCCGGCGTGCAGGACGCGTTGCGGATCATCCAGCGCAGCTCCGGAGATGGCATCGCCCTTGCGCGGGGAGGCCGGGTAGCCTTCTGCCGCCATGACTACGATAACGGCGAAGCCATCCTCCCATTCCAGCGGCGCGAGCTCGGCCAGGGTGCCAGTCGCGGTGGCGTGGAGGGCCTCTGCTAGTGGGGACTTGAGAAGGGAAAGCACGGCCTGGGTCTCGGGATCGCCGAAGCGGCAGTTGAACTCGACTACGGCCGGGCCTTCTTCGCCCCACGCCAAGCCGGCATAAAGCAGGCCGGAATATGGGGTGCCGCGGCATACCATCTCCTTGGCCACAGGGACGCAAACCTCGTCCACGATGCGCTGCACGCCCTCCTCCGGCAGCCACGGCAACGGGGTGTACGCCCCCATGCCGCCGGTATTGGGGCCTTCGTCGTTGTCATAGGCGCGCTTGTGGTCCTGAGCTGGCAGCAGCGGGACGACGGTCTCGCCGTCAACCAGGCAGAAAAGCGAAATTTCAGGTCCATCGAGGAAAGACTCCAGCAACACCGGATTGCCGGCGGCAAGGACGGTATCTACGTGAGCGCGGGCAGCGGCGCGGTCCGCGGTGACCACCACGCCTTTGCCGCCGGCAAGACCATCGTCTTTGACCACAAACTGTGGGCCGAAGCGGTCGAGCGCGGCCTCAATGTCTTCCTCGGCCGCACCTGGGCGCAGCTGTTCCGCGCGAGCGGTCTTAACGCCTGCCGCCTCCATGACGTCCTTGGCAAAGGCCTTGGATCCCTCGATCTGGGCTGCTTCCTTGCTGGGGCCGAAGACCGCGATGCCGGCGGCGCGCAGGGCGTCTGCCACGCCAGCAACGAGCGGCACCTCGGGACCGATGACGACGAGATCTGCGGCGATATCCCGGGCCAGTTCTACCATGCGATCCACGTCATCTACCTGGGAGTATTCCGGGTGGACCGTGGCGAGAGTGGACATGGCCGCGCTGCCCGGCGCGGCGTGGATTTCGGTGCTCTGGGGGTCGGCGGACAGGCCCTTCACAAGGGCGTGTTCACGGCCGCCCGAACCAATTACGAGAATGCGCATGCCCACCATCATAACCAGCGGGTAGCCTGGCACACATGGCTTCTGTATTTAGCAAGATCATTAACGGTGAACTACCCGCTCGCTTTGTCTACCGCGATGAGACCTGCGTGGCTTTCCTCTCCATCGAGCCGCTGCGCTACGGCCACACCCTGGTCGTGCCCATCGAGGAAGTAGATAAGTGGACCGACCTGGATCCGCAGACCTGGGCCCACCTCAACGAGGTCGCCCTGGAAATCGGCGGTGCCATCAAGACCGCGTTCAATACCCCGCGCACTGGCTATATCATCGCCGGATTCGACGTCCCGCATACCCACATCCATCTCTTCCCTACCGAGAAGATGGAAGAGTATGACTTTGCCAAGGCCTTCGACGCCGATAACACCGACGATGCCGCGATGGATGAGGCGGCCGCCCGCATCCGCCAGCACCTGGGCTGCAACGAGGAAGGCTTTCGGGAGGAGGACTAGGACTCAGAGGGGGCGACGGCAAGCGCGGGCAGGCGCACCGTAAAGGTGGTGCCGCGGCCGAGCTCGGAGTCGACGCTAATGCTGCCATCGTGCTGTTCCACTAGGGAGTGCACGATGGCCAAGCCCAAGCCGGAACCGCCGGTATCGCGGGTGCGCGAGGTATCCGCGCGGTAGAAGCGCTCGAAGATATGCGCCGCATCTTCTTTGGACATGCCTTTGCCATCATCGATGACATCGATCAGCACGTCATTGGCTTCACGGCGCAGGCGCAGCGTCACCGTGGCCCCCTCGCCGCCGTGGCGGATGCCATTGGTCACTAGGTTAAGCAGCACCTGGTGCAGGCGGCTGGCATCACCATTGACCACGGGGATGGACTTGGCATCATTGGCCACCGAAATCTCGCGGCCGGGGAAGGCCGCACGCGCGGACGAGCCTACGGACAGGGCCAGTTCCAATAGATCCACCGGACGCAGGTCGAGGCGTGTACCCTCGGCGCGGGTAAGCGCCAGCAAATCCTCCACCAGCAGGGACATGCGCTTCGATTCATCATCGATCTTAGAAAAGACCATGTCCACGTCCTTGGTGGCACCGGAGCGATAAAGCTCGGTATAGCCGCGCAGGCTAGTAAGCGGCGTGCGCAGCTCGTGCGAGGCATCACCTACGAAGCGGCGCATCTGTTCCTCTTTGTCCTGCGCACGCACGACGGAGCGCTGTAGCTGCCCCAGCATAATATTGAGCGCGGCGGCCAGCTGGCCCACCTCGGTATGCAGCGGCCACTTGGGAACGCGCTTGTCCAGGTCGCCCGCCGCGATTTCCGACGCCGTCTTTTCCACCACCCGCAGCGGCCGCAACGCCCTGCGGATAAACCAGAAACCCACGGCCGCAATGGCGGCCAAGGCGATGGCGGCGATGGTCACCTGCACCATCGCCAGGCCGTGCAGGATTTCCTTTTCATGGGTCATATCCTTAGCGATGACCGTGATGACGCCATTAGAATCCGCAAAAGCCAGCGCGCGCCACTTGGTATTGTTCTCGATGGACCCAACGGTGGTGGGATAGCCGCCAAGCGGGATATTCTCCGCATTCGGTGTGGTCGAAGACGGCCCCGAATAGCGGATGGTGCCATTGGGCAGGTAGTTCAGCACCACGTATTCGGTAGGCGGGCGCTTAGTGTGATCACCGATAAAGAAGTCATTGCTGATATCGCGTGCCCACGTAGTCGATGCGGAGCGCAGCTCATCATCGACGTTATTAAAGAGCACATTGCGCATAATGGAGTTCACCGCAAAGGACGAGCCTGTAATACCCAGCCCAGAGACTACGACAAGGAGGATGACCAACCACGTACGCAGCGGCATTGCCTGCGGAATCTGGGAAAACATCCGCCGCTTGGAGGACTTGTCCTCCCCCTCGTCTTGCCCTAGGCCTTCATGCCACATGGATTGCGGGCGCGCTGCCGCTGGCGCAGGCGCCTGGCCCTGGGTCTCCTGTGAATCTTCCATTACCACAGCACTTTAGGAGCGCGGGGTGCGCAGTACATAACCCACGCCGCGCACGGTGTGGATCAACTGGGTATCGCCCGTATCAATCTTGCGGCGCAGGTAGGAGATATAGGACTCGACCACGTTGCCATCGCCGCCGAAATCGTAGTGCCACACGTTATCCAAAATCTTGGACTTAGACAGCACCACTTCTTTGTTCTGCATGAGGTAGCGCAGCAGATTGAACTCGGTGGGGGAAAGCTCGATGAGCTCACCGGCCTTGGTGACCTCATGGGTGTCATCATTAAGCGTCAAATCTGCGTAGCTCATGGTGGCGTCGTTGGTGGATTCTTCCGCCGCACCACCGCGGCGCATGATGACGCGCAGGCGGGTGATGACCTCTTCCAAGCTAAATGGCTTGGTCACATAATCATCCGCACCGATGGTCAGGCCGTGGATGCGCTGGTCCACCCCATCCTTTGCCGTGAGGTACAGCACCGGGCCGTCCAGCCCCTCCTGACGCAGCTTTCCTAGCAGCTCGAAGCCGTCCATGCCCGGCATCATCACGTCCAGGATGTAGGCATCAGGGTTTACCTCACGGGCTACGCGCAGCGCCTCGTGGCCGGAATTGGCGCTGAAGACCTCGAAGTTCTGGAACTTCAACGATACGGTGAGCAGCTCCACAATATTGGGCTCGTCATCGACGACAAGAACCTTGGCGAGTTTTTTGTCTTCCATGTTCTCCTCAGACTCCCTTAAAGGTTGCGAATTTCTATCACGCAATCATGACACGCTTGCTTCCCAGCCTACTGAAGAGTTTCTGGCTGAATCCTGTGAACATAGATGGTCGCCCTGGTCGCCGCAAAAGAAAACCACGCCCCTCCCCTAGTGAGGAAGAGCGTGGTAACTAACGCGGCGCGCTATTTAGAAGTCCTGCGGGCGTGGGATGTTGCGCAGGTTGGACTTTGCCATGGTGATCATCTGGCCCACACCACCGTCCAGAACGGTGCGGGTTGCAGCCTTGGAGAAGCCCATGAGCTGCTCGATGGTCAGCGTTGGTGGCAGGGACAGGGCGTTGGGGTCAGTAACGACGTCGATAAGAGCCGGGCCGTTGTAGGCCAACGCCTTCTTGATCTGCTCCGGAGCTTCCTTCGGATCCTCGATGCGGAAGTGCTTGATACCGGAAGCCTCTGCAATCTTGGCAAAGTTGACAGACTCGTGGTCGGTCTCGTGCTCCGGTAGACCCTGCACCAGCATCTCCAGCTTGACCATGCCCAGGGAAGAGTTATTGAATACGAACATCTTGATAGGCAGGTTGTGGAGCTTTACGGTCAGCAGCTCACCCATCAGCATGGATAGCCCGCCATCACCGGAGAAGGTGATGACCTGGCGACCAGGGTTAGCGGCCTGTGCACCCAGCGCCTGTGGCAGGGCGTTGGCCATGGTGCCGTGGCGGAAGGAGCCAATCTGCTCGCGCTTGCCGTTGGCAGTGATGTAGCGAGCGCCCCACACGTTGCACATGCCGGTATCGACGGTGAAGATGGCATCTTCATCCGCGTTCCTATCGATGAGGTCTGCAACGTACTCTGGGTGGATCGGGGTGTGCTTTTCCACGTTGGAGGTGTAGGCCTCCACGACGTGCTCCAGCTTGCCGTAGTGCTTCTTGAGCATCTTGTCCAAGAAGGAGCGGTCCTTCTTCTCATCCACGTGCGGCAGGATGTTCTCGATGGTAGCGGCTACATCGCCGGTAACCGGATAAGAAATCTTGGTGCGGCGGCCGATGTGGGAGCCGTTGATGTCCACCTGTGCCACATTGGCATCCGGCAGGAAGTCGTTATACGGGAAGTCGGTACCCAACAGGATGAGCAGGTCAGCCTCGTGGGTGGCCTCGTGTGCTGCGCCGTAGCCCAGCAGGCCGTTCATGCCCACATCGAATGGGTTCTCGTACTGGATGTACATCTTGCCACCCAGGGCGTGGCCGATAGGAGCCTTAATCTTCTCCGCCAGCTTCAGCACCTGTTCGCGGGCATCCTTGACGCCAGCGCCAACGAAGAGGGTGACAGTCTTAGCCTCGTTGATGGCCTGGGTCAGGGCCGCAGCCTCGGCTGGGTCTGGGAAGACAACCGGGCGACCGGTAGAGATCTTGGACTCCACAAAGGAGTCATCGTCGGCGTCCTGCATGGAGACGTCGCCCGGGATGACCAGCACGGAAACACCGTTGCCCGCCATGGTGGACTGAATGGCGTGGTGCAGGACAACACCGCCCTGCTCAGCGGAATTGACCATCTCGCAATAACCAGAGCACTCCTGGAAGATTGCCTCTGGGTGGGTCTCCTGGAAGAACTTGGAGCCGATCTGGCGGGATGGAATATGGGAAGCCAGTGCCAGAACCTTGGCGCCGTTGCGGTGGGCGTCATACAGGCCCTGGATGAGGTGAGTGTTGCCCGGACCGCAGGATGCAGCACATACTGCCAGCTTGCCGGTGGTCAGGGAATCTGCCTCAGCGGCGAAGGCTGCAGCCTCCTCATTGCGGACGTGAATCCACTCGATGGAGGAGCGACGAACTGCATCCACAATCGGATTCAGAGAGTCACCGACCAGGCCATAAATGCGCTCGACCCCCTGCTTTTCTAGGGTGTCAACTAGCTGTTCTGCATAGTTACGTGCCATTAATTATCATCCTTAACTCTTAATTGGTGCTAATACCACTGTGCTACTTACACCGCAGGAAAGTCCACTATTCTCCTATACACTCACACAGTGTCCCCAGCTGTGAGGAAGGTAATACTAACCTATCTTTGACTGTAAACTATAACGACCGTTCGGTACTGTTTACTCTGCTATGAGTATCCACCCGCCCCGCGCACGAAGCCTTACCGCTCCGGCCTCCACGGCCGCGCAGCGGTGGTCTTTCTGCGCCGTCATCTCTCTGGGGTTACTCATGGTTGGGCTGGATAATTCCATCCTCTACACCGCATTGCCGCAGCTATCGCAGCAATTGCATACCACCGATACCCAGCAACTATGGATTATCAACGCCTACGCGTTGGTACTCTCCGGTCTCCTTCTCGGTACCGGCACGCTAGGTGATCGCACCGGCCACCGGCGAATGTTCCTCATCGGTCTGGCCATTTTTGGCGGCGCTTCCTTACTCGCCGCCTATTCCCCCAGCGCCTGGACGCTGGTCCTAAGCCGGGCCTTCCTTGGCTGCGGCGCCGCCATCATGATGCCATCGAGCCTTGCGCTTATCCGCCTTACCTTTCCCGATGAGGTGGAGCGCAACACGGCCATTGGCATTTGGGGTTCCGTCGCCGTCATCGGCGCGGCGGCCGGCCCCACCGTGGGCGGCTTCTTTTTGGAGCACTTCTGGTGGGGCTCAGTATTCCTACTCAATGTCCCGGTCGTGGCCCTTGCCCTCGCGTTGACCTTGCTCCTAGCTCCGCCAAACGCCCCAAATCCCCTTAAACACTGGGACTTTCCTTCGTCCCTGTATTCCCTTATCACTCTTACCAGCCTGGTATTGGCCATAAAATCCCTGCCACACGCGTGGCCGGTGAGCGTCGCTGCGGCTGCCGTCTTCGTCTGCGGCGCGCTCGCCTTTGCCCACCGCCAGACCCGCTTGTCAGATCCCCTTCTGACCTTCGACATCTTTGGCTCCCGCGTCTTCAGCGGCGGGGCCTTAGCGGCCGGCGGCGCCATGTTCGGTATGTCCGGCCTGGAGCTACTCAGCACCCAAAAGCTGCAGCTTGTCGACGCCCTCTCACCCCTCCACGCCGGCCTTATCATCTCCGCCATGGCGCTATCTGCCATCCCTACCTCCATCCTGGGCGGCGCCACATTGCATCGCCTGGGATTCCTCCCGCTCATAAGCGGCGGATTCCTCCTTATGGCCACCGGCATGACCCTGCTGCTCGCAACCCGAGGCGAGACGCTTGCCCTACTCGTTGTCGCCCTCGTCCTCACCGGCCTAGGCGCGGGCCTTGCCATGTCCGTATCCTCAACCGCCATCATCAATGCCGCGCCCCTCCACCGCACCGGCATGGCCACTGGCGTAGAGGCGGTCTCTTATGAATTTGGCACCCTGATTTCCATTGCCCTGACCGGAACCCTCGTGCCTTTACTCATGGCCCGCGAACTCCCACCTCACCTCGCAGAACTAGGAACCGACGCGCTGCATCACCCCGCTTCCCACGCGACCGCCGCCAGCGCCTACAATGCCGGGTATCTTTCCACCATCGGTGGCCTGGCTTGCTTCGCCTTACTCCTAGCCGCGATAACCGCCTGGTGCTTCCGCGATAACCCCAAATCAGGAGATCCCCATGCCGCGAATCAACAAAAAGACCGCAGCCCTTGAAGCTGCGCTCGACATCATCGCCGCCGAGGATGTCTCCGGCCTTACCTATGACTCCCTGGCGCAGGCGACCGGCATGTCCAAGTCCGGTCTCATCTACCACTTTCCTACCCGCCACAACCTGCTGGTAAATTGTCACCGTTTTTGCGCTGAGCGCTGGGAAGAAGAGCTCGAGCAACTAGCCGGCGGCCACCCTGCCAGCGAGCTCAGCTTGGCCGAGCGCTCCCGCGCCTTGGTGCTCTCCATGGGCAAAAAGGATCCGCTCGTCAAGCTGCTGATGTGTGTGCACTCCCAGACTCACCCAGATTTTTCTGCCCAATGGGCAGATGTGGATGCACGGTGGATGGTGGATCCCTCCGCCGCCGAGACCGACGAGGATGACCTGCTCGTCATGTTGCTTAGTACGGGGCTGTGGGTGCACGATCACCTCAACCAGCGCAAGCTCTCCCCCGCTAACCGCCAACGCATGGTTGACCGGCTTTTTGGGCTTATTGATGCCCCACAAAACACCACGAAGGCTAGGCCCACGCTGGACCCAGCCTCCTTTTGAGCTGGAGACGAGACTTGAACTCGCAACCTACGCATTACAAGTGCGTTGCGCTACCAATTGCGCCACTCCAGCACCGCGGGAGATATCCCGCTCGTTGCATAGTACCCGAGCACCAACGCTAAAGGGAAAGCCGGTCCCCCATCTATGCATTGACAGGGTACAGGGGCTAAAGTTCAGGCAGAATCTATCCCACTTTCTCAGCGCTTTTTCGAGGGTTATTTCCGTGTCATTTTTGTCCGCTATGCGGGAGCGCCTGCGCGCTTCCTCGGGCCAAGTAGCCATCATCGACGCGGCTAAAGCCGCACCGCCGCCATCGCCACTCGCCCCGATCGATCTCCATGATGCCGCTCAAGTCACCGGCGTCATGGAGATCGCCGCCCGCATTGGTGAAATCCTCATCGGCGCCGGTACGGCTAACTCGGATGCCCGCGCCCAGGTACACCTGGCGGCATCTTCCTATGGCTTGCACTACTGCCACGTGGATATCTTGATGAATACCATCACCATCCACACCACCATCGGCACCGGCGAGCAGCGCCAAAACCTGCACGTCTTCCGTGTGGTGCCGAGCATTGGCGTGGATTTTTCCAAGCTCTCGGCCGTCGATAAGCTCATTCGCTCTATCCACTCCGGCCAGATGCCACCGGCCATGGCGGAGCAGCGCCTCGACGAGATTGACCGCATGCCCGCCCCTTATAAGCCGGCCACGGTCATGCTCGGCTGGGGCGCGATGGGTGGCCTGATTTCCATGATGCTCGGCGGCGATCTGCTCGTCGGCGTGGTGGCCTTTGTGGTTTCCGCCTTCATCATGGGTCTGAACGCTTGGTTGGCCAACTATCGCTTGCCGCCCTTCTATCAGAATGTGGTCGGTGGCTTCTTCGCTGTCTTCCCTGCCGCCATTTTGTACAACGTGGCGGCCTCGTTCGGCATTAATTTCTCGCCGGCACAGATCATCGCCTCCGGCATCATCGTGCTGGTAGCGGGTCTAACCTTGGTGCAATCGCTGGTCGACGGCATCACGCGCGCCCCCGTAACCTCCTCCGCCCGCTTCTTTGAGGCGCTGCTATCTACCGGCGCCATCATCGCTGGCGTGGGCGTGGGCATCCAGCTGGCTGATTCGCTGGGCTTTAACCTGCCGCCGCTGGCCACGCTGGCCCCGCCGGTCTACCACGAGATTCCGCTGCTGGTGGTGCTCGGTGGCACCGGCTCCGCCGCCTTTGCGCTAGCCTGCGGGGCTGCCTGGATCGAGATCACCATGTCGGGGCTTACCGCCGCGGCCGGCATGATCTTCTATTACTTCGTGGTGGTGCCGTTTGGCATCGGCCCGGTGATTGCCTCGGGCCTGTCCGCTGTGGTCGTCGGCCTGGCCGGCGGCTTGATGTCGCGCCGTTGGGGCATCCCGCCGCTTATCACCATGATCGTGGGCTATACGCCGATGCTCCCCGGCCTCATGCTCTACCGCGGCATGTACGCCTCGCTCAATGAGCAGATGATTACCGGCTTTACCAACATGGCAATGGCCCTGGCCATCTCCGGCGCCCTGGCCGCCGGCGTAGTACTGGGCGAGCGCGTGGCCCGCCGCCTGCGCCGCCCGCAGTACTTCCGCCCCTACTCCGCTTTCAAGCGCATCGGCCGCTTCTCCTTCCACAAGGCCACGCACTTGGCCCGCAAGGCCCCGCGAATCCCGCGTGTGCCGATGTCCCCATTTGCCCCGCGCGTCAATCGCCCGGAGTTACCACCCAAGCTCGGGCCGAAGCCGCCGCAGCAGCACCCGCGCCACGAGGCCCAAAACCACGGGCCGCATACCCGCTCCGCCGCGGACCTGTGGCCGGAGGATTCTCAGTGGCCGGCGCAGCCGCAGCAGCACGAGAAGACCACCTATACCGTGCCGGGCACCGAAACGTTTCGTGCCCAAAAACCGGAGCAGCCGGGCACCGAATCCGGACCCGAGCGGTCTTAAACGCCGCCGGTAGCGTACAATATTTGCTCTGATAGCTTTTCTTGCAAGCGCTTAAGTAGTTTTCACAACGTTCAGGAGGACACGTCGTGCCACCCAAGGTCCAAGACACCCACCCACAGGCTGACCAGAATCACGCCCTTGAGGAGGAGACCTCCCGCGCAGCCCGCCGCATCGTGGCCACCTACGCCCAAGACTTCCTCGACGGCGTGACCCTGATGTCCATGCTGGGCGTGGAGCCCAAGGGCTTGGTACACAAGAAGGTTCTGGCGGAGCAGGCCGATGCCGCCCCGAAGAAGTCGACCAAGAAATCCAGCAAGAAGTCCACGAAGAAGTCGACCAAAAAGTCCACCAAGAAATCGACAAAGAAGTCGACCAAGAAGGCCACGAAGAAAGCGACGAAGAAGGCCTCTAAGAAGGCAACAAAGAAGTCTGCTAAGAAGTCTTAAGTTATTCTTGCACCATGAGTGAGCATGGCAATGACTTCGTGGTGGTGGCCAACCGCCTGCCGGTTGATCTAGAAACCCGGCCCGATGGCAGCCATACGTGGACACCCTCGCCAGGCGGACTGGTCACCGCCTTGTCCCCGGTCCTGGAGTCCCATCAGGGCTGCTGGGTAGGGTGGCCCGGCGTGACTGACACCGCACCTGAGCCCTTCCGCACCGATGCCGGCGTGCTGCTGCATCCGGTCAAGCTCACCGAGTCCGATTTCGAGGGCTTTTATGAGGGCTTTTCCAATGCCACCCTGTGGCCGCTCTACCACGATCTCATCGTCACCCCTACCTACGACCGCGATTGGTGGCACGCCTATCGCGAGGTCAACCTGCGCTTTGCAGATGAGGTAGCCGAGGTCGCCGCCGAGGGTGCCACCGTGTGGGTCCAGGACTACCAGCTACAACTTTTGCCCGGCATCCTGCGCCAAAAGCGCCCCGATCTCACCATCGGGTTCTTCTTGCACATCCCCTTCCCTTCTGCCGATCTCTTCCGTCAGCTGCCCTGGCGAGAGGAACTCGTGCGCGGGCTGCTCGGCGCGGATCTCATTGGCTTCCACTTGGAGGCCAATGCCCGCAACTTCCTGGAACTCGCCCGCCGCCACGGCCTCGACGTGGAAGGCGAGGCCAGTACCCGCGAGGTCACCGCACATATTCACCTACCGCAGGGACGCACCATCGGCGTGGGGGCTTTTCCCATCTCTATCGCCGCGAAGGACTTTGCCAGGTTCACTGCGGAGGATGAGCGGGACGTCGCCAAGCTGCGCGAAGAGCTGGGCTCGCCCCAGCGCATTATCCTGGGAGTGGATCGCCTCGATTACACCAAGGGCATCCTGCAGCGGCTGACTGCTTTTGAGGAGCTGCTGGAGTCCGGAGCACTCGACCCGGAAGAAGTAGCAATGGTGCAGCTGGCCACGCCGTCGCGCGAGCGACTTGATCATTACAAGGCCACCCGCTCCAAAGTCGAAGAAGCCGTAGGCCGCATCAACGGGCGCTTTGCCCGCGTGGGCCACCCAGTGGTGCACTATCAGCACCGGGGCGTAGCCAAGAGCCTCCTGCGCTGCTACTACCGCATGGCCGATGTCATGCTGGTCACCCCCTTCAAGGATGGCATGAATCTGGTGGCCAAGGAATACGTGGCCTGCCACGACGATGGTTCGGGCGCGCTAGTGCTCTCTGAGTTTGCCGGCGCTGCCGATGAGCTCAGCCAGGCCTACCTGTGCAATCCCTTCGATATCGAGTCCCTCAAGGCCGCCTTGCTCAATGCGCTCACCGCACTTGACGATGCCCCCTCTGCCATGTCCCAGCGCATGCTTACCATGCACCAGCAGGTCACTGAGCACGACGTACAGCTATGGTCCCAGTCCTTCCTGAGCTGCCTGCGCCATGCCGACGCCGAGGAGGCTGGCGCATGATGCCTCGCTGTAACCGCCTCATTACTCCGCTCGCCGCTGCGTGCGCCGCCACGCTGCTCGTTGCCTGCGGCTCCGGCGAAGAAGAGCCCCAGGCCCCTGGTGATGAGCAGATCCTGGATAAGCAGTGGCAGGTAGTCTCCATCAACACCACCCCGGATGCTGCCTCTACCATCCCGGAATCCATCCCGCAGGCCCCCACGTTGAGCTTTGGTGAATCTACGCTGGTAGGCACCACCGGCTGCACCCAAATGGTGGGAAAGGTGACCTATTCCGCCGATGAGGAGCGCCAAAATATCCAGGATGGCAACCGCCTGCACTTTGATGAGGTGGATTATGACGAGACCGCCCAGGATTGCCATGGCGCGTCCGTGTGGGCCGATAACCTGCTGCGCAACTTGATTTCCACTGGCCGCGATTTCCACTACACCGTCAATAGCAATAACCAGCTGGTCTTAGAGCTGGTTACAGATGAGGTGGACTCGCCGTCTATCAAATTGGTTTCCCTCGGCAATTAAATACGTAGGCTGGAAGCCATGACGCTTTCCACCACAATCAAGGCCCTTGCCGCCGCCGAGCACCTCGCGGTGGTCTCGGATTTTGACGGCACGCTCTCCCCCTTTGCCACGGCCATCTACGACGTCGAGATGAACCAAGACTCCCTACGCGCCTTGGATAAACTTGCTCACCTGCCGCATACCACCGCGGCCGTGCTGTCCGGCCGCCACCTCGCAGGCCTGCAGCGCGTGTGTCCACTGCGCGAGCCCGTGCTATTCGGCGGATCCCATGGCGCCGAATCCTCTTGGGAAGAAACGGATCTAACTCCCGCGATGCGCGAGCATCTGACCGCCAAGGAAACCGAGATCCGCGCAATTATGGAGCGCTTCCCAGGCGCGGATATCGAGGTCAAGCCCTTCCAGCGCGTACTGCACCTGCGGGCGCTCGAGGATACCGACCCAGAAGCTGCCGCCCAGGCTTATGAAGCCGGTCTCGCACTCGACCCGGGCGGCTTCCCACGCACGGCCGGTAAGTCCGTCGTGGAGTTTTCTGCCACTCAGGCCACCAAGGGCACGTGGTTAGACGAGCTACGCGAGCGTACCGGCGCCACCGCCATGGTCTTTTTGGGCGATGATGTCACCGACGAGGACGGTTTCCGCGCCCTCCATCAGCCGCCGGACGTCGGTGTCAAGGTAGGCGAGGGCGATACGGCGGCCGTAGTGCAGCTTGCCGACGTCGACGCCGTCGCCCACTTCCTCACTGAGCTTGCCACCGCCCGCGCGGCCCATATAGGTCACTCCGGCGGCGACGACGCCTAGCCGGTAAACCCCGGCCTGCCCCGACTTAACGCGGTGGTGCCACGGTCCGCCCCGCCGCGAAATTCGTCCGCAGTACCCGCCGCGACACCGCCGGCACGGCCGCCGCCGCATTATCCGCGGCGGCGATGAGGTTAGAGAGCATGTGGCCGGCGGCGGCGCCTTTGGCCTTATTGGGCTGGATGATGGTCGTCAAGCCAAGGCGCTGCGCCGCATCGATGCCGTCAAAGCCGGTGACGGAAAGCTCACTGGGAATATCGATGCCCCGTTCGCGCGCATAGGTCATCACGCCCAGCGCCATGGAGTCGGTGGTGCACAGGACTGCGGTGAGGTCAGGGTGGGCGTCGAGAAGCAACTGCGCGGCCGCCCGCGTGGTTTGCGCATCATTGATGTGCTGGGTGACCACGGGCACGGTTTCCGGCGCGATCCCCGCCTGCGCAAAGACGTCCATGGCGCCCATGACGCGGGCGTGCTGCACGTGCATATCGGCCTCTTGCAACTCCTCCCAGGAAATGGGGCCATCGTGGCGCTCGCGTTTGAGGCGAATGGCCAGCACGCCAATCTTGCGGTGGCCGGCCTCCACCAGCGCGCGGGCGGCCGGAGCAATGGCGGCTCGGTCATCGATCCCTACAAAAGGCAGGCCCGAATCCGTCGGCTGATCGCAGACCACCACCGGCAGCCCGCGCCCGCGCGCCGCCTCCAGGTAGGCATCCCCGGCCGCCACGGAATAAACCACAAAACCATCCACGGCGGCCGAGCCGACCAAGCTGGTCGCCTCCGCTTCCCCCTCCGGGCCGGCCGGGATGAGGGTAAGCATGCTTTGCGCGCCGGCCGAGGCCTCCGCCATGCCGGCCAAGAAATCCACCGAGGCCATGTCTTCGAAGGCATAGGACAGGTGCTCAGTCAGCAGCACGCCCACCGCACCCGCACGGCGGGTGCGCAGGCTGCGAGCCGTGGGGTCCGGCCCGGGGTACCCTCGCGCTTTCGCCGCTGCCAGAATGCGCGCGCGCGTCGCGGCCGAGAGCTGGTCCGGCCGGCTATAGGCATTGGACACCGTCGTGCGCGAAACACCCAGTTCGGCGGCCAGCGAGGCCAGCGTCTTGCGGGTGGGGCTGCGTTTCACCATAGCCGTAAGCTTACCCCGCGGCCGCGTTTTCAATACATATTCAATTGACAACAATTACCATCAACAGCACACTGGGAGCTATGCATAACTCACTTCGCGCAACCGCCGCCCTCCTCGCGGCCGGCGGCCTCCTCCTCACCGCCACCGCTTGCTCCTCTTCTGACTCTCAAGACTCGGCTGCCGAGCCGGGTGCTCAGAAGAAAATCTCCATCGTCGCTTCCACTTCTATCTGGGCCGATGTTGCCCAAGCCGTGGCCGATACCGCCTCCGGCGTGGACATTGAGGTCAAGCCCATCGTGGAGGGCAATGGCGTCGACCCCCACCACTTCGAGCCTTCCGCGGCCGATATCGCCAAGGCCGAAGACGCGGACCTGCTCGTAGTCAACGGCGGCGGCTACGATTCTTGGATTTACCAGGCCGTCTCCGAGCAAGACAACATCATCTCCGCACTGCCGCTGACCGACCACGGCAAGCTGGCCGATGACCCCAATGTCATGACCATCGACGCCGCCAAGGCCACCGCCAAGAAGGACCCAAAGAAGGTCACCAATATCGAAGGCAACGAGCACATCTGGTACGACCCAGCTGCGCTCGACGAGGTCGCAGGTAATATCGCCGACCAGATCAATGAGCTCAATACCGATGCGCACGCCAGCACCGAGCGCGTGGACTCCCACGTCAACCGGCTGCGCGACAAGCTCAAGGAGCTACCGGGCGATCTCTCCTACGCCCAGACCGAGCCGATTGCGGACTACATCATGAAGTACACCTCCGGCAAGGACGTCACCCCAGAGGGCTACCGCAAGGCCACCATTTCTGAGGGCGAGCCCACCGCGGCCGACCTTGCCGCCTTCACCAAGGCCATCAAGGACCACAAGGTGGACCTTCTCATCTTTAACCCGCAGACCGAAACCGATACCGCCGGCCGTATCAAGTCCGCCGCGGAGGATGCGGATGTCAATATCGTCGAAATCGGCGAGACCCCGCCGGATGGCAAGGAGTTCTGGACCTACTATGACGAGGTCACCGACTCCCTGGGGAAGCTCTAGTGCTCATCCAATTTCATGACGCAGCGGTTGCCCCGCTGTGGTCCAGCCTTAACCTCGCCGTTGACCGCGGCGAGTTTATCGCCGTTTTGGGCCCCAATGGCGTGGGCAAATCCACCCTGCTCGGCACTATCTTGGGCACCCGCAAACTCACGGCCGGCAGCGTCGACGTGGACTGCCGCGTCGGATTCATCCCGCAGCAGCGCATGTTCCCGGCCGACCTGCCCCTGCGCGCCCGCGACTTAGTATCGCTCTCCCTTGCGCACGGCGCTTTCCGACGCCGCCGCCCTCCCCGCCACCGCGTCGACGAGCTCCTCGCCGAGGTAGGTGCCACCGGCCTGCGCGACCGCCGCGTAGGACAGCTATCCGGCGGCCAGCAGCAACTTATCCGCCAGGCCCAAGCGCTGGCCAATGACCCAGAGCTCATCCTTGCCGATGAGCCGCTGCTCTCGCTCGATCCGGCGCGCCAGCAAGACACCGTGGAGAAGCTAGATGCGCTACGCCGCGAGCGCGGCACCTCCATCATCTTTGTCACCCATGGCATCAATCCGGTACTCGGAGTGACCGATAAGGTGCTCTACCTTGCTCCCGGCGGCCATACCTTCGGCGCGGTAGATGAGGTCATGCGCTCCGATGTCCTTTCCGAGCTCTACGGTTCCAAAGTCAACGTCTTAAACGTCGATGGGAGGCTTATCGTTGTCTAGCTTCATAGAAGACACCCAGTACCTGCTGAGCGTTGATTTTGTACAGTCCTCGCTCATCGCCTCCGCGCTGCTGGGCATTCTTTCTGGCGTGATGACCTCGCTCATCGTGCTGCGCCAGATGTCCTTTTCCGTCCACGCGACTTCCGAGCTCGCGCTCATGGGTGACTCCGCCGCACTACTTTTCGGTCTCAACTTAGGCTTTGGCGCGGTCGCCGGGGCCATCGTGGCCGCCATCATCCTCGCCGTACTGGGCTTTAAGGGCCAGCAAGACAGCGCCATCGGCGTGGTCATGAGCTTTGGCCTAGGACTGTCGGTGCTATTTCTGCACCTCTATCCGGGCAACGCGAATACCGCGATGACGCTGCTGACCGGCCAGATCGTCGGCGTATCTTCGGCCTCGGTATGGCTTTTGGCCGCAACCACCGTAGTCATCCTCTCCGCCGTAGCCATCCTGTGGCGCCCCATGCTCTTCGCTTCGGCCGACCCAGTTATGGCCCAGGCGGCCGGCGTGCCGACCCGTTTCATCTCGGTCGCCTTCGCCGTACTCGTGGGCCTAGCGGCCGCGCAGTCGGTACAAATCGTTGGTTCACTGCTCGTCATGGCGCTGCTTATCACCCCCGGCGCAGCGGCCGTGCAGATTACTTCCTCACCCCTGCGCGCGGTCATGTGGGCCACCATTTTCGCCGAGGTGTCGGCCGTAGGCGGCTTCATCTTATCGCTCGCGCCTGGTCTTCCGGTCTCGGTCTTCGTCACCACCATTTCCTTTGTCATCTATCTGGTGTGCCGGCTCATCGGCTGGCGGCGCAATAAAAGCGCAGTGCGCGACGAGGTCGCCGCTAAACGCTTCCACGCCGACTGCCACACCACGGCCGAGGAGCACCACGCCGACTAAACTGGGCGGCTATGCACGTACACCGCCGCACCGCGGATGTGGATGGCCGCACCCGCCGCTTCCTCATCATCACGCCGGATAATCCCGGCCCGCACCCGGACCTGCTGCTCTTCTTCCACGGCTCGTTGCAATCCGGCAACGTGATGCGCCGCTTTACCAATGGCACCTTCGACGAGCTTGCCGATGCCACCAACACCATCCTCGTCTACCCCGACGGCGTGGATCGCCATTTCAATGATTGCCGCAGCATCCTACCGGTCACCGCCCGCACGGAGAACGTTGATGACATCGCCTTCGCCACGTATCTCGTTGAAGCTATGCAGTGCGAGTTCGGCACCGCGCGCACCTTTGCTTGCGGCTATTCCAATGGCGGTCAGATGGTGCTCCGCCTGCTTTTCGACGCTCCCTTTACCCTCACCCGCGCCTGCATCTTCGCCTCCACCTTGGGCGAGGGCGATAACCACGCGCCCAGCAACCCGGATGGCTACCGGCCCACGCCGCTGCTGTTTTTCCACGGCACCGCGGACCCATATGCGCCTTATGAAGGCGGTGTGGCCGGGCTGGACGCCGAGCGCACCCGCGGCCGCGTGCTCTCCGCTCCTGCCACCGCGGAGTACTTTGCGTTGGCCAATGGCTGCCAGCCACCGCGCGACTACCACCCCGCCCCGGATGTCACCGCCACCGAATACGCCGGCGATTTTCCCGTCGAACTATGGACCATGGAGGGCCTTGGCCACGTGATTCCCTCTAGCATGAGAACCGACCCGCGCATAGGCCCCAATACAGATTCCTTCCGCGCTGTGGATAAGGTCCGCGACTTTTTCGGACTCGGCACCGCGCAGTCCTAGTTATCCACAGCGGCGCGCCTTATCCCTCGCCTCTGGTCGCGTCCCGCACCTAATGTGTGGAGCCATGAACGCGCTGCACACTTTCTTGACAGGCCTAGCCGCCGGCATGGACATCATCGCCGACTGCCACGGCCTTTCCAAGCGCGCGCTTATCGACGCCGGCTGTCCCGATACCACCGCCACCCGCCTGCTCGCCCTCGCCGATACCTACTTCGGCCCAACCGCGTTTAGCCGCCTCCAGCGCGAATCCATCGCCGCCGCTCGCACCAATGGGCACAGCCTTACCGCGCTGCTGGCCATCGAGCGCTACGCCACTCGGCTGAGAAATAAGCGTCAGGCCTGGGCGCTGCGTCGGGAGTTGTGTGGGATGAAGGGGGATGCCTCGGACGTCGAAAAGCGGGGGCATAAACGCGTGCGCGAGATTAAAGGCCCGCCGCAGCGCACACCCGGTGTCAAGCTCTACCGCCGCGCCGAGGGCCCCTGGACTATGACGATTACCGGCAAATCCGCCGATATTGCGGATATGCATGCCGCACTGGATAAAGATGCCCCGCTAGATTCGGTGCGCAAGATTTTCCAGGGCAAGACCGCCGCCTCCGGTGCGTCCGTGACCACCAATGTGGTGCTGCGCTTGGACGAGCTCGACCGCGTCGTCGACTGCGCGGGCGATGACGTGACACTGCAGCTCACCAATGGCGCCCGGATGACCGGCGCAGACCTCGTGCGCCGCGCATTTACCGAGCATGGCTATGTCACCCTCATCCATCCCGTTAAAGGCCCGGTGAATCTGTATCGCACGGAGCGGCTCGCCTCACCCAAGCAGCGCACCATGGCGGCCGCGGAAAATCCCACTTGTCCTTGGCCCCAGTGCAATTATCCCGCCGACGAATGCCAAGTCCACCACCTCACCGCCTGGCGCCACGGCGGCGAGACAAACCCCGAAAACCTCACCATCGCCTGCCCGTACCACAACGGCGTCAACGACGATGACCCCAACGCCCCGCCAGTTCGCGGCCGCTTGGCCCGGGTGAATGGCACCATTAGGTGGCTGCCGCCCTGGGCAGAAGGCGGCTAGAAACTCTCGCTAGAGACTACTGGGCCGCGCGGCGCTGGCGTGCGAATTCGGAAAGCACAGAACCGGCCGCGACGGAAGCATTGAGGGACTCGACCCAATCCGTCATAGGGATGGACATGATGACGTCGCAGTTTTCCCGCACGAGGCGAGAAATCCCCTTGCCCTCGGAACCGATGACGATGACCACGGGGTCCGTCGCGCCGTTATATGTATCCAGCGTGTGCTCGCCGCCGGCATCTAGGCCGACGACCTGGTAGCCGCTCTTTTGGAATTGCTGTACGGTGCGGGTGATATTCGTCGCGCGGGCGACCGGCAGGCGCGCCGCCGTGCCGGCCGAGGTACGCCACGCCACGGCAGTCACGGATGCGGAGCGGCGCTCTGGGATGATGACGCCGTCGCCACCAAAAGCTGCCACAGAGCGAATCACCGCGCCGAGGTTGCGCGGGTCGGTGATGTTATCCAAGATGACGAACATGCCCGGACGGGCACTTTCGGCCGCACGGGAGATGAGCTCGTCGACATCGGCGTATTTATACGGCGGGATCTGCAGCCCGATGCCCTGGTGCATGCCGTTGCCGGTCATGCGGTCCATCTCGTGGCGCTGCACCTCGATGATGGGGATATTGCGGGTATTGCACATGGCCACGGCCTCAGACAGGCGCTTATCGTTGCGGGTACCGGCCACGATATAGAGCGTGGTGGCCGGAACCTTGGCATGCAGACACTCGATGACCGGGTTGCGGCCCACGACCATCTCGGCGGTCTCCTTCTGGTGACGGCCGGAGTTGCGGCGGTCGCGCTCCAGCTTGGCCTTGTGCTTGGCGTGGTAAATGCGGTCCTCTGCCTTGGGTGTCGGGCCCTTGCCGGCCAAGCCCTTGCGGCGCTGGCCGCCGGAGCCCTTGGTTGCGCCCTTCTTATTGGTCTTGCGGATTCCCGCGCCACCGCGGCCGTGGGTACGTGCCATAGTTTATTGTCCTTTCGGAGTGCTTAACGCTGCGCCAGCGACCAGGTCGGGCCGTCTGGGGTATCGGTGATGGTGATGCCGGCGGCCGCGAGGCGGTCACGGACGGCGTCGGCAGTAGCGAAGTCCTTGTCCGCACGCGCCTGGGTGCGCCGCTCCAGTTCAGCCTGCACCAGCGCATCCAACGCGGCATCCGCCCCGCTAGCTTGCGCTCCATCTTCCCACTCCAGCGGGTCAAAGCCAAGTACGTGTGCCATCGCCCGTACCTGGCCGGCCAGCGTGCGCGCCCCGGCCTCATCGCCGGCGGCAAGGGCCTTATTGCCGGCGCGAACGGTGGTGTGGATTTCCGCCAGAGCCTTGGGCACCGCGATGTCATCATTCATCGCGTCTTCAAAGCCCTGTGTCCACTCGCCTAGCTCCAGGTCATCGAAGTGAGCGAGGAAGTCCTCGATGCGGCGGTAGCCTGCGGCGGCCTCGGTCAGCGCAGCTTCGGAATACTCCAGCACGGAGCGGTAGTGCGCCGAGCCCAGGTAGTAGCGCAGCTCCACCGGACGCACCAGCTCGAGCATATTCGGAATAGAGAGCACGTTGCCCAGCGATTTCGACATCTTCTCGCCCGACATCGTCACCCAGTGGTTGTGCATCCAGTAGTTGGCAAACTTATCGCCGGCCGCGTGCGACTGAGCAATCTCGTTCTCGTGGTGCGGGAACTGCAGGTCCAGCCCGCCGCAGTGGATATCGAAGTTAGAGCCCAGGTAATAGGTAGACATGGCCGAGCACTCCAGGTGCCAGCCGGGTCGGCCGTCACCCCAGGGGGTGGGCCAGCTGGGCTCGCCCGGTTTCGCGGCCTTCCACAGAGCAAAGTCTTGGGCGCCGCGCTTGGCCGAATCTTCGCCCTCACCCTGTTCCATTTCTTCTACCTTGTTGCCGGACAGCGAACCATAATCCGAGCCTTCGGCCTTGGTCCATGCGGCAACGTCAAAGTAGACGGAGCCTTCGGCGGGGTAGGCAAAGCCGGCGTCGATAAGCCGCTGCATATAGTCGACCATCTGGGTGACAAAGCCGGTCGCGCGCGGCTCTACCGAAGGCGGAAGCACGCCCAGGGTGTTATAGGCCTTGGTGAACTCGCGCTCATACGTGGATACCCACTCCCACCAGGGGCGATTATTCTCGGCCGCCTTGGTGAGAATTTTGTCATCGATATCGGTGACGTTGCGCACCAAGGCTACGTCATAGCCTTGGGCGAGCAGCCAGCGGCGCAGGATGTCGAAAGCGACGCCGGAGCGCAGGTGCCCGATGTGCGGCTGGGCCTGCGGGGTGGCGCCGCACAGGTAAATCGAGGCATGGCCGGGGCGAATCGGCTCGAAATCGCGTTGGCTGCGGGTGGCTGTGTCATAAATGCGCAAAGTACTCACGCCACTTAGTCTAATTGACGCGTGCGCGGGGTTAGTGCGGTGGGCTAGGCGCGCCAGACGACGGCCGTAGCAACCGCCGCACGCCCCTCCTTACGGCCGGTGAACCCCAGGTGGTCCGTCGTGGTAGCAGATACGGACACGGGGGCACCAAGGATTTCGCTCAGTACAGCCTCGGCCTCTTCGCGGCGCGGACCCATCTTGGGGGTCTGGCCGATGAGCTGGGCGGCGGCGTTGCCGATGATAAAGCCCTCAGATTCGAGGAGCTGGCGGCATTCGCGCAGCAACTTCGCGCCGGAAACGCCATCGTATTCGGGGCGGCCGACGCCCACGAAGGAGCCGAGGTCACCGAGGTGGGAGGCGGATAAAAGGGCGTCGACAAGCGCGTGCGCTACAACATCCCCATCGGAGTGGCCCTCGCACCCGTCAACGCTTTCGAAGAGCAGGCCGGCGATCCAGCAATCCTTGCCGGCCTCGATTTGGTGGGCGTCGGTGGCAATTCCAACGCGCGGGATAATCGGATTAGTCATGGGTCTCCTCGGTCAGGGCGTGGGCCAGGGTGAGATCGATGGGCGTGGTGATCTTGAAAGCCAGGGTATCGCCCGGCACGGTTGCCACGCGCTCGCCGTGCCATTCCATGAGGCTGGCGTCATCCGTGGCGGTAAATTCGGGCTGCTGGGCCCAATAATCGAGGTTGGCCTGGCGCAGCGCGGACAGGCGGAAGGCCTGCGGGGTTTGCACTGCGCGCAGGCGGGAGCGATCGGGGGTGCTCAACACGGCCTCATCCGCGACTTCCTTGATGGTATCGGCCACCGGAACCACCGGCACGGCCGCGGGAGCGCCTTCCAGCACCCGCTTGGCGACGCCCCGCACCATCGCCGGCGGCGTCAACGCACGGGCCGAATCGTGGATGAGCACCACGGCATCCTCGTCCGGGATTGCTTGCAGGCCGGCCCACACGGAATCGGCGCGCTCGCTGCCACCGTGAACGAGGCGAATCGGGGCGGCGCTTGCAGCGTCAGTAGCACCAACGGCGTCGATGCGGCCGATAATGCGCGCGGCCTCAGCCTCCATGTCCGGGCTGACCAGGACGATAATTTCATCGACTACCCCGGAGGCCAGCAATGCTCGCACGGAGCGTTCCAGGAGGGTGCGACCGCGCAACTCGACATAAGCTTTGGGCACCTCGGCGCCGAGGCGGGTTCCCTGGCCTGCGGCCGCGATGAGCGCGATGACGCGCTGTTTAGTCTTCGTCGTCGAAGGAGAGGTCATCGAGATCGATGTCGTTGTCGATATCGGTGGTGATGGACTTATCATCTACCAATCCGGCGGCGCGGTGGCGCTCGATGGTGGCATCGATTTCTTCCATCATGGTGTCGGCCTTCTTCTCATCGACCGGCTTGGCCAGTGCGAGCTCACCTACCAGGATGGTGCGGGCCTTGCCAAGCATGCGCTTCTCGCCGGCCGAAAGGCCGCGATCCTGGTCGCGGCGCCACAGGTCACGCACGACCTCGGCGACCTTATTAATATCGCCGGAAGCCAGGCGCTCCTGGTTAGCCTTATAACGGCGGGACCAGTTGCCGGCCTCTTCGACGTCCTCGTCACGCAGCACGGAAAAGACCTTTTCTAGGCCTTCCTTGCCCACGACGTCGCGCACGCCGACGTTATCGGCGTTCTTGATGGGCACGCGGACGACCAGGTCGGACTGGTTGATGTGCAGCACCAGGTATTCGAGCGTCTCGTCGCCCATTTCGCGGGTCTCGATATCCTCGATGACGGCCGCACCGTGGTGCGGGTAGACGACGACCTCGCCGACCTTATACTCCATTGCCACTCCTTGTGTTCCCGATTTATCCCGGTTGACTAAGGCCGCTATTTTATCACGCACGGTCGCCCCGACTGCGGATACCCCCGTATACCCCCACGGTCTACCCGCCCGATTTGGGACAACTGTGTACTTTATTGCGAAAGGGACTAGGCTAAAGCGTTGACAAGCCCTGTGATCGCAATTGATGGAGGATGCTCAACGTGCAGTCCCTGAAGTCCGCCGCCCGCCGCGGTGCCATTATTTCCGTTACCGCCGTCTCCGCTCTGGCGTTGGCTTCTTGCTCGGCGGGTCATGTCACCCAGACCGCTGAAAAAGTGGCTGCGGTCGATGGCGCTTCTGCAAGCACGGAAGATAATAAGGCTGCAGTTCGCGATGTCACCATCCTGGTAGAGCCGGACGGCACTGCTGCACTGAAGTTCAGCGCCATTAACCAGGGCTACGACACCGATGTCATTTCCTTGGAGTCCGTGAAGGTCGATGGCCAGCGCGTTGAGATGAAGCAGCCACAGCCGCTGCACCGCGATGAGTCCATCATCGCTGATTCTCAGAAGAACCTGGAAGCTAACCCCCAGCAGGATTCCGAAACCGTCCAGTACATCGCCACCAAGTTGAAGAATGATGACTACGGCTACGCCGGTGACCGCCCGGTTACCTTCGAGTTCTCCAATGGCTCCATCGACGTAAACGCCACCATCGCTGCCACCCAGATGCAGTCCGGCGAGTTCGACCGCGACGTCGAGTCCTCCGAGGGCTACACCTCCGAGGCTCCGAAGAACTAAGCCACACTACTTTCCAGCCCCGCTCCCAGCCCGTTTCGGGCTGGGAGCGTCTGTGTGTTTTAGGCTAGAAGCCATGGCCAAGAAAACCCGCCCCATCCATACCTGTTCCGAATGCGGCTACGTCTCGCCCAAATGGCTCGGGCGATGCCCGGACTGCGGTGCGTGGGGCACGCTGGAGGAAAAGGCACCGGTGGTGGCGGTGCCAGGGGCGTCGGCAAGCAAGGGCGTAGCCCCGTCGAGTCCGGCACAGCCGATTACCAAGATTGGGGCGCAGGCAACAAAGACGGTGCGCACCGGTATCGGCGAGTTGGATCGCGTGCTGGGAAGCGGCATCGTGCCGGGCTCGGTGGTGCTTATGGCCGGCGAGCCCGGCGTGGGCAAATCCACGCTACTGCTGGAAGTAGCCTCGCGGTGGGCACAGCTCGGCCGCACCGTGCTCTACGCGACGGCCGAGGAATCCGCCGGCCAGGTCCGCTCCCGCGCCGAGCGCACCGGCGCCTTGCAGGAAACTTTGTATTTGGCGGCCGAGTCCAACTTGGATGGGGTCTTCGGGCACGTCGATAAGCTGCAGCCTAGCCTCATCATCGTCGATTCGGTACAGACCATGCATGCCGTAGGTGTGGAGGGTGTATCCGGTGGCGTGGCACAATCGCGCGCGGTAACGGCCGCGCTGACGTCATTGGCGAAATCCACGGGCATTCCGGTGCTACTGGTCGGCCACGTCACGAAGGACGGCAACGTGGCCGGGCCACGCGTGCTGGAGCACCTTGTCGACGTCGTCTTAAACTTCGAGGGCGACCGCCAATCCAGCCTGCGCATGCTGCGCGGCATCAAAAATCGCTTTGGTGCCACCGACGAGGTGGGCTGCTTCGAGCAGACCTCCGGCGGCATTCGGGAGGTAGCGGATCCCTCCGGGCTATTCCTCTCGCACCGCGGTTCTACGCCGGATGGCTCGGCCGTGACGGTCGCGATGGACGGGGTGCGGCCGATTCTGGCGGAGGTGCAGGCGCTGACGGTGGACCCGGTGGCGAAAAACCCGCGGCGGGTGGTTACCGGGCTAGATTCCAACCGCGTGCCGATGGTGCTCGCGGTGCTCCAGGCCCGCGCCGGCCAGCGCACCAATGATAAAGATGCCTACGTCGCCACGGTCGGCGGCATGCGCATTACGGAAACCGCGACGGATTTGGCGGTGGCGTTGGCGACGTGGTCCTCGTTGCACGAGCAACCGCTGCCGGCCAAGACGGTTGTCATTGGCGAGGTGGGCCTGGCCGGCGAGTTGCGTCCAGTGCCCAATGTGGAGCGGCGCTTAATGGAGGCCGCGCGGCTGGGTTATAAGAACGCGATTGTCCCACGCGGGGAAATCGAGCCAGTAGACGGCATTCGCGTCCACCAAGCTGGGACGCTAGGGCAGGCCATCGCTGCGGTGGCGAGGTAGCACCTAGCGCAGCGTGAAGTCCTGCGGCGGGGAGGAGTTATCGCCGATGATGGTGTGGGCGAAGTAGGCGCCTGGCTCAGCCGCGGGGCGATTGGTGCATTCGCCTGGCTTGGAGGCTTGGCGGGACCATTCGGCCTCGAATTTTACGTCCTTGCCGGCCGGGAAAGTCTGCGAGCCGGTCTGCACGGAAGCATAGCAATCCGTATCGGACCACACGCGCTCGTTATCGGCCATCTTGTAGACCTCGAAGCGCAGCAGGTTCTTGTCTAGGTCGATTTTGCAGTCTGCGGCCGTGGGGTTGGTGACTGTCATGAAGAACTTCGGCAGTTCGCCCTCCGGCACGGAGTAATTCAACATGGAGGTGCGCACCTGGAGGTCTGCCAGGTCGCAGGTCTTTTTTGCGGCTTCGGAGCTCGCGGCCGCGGAGCTGGACGGCTCGCTTTCGGCAGACACGCTTTCCGACGCCCCCTCGGCCGACGCCTCCGCGGAGGTCGCGGAGGTTTCTGGGGCGGCAGAAGATGCGGTCTGCTCCGGCGTAGGCGCGGGTGCGGCGGTATCGGCCGGCTCATCGCTGCTGCCCCCGAAGGCAGCCACAGCCGCCCAGATCAGCACCACGACCAGCACGAGTACGATGATGAGCGCCGCTACTCGTCGGCGCTTGTAAATCTCTTCTGGTAGGGGCTTTTTCTGCGTCACGCTGTCAATTTTAAGCGGTGGGCACGGGCCGGTGCGCTAAGCCTGCGCCGCGTGTCAGGCGGGCTAGTCCACCCCGAAGGTCTGCAGGGTTTCCACGCTGGAATCTTCCAGCAGGTAGCGCGCGCCGATAACGCCCAGGGCACCCTCGTCGAGCAGACGGCGGACGTTGGGCACGCTGGCAACCAGCTGGGCGACGGTCTGGCGGGTGTGCTCCCGCTCGACGTCGTCAGTCGTGGCATTTGGGCCCGCCACCAGTGCGGAGGCGGCAACCTTCTCGATGATGGGGCGCTGCAGGCCGGTGGGCAGCTCGCCGCCGGATACGAAACCGGTAGCCGCGCCCACCGCGCCGCAAGATTGATGGCCGAGGACTACCAGCAGGTTGGGTTTGAGGGCAGCAAGGGCGTAGTCGAGGGAGGCTAGGACGGCGTCGTCAAGAATGTGGCCGGCAGTGCGGATGACAAAGGCATCGCCGAAGCCGATATTGAAGACGTGCTCGATAGGGGCGCGGGAGTCGGAACAGGAAATAACCACCACGCGAGGGTCCTGGCCGTGAGTTAGGCCCTCGCGGTTATAAATCTCGCGCACGTCGACGGTCTCGCCGTCCAATACACGCTGATTTCCCGCCTTGAGGGCCTCCCATACGGCCTGCGGTTCGTGGGTAACATTACGTAAAGGCATAGGCCACATTCTAATGCCCTAGACTATCTCCCACGATGGATTCGCAAGCTCTTCTTTCCTGGTTCGATGCCAATGAACGAGACCTGCCCTGGCGCCGGCCTGGCACGAGCGCGTGGGGTGTGCTGCTCAGTGAGGTCATGAGCCAGCAGACCCCAGTCGCCCGCGTGGCTCCGGTGTGGGAGGACTGGATGCGGCGCTGGCCCACCCCGGCAGATTTTGCCCAGGCCACTCGGGCGGAGGTGCTGCGCGCCTGGGGCAAGCTGGGCTACCCGCGCCGCGCGCTGCGCCTGTGGGAGTGCGCGGCGGCTATTGGCGAGGGCGAGGTACCGGCGGACGTCGATGAATTGCTGTGCCTGCCTGGCATTGGGGATTACACCGCGCGCGCTGTGGCCTGTTTTCACTTCGGGGTAAACGTACCGGTGGTCGATACCAATGTGCGGCGGGTGTATACCCGCGCAGAAGAGGGCCGGTTCCTTGCGCCGCAGCCATCGAAGCGGGAGCTGGCGGCCGTGGCAGAGCTTTTGCCGGCCGAGAATGGGCCGCGCTTTTCAGCCGCGCTTATGGAGCTGGGCGCGCTGGTGTGCACGGCGAAGAATCCCGCCTGCGAGCAGTGCCCGCTGCGCGCGAGCTGTGCGTGGCAGCTCGCTGGCCGGCCGCAGCCCAGTGCAGAGGAGCAGGCACAGGCGAAAAAGCGCGTGCAGAAATTCGTCGGCACGGACCGACAGGTGCGCGGCAAGATTCTGGACGTGCTGCGCGCGGCGGAGCGGCCGGTACCACAGTCCGAGATTGACGTGGTCTGGCCCGATGCGGCACAGCGCTCCCGGGCGTTGGCTTCGCTGCTTGCCGACGGCCTCGCCGAGCAAAACGACGCTGGCCTGTTCCACCTCCCTATTTAGGAGGTTAATAATGGCCAGCTATAATCGCAGGTCGCGATCCAGGGCGTGTGAGCTGGTTAACGCCAGCGGCCGCGGAAATTGAATCCGCCCGGCAGGTTCACCCACATGCCGCCGCGGGAATTAAAGGTGACCGGCCCTACCTTGGTAGACATCGACGCGCCGGATCCAGAGACGTTGATCCAGCTATTCTTGCCGGTCTTTTTTCTTGAACGATACTGAAGTCCCATAAGCATTTATTTTAGCAATTCCACTTCCACCGTTCCTACTGCGCAGTAGGTTTTGGATATGGAAAAGATTTGTATGAGACTCCTCACAGTTTGTTCACTAATCCTCGGGTCGCTCTTTCTGCCGCCAGCTGCAAACGCGGCGGTGACTTCAGCTCACCCGGCGCCGCACCTGGCAGAATCGGCGGGCCAGGCGCAGGTGTTTACATATGACACCACCACCGATGCCGGCAAGCCGGTGCAAGCCTCGGCTACCTTGTACGAGCCCACTGCACCGTGGCGTGGCAAGGGCGAGCGCCCGACCATCGTCTTCGGACCAAGCACGCGTGGGCAGGGCGACCAATGCGCGCCGTCGCGCGCGGGCATGCAGCTGGGGTCGGTGGGCCTGAGCAAAGTGGGCTCTCCCACCATTAATGCCAGCTACGAGTACTCATTTTATATGATGGCCCTGCGCCACGGGGCACGCGTTATCGTTGCCGACCTTATTGGGTTGGGCATGCCAGGACACCACACGTATGTAAACCACATTGAAGAAGCACACGCGCTTCTCGACGCCGCCCGCTCCGGCCTAGAACTCGCGCACGCCCCGAAGGACGCCCCTATTGGCTTTGCGGGCTATTCGCAGGGCGGCGGCGCCTCGCTCTCCGCAGCCGAGTATGCCGAACGCTACGCTCCTGACCTCAACGTAGCCGGCACATACGCTGGCGCGCCGCCAACGGACCTGCCGGAGACTATGCGCAGCATTGACGGTTCAGCTATCGCCCACGTGCTGGGCTATGCCATTAATGGCTTTTCTGAGCGTAGCCCAGAATTCCGCGATGCAGTGTTGGCGGAACTCAACCCACGAGGCATTGACTTCTTACGTTCCGCGGCCACCAGCTGCACGGGCGATTCTGTTCTCATGTGGGGCTTTACAAATACCCGAATGCTTACCCGCACCGGGGAATCCTTGTCCGAGATTGTGGAACGCAAACCTGTCGTTAAGGAAACTTTAGAGCGCCAAAACCTGGGCAAAGCGGTGCCAAATGCACCGGTAATGATGGCTAGCTCACCTAGTGATGATTTAATCTCTCATGACCAGGTACGCAGGACTGCTGGAGCGTACTGCTCTATGGGCGGAACCATCGATTTCGTAGCCGCACCCGGCACCGCAACGATTCCACGCACTGGAATCGACCACGCCGTGCCCTTGTACCTAGAGATGCCGGTCGGGTTGCAGTATCTCTTTGACCGCTTTGAGGGCAAACCGGCACCCACTAACTGCACAGCATAAATAGATTCCTGGGCACAAATAAAGCCGCCCAGTTCTCGCAGGGAAAGCGAGGGCTGGGCGGCTTTAAGGCGCTATAGCGCCACTACATCGGCTGGCCGGCGCCTGCTGGCGGCGGGTTATGGCCATCGTCATCGGAGTCGGAACCGGAGCCGGACTCTAGGTCGGTTCCGGCGGCGGTGGAGCCGCCATCGCCCGGAACGTCCGGGGTGATGGTGTCGGGCTCGCCGGCATCGGTGGAGTCGGCGTCGTTTTCGCGCACCTCGGCGTCGTCAAGCTGCGGCTCCTCGGTGTCCTCCGGCAGAGGCTTCGGGCGTGGGCTGAAGGTGAACTTCGCGCCAGTGTTGTCCTTGGACTCGCCGTCCCAGCCCTCGACGTCGACGGTGATGATCTCACCGGCGCCGATTTCACCGAAGAGGATCTTCTCGGAGAGCTGATCCTCAATCTCGCGCTGGATGGTGCGGCGCAGCGGACGAGCACCCAATACTGGGTCGAAGCCTCGCTTAGCCAGCAGGTCCTTGGCCTTCTGCGTGAGCTCGATGCCCATATCGCGCTCATCCAGCTGCTTGGCCACGCGGCCGATGAGCAGCTCGACCATTTCCACAATCTGCTCCTGAGTGAGCTGGTGGAAGACAACGATGTCATCGATACGGTTCAAGAACTCCGGGCGGAAGTGCTTCTTCAGCTCGTCGTTGACCTTCTGCTTCATCCGATCGTACTGAGCATCCGCATCATTTTCGGAAGAGCCAGTAAAGCCCAAGCCCACCGGCTTCGAGATGTCCTGGGTACCCAAGTTCGACGTGAAGATGAGAACGGTGTTCTTGAAGTCAACAACGCGACCCTGGCCGTCGGTAAGCCGGCCATCCTCTAGCACCTGCAACAAGGTGTTGTAGATCTCCTTGTGGGCCTTCTCAATCTCATCAAAAAGCACGACGGAGAATGGCTTGCGGCGAACCTTCTCGGTCAGCTGGCCGCCCTCTTCGTAGCCAACGTATCCCGGAGGAGCACCGAAGAGACGAGAAGCGGTGAAGCGGTCGTGGAACTCGCCCATATCGATCTGGATGAGGTCATCATCCGAACCGAAGAGGAAGTTAGCCAGGGACTTCGACAGCTCGGTCTTACCCACACCGGACGGGCCAGCGAAGATGAAGGAGCCGGACGGGCGGCGCGGATCCTTGAGGCCTGCACGGGTACGGCGGATGGCGCGGGAGACGGACTTGACCGCCTCGTCCTGGCCAATGATGCGCTTGTGCAGCTCTTCTTCCATGTTGAGCAGACGGTTGGATTCCTTCTCTGTCAGCTTCAGCACAGGGATGCCGGTCCAGTGTGCCAGCACCTCTGCAATCTGGTCCTCGCCAACCTCGGCGATTTCCTCGAGGTCACCGGAACGCCACTGCTTTTCCTTCTCAGCGCGCTCCTCACCCAGCTTGCGCTCCTTATCGCGCAAGCCAGCTGCCTTTTCGAAGTCTTGGGCATCGATGGCCGCTTCCTTCTCCTTGCGGACCTCAGCGATGTGGTCATCGACCTCGCGCAGGCCCTTTGGCGCGGTCATGCGCTTGATGCGCATACGGGCACCAGCCTCATCGAGAAGGTCGACGGCCTTATCCGGCAAGAAGCGGTCATTGATGTAGCGATCCGAGAGGGAAGCTGCAGCGTGCAGCGCCTCATCGGTATAAGACACGCGGTGGTGAGCCTCGTACTTATCGCGCAGGCCCTTCAGAATCAAGAAGGTGTCATCCAGGGAAGGCTCGTCTACCTTAACCGGCTGGAAACGACGCTCGAGGGCGGCGTCCTTTTCGATGTGTTTGCGGTACTCATCCAAGGTGGTAGCACCGATGGTCTGCAGCTCGCCACGGGCCAGCTTTGGCTTGAGCAAGGAAGCTGCATCGATAGCACCTTCAGCAGCACCAGCACCGACCAAGGTGTGGATCTCATCGATAAACAAGATGATATCGCCGCGCTGGTTAATCTCCTTGAGGACCTTCTTCAGGCGTTCCTCGAAGTCACCGCGGTAACGAGAGCCGGCCACCAGGGAGCCTAGGTCAAGCGAGTAGAGCTGCTTGTCCTTGAGGGTTTCCGGGACCTTGCCGTTGACGATGTCGAGCGCCAAGCCCTCGACCACGGCGGTCTTACCAACGCCCGGCTCACCGATGAGGACCGGATTATTCTTTGTGCGGCGAGAGAGCACTTGCATGATGCGCTCTACCTCGGACTCGCGGCCAACGACAGGATCAAGCTTGCCGTCCTTGGCAGCCTGGGTGAGGTTGCGGCCGAATTGATCAAGCACCAGGGAATTGGAACGCTCACCGGAACCACCGGAGCCGCCACGAGCGCCGGCGCCAGCACCTGCACCGACTGGACCGGAGCCTTGACCATTGGAGGAACCACCCTCTTGCTGGCCGCCTTCATAGCCGGATAGCAGCTGGATAACCTGCTGGCGTACGCGTGGCAGATCGGCGCCGAGCTTGGTTAGCACCTGGGCAGCGACGCCGTCACCCTCGCGAATGAGCCCCAGCAGCAAGAACTCAGTACCGATGTACTTGTGTCCCATCTGCAGGCCCTCACGCAGCGAGAGCTCCAAGACCTTCTTGGCGCGTGGGGTAAAGGGGATGTGGCCGGTGTGCGGCTGGCTGCCCTGGCCGATGATTTCCTCGACCTCTCGGCGAACATCCTCCAGGGAGATACCCATGGATTCCAGCGCCTTGGCGGCCACGCCTTCGCCTTCATGGATAAGGCCGAGCAGAATGTGCTCGGTGCCGATGTAATTGTGGTTAAGCATGCGTGCTTCTTCCTGCGCCAGGACGATGACGCGGCGAGCACGATCGGTAAACCTCTCGAACATGATTCCCCTATACTTTCGCTTCTAATGTGTCACCCACTCTAACGCGGCAATCCGCCGATCATTTCCGGTTTTGCTCCCAGATGCCCGCAATACCGCGAGAATTCCCCATCTTCGCAGCTCACACGGGTGTACGCCGGTAGCGAACAGGGGCACGAGCATGTAATCTGGAATCGTTTTATTGTTCCCTGCTCCTCTTTCGCACTGTTTAAGGAAATCTCCACCGTGCCGCAACTTCCTGAGTTCTTCGCCACCCAGCACAACCTGCACGAATTGGCAGTAGTGGATGAAGCTCCTTCCTCTACACTCTTTGCCGTGGAAGTCGGGGCCACGCACCAGCCGCTGAGCGTGGAGATTTTCGCCCCAGGAATCACCGGCATGGTGGAAAAGTCCACCGCGTTACATGGATTGCATCACCCGGCTATCGCACCGCTGGTAGGCACGGGCACTACCGCAGACGGGCAAGAGTTTATTGTTCGCGAGGGGTTTGTCGGCACCCAGCTTTCGCAAATACCCAATAATCTCAGCCGCGCGGACGCGGCGGAGATCTTTGGCCCCCTGGCCGGTGCGGTGGATTTTTTGATCTCTCGCAAGCAGGCAGACTTTGCGGTCCATGGGCTAAGGGAAGCCCGGGTGGGCGTCGACAAGCAACGGCAGATTTCGGTACTTGCCGCGGCCGGCCCGTCTACCGAGGAGCACGGCGAGGCGGTAGAGGCATTCGAGCAACTCGTCGCACGCAAGTGCCCGGACTATAAGGCCACCGGCACGGCGGATAGCGCCAAGGATGTGGTGGCTCACCTGCGCCCGCAGCGGCCAGGAGGGCTTCGATGGGGCAAAGTGTTCCTCGCGTGAGCCGGAGTCTGGCCAGGAGGCCAAGATTTCCTGCGTGGGCGATGGGTTTAGCTATATCGTGACCTACTACCCCAGCATAGAAGAGCGCGATGCCATGCTTCCCGACGCCGAGCCGGTGGAGCTTTCCAATGACCAGTGCACCATCCAAAGCTATGAGACCACCGCGGATGTTCCTACTTACGTCATGGCCGTTGAAGGCACCCAATCCGCGTTCCTCGTGTGGGGCGATAAGGCTGAAAACGAGCGGCTGAACCTGCCGCTGTGCGCCTCTTAAATCGCACTCTCAGAGTTTCCGGCCCGCCGCGCATAGCGTGTGCGGGTCTTATGCCTGTCCTAGTGGCTACTCCGTCGACGGCACGCGCTTGAGGAAGGGGGCCAGCACAATAACCACCAGCGAGAGCACGCCTGCAAAAAGGAATGCCCAGTGCGCACCGTGAGCGGTGGCAGCAACATCATTCATGCCTTGTGCCAGGCCAGCCTTGGTGCCACGGCTAAGGAACGTCATCAAAAAGGCAGTGCCGGCCGCGCCCGCCAGCTGCTGCAAAGTATTAAGGATGGCGGAGCCGTGTGAGTAGAGCTCATCCGGCAGGGAGGCCAGGGACGTCGTCATCAGTGGCGTCATCATGAGCGCAATGCCGAGGGCGAATAGGACGTGCATAGCAATGACCATCCACACAGCGCTGTCCTCAGTGAGCAGGGTCATCAGCCACGTGCCCGCGGCAAGGAGAAGGGCACCGGGAATCATCAGCGGACGGGGCCCGTGGACATCATAGAGGCGGCCTACCATCGGGGAGATGCCGCCTTGCAGCAAGCCGCCGGGCATGACGACGAGCCCGGTGACCAGGGAACTTACCGCCAAAGAGGTCTGCAGGTAGATGGGCAGGACATTGACCACGCCAAGCAATAGCCCGAACATCAAAAGCATGCCGAGTACCGCCACGGTGAAGTTCGGAACCTTAAATGGTCGCATATCCAGCAGGGCGCGATTGTCTTTAGCCAGGCGCACTTGCCGGAGGGTAAAAAGCGCCAAGGCCACAAGTCCTATGGCGAGGACGAGGATGTCTATGAGGCCTTCGCCCTCCAGAATATTTTCTAGGGACGATACGGCATATACCAACCCGCCAAAGGCAAGGACGGACAAAATAACTGAGGGGAAATCCAGCGGGGTATCGCGTTTATCGCCCACGTTGACTAGGCGGAGGTAGCCGGCGACGCCGATGAGGCCGAGCAGCGGAACCATGGTCCAGAAGATGACGTGCCAGGTGAACATGCTAAGAACCAGACCACCCACCGTAGGTCCGAGCGCCGGGGCCACGGAAATGACCACGGAGATAATGCCCATGACGCTGCCGCGACGCTGCGGCGGGACGAGGGTCATCGCCACCGTCATCAAGGTGGGGATCATCAACGCAGTACCCGCCGCTTGGAAAACGCGCCCCACCAGCAAGATGCCGAAGGCTGGGGCGAGTGCCGCAAAGACTGTACCGGCAAGGAATACACCCGCGGAGGCGAGAAAGATCTGGCGGGTGGTGAATTTATCCATGAGAAAGCCGGTGGTCGGGATGACCACGCCCATGGTGAGCAGGAAACCGGTAAGCAACCACTGGGCGGAGGTAGCCGGGATGTCAAAGTCCGCCATGATGGCAGGCAATGCCACCGAAAGGGCGGTCTCGTTCAGGATCATCACCATCGCACCAAGGACGAGGATGGTGAGGTTGATTTTTACCTCTGCGGAAATGTGCGGATCTGGTTTCTGAGACACCCAGATAGGATACTGAGGCCGCCGATATGGGGAAAGTCGGGGAGTATAATTTTAATGTCTTCCTCCGCGCGGTCAGACCGCGCCACCCGAATATATAGAGAGGCCATCCCAGTGCGTTTTCTCCAGGATTCCCGCCCGCCGTACGAATTGACCTATTCCGATGTGTTCATGGTGCCCAGCCACTCCGAGGTGGGCTCGCGCCAGTCGGTGGATCTCACCACTGAGGACGGCACTGGCAATACCATCCCGCTCATCGTGGCCAATATGACCGCCGTGGCCGGTCGCCGCATGGCCGAGACCATCGCGCGCCGCGGCGGGCTCACTATCCTGCCACAGGACCTATCCCTGGATGCGGCCGCAGAGACCATCGCCTCCGTGAAAGCGGCTGACTTGGTCTATGACACCCCCATTATCGTGAAGCCGCACCATACCGTGGGCTATACCAGCAACCTTTTGCACAAGCGCGCTCATGGCGCGGCCATCGTGGTCGACGGGGACATGCCCATCGGCATTATCACACCGAAGGATCTGCGCGGGCAGGATAATTTCACCGCCGTCGGCCAATTGATGACCACGGATCTGGTGACGCTGCCGGTGGGCATTGACCCACAGGAGGCCTTCACCAAGCTGCGCAAAACCTCGCGGAAGTTGGCACCGGTGGTCAACCCGGATGGCACCCTGGCCGGAATCCTCACCAGGAAGGGGGCGGTGAGGGCGAAGATGTATAAGCCGGGCGTCGACAAGCAGGGCCGGTTACACATTGGTGCGGCCGTAGGCATCAACGGCGATGTGGAAGGCCGCGCCCGTGCGCTGGCGGAAGCCGGTGCTGACGTTCTAGTCATTGATACCGCGCACGGCCACCAAGCCAGCATGCTCAGCGCGCTGCGCAAGGTAAAAGCGCTGGACTTGGGGCTTCCCATTGCTGCCGGCAATATCGTCACAGCGGAGGGCGTGCGCGAACTGGTGGCCGCCGGCGCGGACATCATCAAGGTCGGCGTGGGCCCAGGCGCGATGTGCACCACCCGCATGCAAACGGGTGTGGGCCGCCCGCAATTCTCGGCCGTCCTGGAGTGCGCTGCGGCAGCCCGCGAGGTTGGCGCCCACGTCTGGGCCGATGGCGGCGTGCGCGACCCGCGCGATGTCGCTCTTGCTCTGGCCGCCGGTGCCTCCAATGTCATGATCGGCTCCTGGTTCGCCGGAACCTTTGAATCCCCAGGTGACCTGCACAAGGACGCCGATGGCGCCTTTTACAAGGATTCCTTTGGCATGGCTTCGCGCCGGGCAGTGCGCGGCCGCAACTCCGATACGGAGGCCTTCGAGCGCGCCCGTCGCGAGATGTTCGAAGAGGGGATTTCTACCTCGCGCATCTACCTCGACCCTGAGCACGGCGGCGTGGAGCATCTAGTGGACCGAATCATTTCTGGCGTCCGTTCCTCGTGCACTTACGCCGGCGCCAATTCCTTGGCTAGCTTCCACGAACGCGCCACTGTGGGCGTGCAGTCCGCCGCCGGGTTCGCGGAGGGGCAGCCGCGCGCCACGAACCGTTAATAGGCTGCATGCTACGTTGACAGATATGCTAACTCGCTATGACCAAGCGGCCTCCCGCGCGGCCGCACAGGTTATGGGGCGCTACTCCACCAGCTTCTCGCTGGCCACGCGGCTCTTGCGCGGGCGGGTGCGCGCCGATATCCGCCACTTATACGCGGTGGTGCGCATTGCCGATGAGCTTGTCGACGGCGCCGCTGCCCAAGCCCACACCGACCCCGCCGCCGCATTGGATGCCTACGAGAAAACCATCCTGGCCGCACCGCAGCAGCGACTGCACACGGATCTCGTGGTCCACGCTTATGCCTTAACCGCGCGTCGCTGTGGCTTCCCCCGCGAGTACCTTGCTGCCTTCTTTCACTCCATGCGCGCGGATCTTAAACAACGCGAGTATTCTTCGGCCGAGCTGCAAGACTATATCTACGGCTCGGCGGAAGTCATTGGGCTTTTGTGCCTACAGATTTTCCTAGCCGAGGAAAGCGTTTCACCCGCCGACCGCACTGCCATGGAACGCGGCGCCCGCGCGCTAGGTTCGGCATTCCAGAAGATAAACTTCCTGCGTGATTTGGGCGAGGATAGCTCTACTTTGGGGCGCACCTATTTTCAGCAGGCCCCATCCGGCCGGATTGATGAGGCCACCAAGTCCGCGCTCATCGCAGAGATCCGCCAGGAGCTTGCTACCGCCGCGCTCACCATCGACTTGCTACCTGCCTCCGCACGGGTTGGTGTGAGCGCGGCGGCGGATATCTTTGCCGAGCTGACCAATCGCCTCGCCGCAACCCCTGCTACGGACCTCGCCACCACGCGCGTATCCGTGCCCAACCACACCAAGGCTTGGTTAGCGGCCCGCGCAGTGCGCCGCCGCGGCCACAGCAAGCACGCCCCACACCCAGCCGAAGATTAAGGAGAACGTCATGCACGCCGTCGTCATCGGAGCCGGCATCGCTGGACTCGCCACCGCCGCCTTGCTCGGCCGCGAAGGATACGAGGTCACCGTGGTGGACTCGCTGGATGAGGTGGGAGGCCGCGCCGGCAGCTTTGCAGAAGACGGCTTTCGCTGGGATACGGGCCCGTCCTGGTATCTCATGCCCGAGGCTTTCGATCATTTCTTTGCGCTGTGCGGCACCTCTACCGAGGCGGAGCTAGATCTGGTGGACCTCTCCCCCGCCTACCGTGTTTTTCATGGGGATGCGCCCGTAGACGTGCACTCCGGTATCGAGGAAGTCACCGCGCTGTTCGAGTCCTTGGAACCCGGCGCGGGAGACAAGGTCCGGCAGTACTTGGCGCAGGCCAGCGATACCTATGACATGGCACTCGAGCACTTCCTCTACACCACCTTCTCCGCGCCGCTCAATTTGGTGCACCGCGATATTCGCGCCCGGCTTTCTCGCCTCGTGGCGCTGCTTGCGGCAAACCTGCAGCAGCACGTGGGCCGTAGCTTTGCTGATGCCCGCCTGCGCCAGATTCTGAGTTATCCGGCGGTCTTTTTATCCTCCGAGCCGGCCGCCGCCCCGGCCCTGTATTCCCTGATGAGCCACACCGATCTGGTGGAGGGGGTACGCTACCCACAAGGTGGTTTCGCCGCCGTGGTCCAGGCCATCTACCGGCAAGCGAAGAAGTTTGGCGCCACCTTCCGTTTGGGCGAGGAGGTTACCTCCATCAAGGTATCTAATCGGCAGGTAACGGGCGTGCGCACGAACAAGGGCGCCATCCACGCCGATATCGTGGTCTCCGCAGCGGACTTGCACCACACCGAGACCCAGCTTTTGCCGCCGCAGCTGCGCACCTACCCGGAGCGTTACTGGGGCCGGCGCAATCCGGGCCTGGGTACCGTGCTCATCTTGGCCGGGGTGAAGGGCAAGCTGCCCGAGCTGGCACACCATACGTTGCTCTTTAGCAAGGACTGGGATCCGGATTTCCGCGCCGTCTATTCCGGCCCAGAGCCCTCCCGGCCGTTGGGGGCCTCCGAGTCCATCTACGTGTCCAAGACCTCCGCCACCGACCCAAGTGTCGCCCCCGAGGGCCACGAAAATCTCTTCATTCTGGTGCCGGTGCCGGCCGCGGAGGCGCCCGGGTTTGGCAATGCCTATCACGCTGAGGAGTCCGAGCGCGTTGCTGCGATTGCCGACGCCGCCCTCAACCGCATCGCGGCCACGGCCGGGGTGCCGGATTTGGTAGACAGGGTCGTCGTCAAACGCACGCTCGGCCCCGCCGATTTTGCCGAGCGCTACCATGCCTGGTCGGCCGGCTCCATCGGACCGGCGCACACGCTACGGCAGTCGGCGTTTTTGCGCGGACGCAATGCCTCACGCAAAGTAAACGGCCTCTACTATGCGGGGGCTACCACCGTGCCAGGCGTCGGTGTGCCAATGTGCCTGATTTCGGCCGAGAACATCATTAAGCGCCTGCGGGGCGATAAATCCACCGGCCCACTCGTGCGCTAAAAACTTAGATATCCAGGAGAACTACTCGCCCGCTGCCACTCGAATCCACGCATTTGGGCAAGCGGTTTTCCGGCTTTGCGTCATCTAAGAACTTTGGCGCGGATACATCGCACGCCCAACCTTCGAGCCTGAGGAAGCCGCGGGTATTTACTTCCTCCGGCTTAAAGTCGTGGTTCACGTAGCTATCTACGACCTGCATAGCTTTGGTGCAGTTCGTGCCATCGACTTGCACGTAGACGTTCTTTCGTCCCCATTTTGTATCCATCTGCCCACAGATAGTGCCCATTTTGGCGTTGCCATTGGAATCGGGCTTAGGTGGGAAGGTATCGGAGTAGTACTGACCGTTGTCTTTTACGGTGAAATGATGTCCCTTCGCTGTGACCGTGAACTCATCCGAGTTTGGTGCCTCGAAGGTAACGCCTTCAATTTCTACCTTCTCCCCTGCCTTGAGCTGTTTCGACGGAGTCATATCACCTGGATCCACCGCGCCAGATGGGAAGAATCCCTCCCTCTTTTTGAAGCTGACCATATTAGCCTCCCACTGCGGCTGGTTTGGGTCTGGCATTAGGGGTGGATCTGCGAACTGCACGGTGCACCACGGGCCTGCGGAGAGCTCTTTAAAGGAGCACGAAACTTTTCCATCGGGACTTTTAACTCCCCACGCCTTCGACTGCGCGTATTCGGGGCCCTTCGCCAAAAAGTCCTCGGCCGAACGCATGGTCAGCCCCGAGGAATCCACCTTCTTTTCTGATTCGGTAGTTTCTTCCGCTGTGCTCTCTGGGGAGGAAGCTTCCGCCGAGCTAGTTGCGGTGCTTTCGGTCATCCGTGGACGGAATTGGGGCGCTTCCTCGTTACTGTCAGCAGAGGAACATGACGCAAGCCCAACGGCCAATACAGGTAGGGCAAGGATAGGGAGAATTCTTTTCATGCCTCGCATTTTTCCATGCGGTGAGAAACTGCGCTGGTCTTTTGCAGCAGGGGTGCAGGAACGAACATGAGCAGGAAATAGCAAAGCCGTCAGCCCGCGCGGGCTGACGGCCAAGCGATAGGACGCTAGGTGCTACTTCTGCTCGGGTTTGACCAGCGGGAAGAGCACGGTTTCGCGGATGCCCAGGCCGGTCAAGGCCATGAGCAGACGGTCCATGCCCATGCCCGTACCGGCTGTAGGCGGCATGCCCTGCTCCATAGCGGCGAGGAAGTCCTCATCCAGCACCATGGCCTCATCATCGCCACCGGCGGCCAGACGGGCCTGATCCTCGAAGCGCTCGCGCTGGATAACCGGATCCACCAGCTCGGAATAGCCGGTAGCCAACTCAAATCCGCGCACGTAGAGGTCCCACTTTTCGGTCACGCCCGGCTCGGAACGGTGCTGGCGGGTCAATGGGGAGGTCTCAACCGGGAAATTCTTGACAAAGATAGGGCCTTCGAGCTGGTCCTCGCACAGGACCTCCCAGGTCTCCTCGACCAGCTTGCCGTGGCCCCAGCCGCCGTCCTTAGGGACGTCGAGACCAATGACGTCTGCAATGCCCTTGAGCGTCTCGACGTCAGTATCGATGGTGACCTCCGGCTGGCCCGGGAACTTGCGCTGCAGGGCCTCATTCAGGGAGGGGTACATCTCGATTTCCGGCCATTCTTCGCCACCGAAATCGAACTCGGTGCCATCGGCAAGGGTGACGGTGGTCGAGCCGAAGACATCGCGGGCAACAGCCTGGATGGACTCACGCGTCATGCGGGCACAATCGTTGTAATCGCCCCACGCAGCGTAGGTCTCCAGCATGGCGAACTCTGGCGAGTGGGAGCGGTCAACGCCCTCATTGCGGAAGTTGCGGTTGATTTCAAAGACGCGGTCAATGCCGCCCACGACCGCGCGCTTCAAGTACAACTCTGGAGCGATGCGCAGGTAGAGGTCAATATCCAGCGCATTGGAGTGGGTGATAAACGGGCGAGCGGCTGCGCCACCGTGCAGGGTCTGCAGCATCGGGGTCTCGATTTCTACAAAGTCCTGGCTTTCCAGGTAATTGCGCAGCGCGCGCATGACCTTGACGCGAATCATGGCGTTCTTGCGGGCATCTTCGCGGATAATGAGGTCGTTATAGCGCTGGCGCACGCGGGTATCTTCAGCCATATCGGCGAAGGACACCGGCAACGGGCGCAAGGACTTAGCGGCCATGGTCCATTCGGAGACCATGATGGACAGCTCGCCGCGGCGCGAAGAAATCACGCGGCCGCGCACGGAGATGAAATCGCCCAAGTCGACGTCGGACTTCCAGGCGTCGAGACGCTCCTTGCCTACCTCTGCGAGGGAAAGCATGGCCTGCACCTGGGTGCCATCGCCATCTTGCAAGGTGGCGAAGCACAGCTTGCCGGTATTGCGCATAAAAATAAGGCGACCGGCAATGGCATGGGTGACCTCGGTTTCCTCACCAGGGGCCAGGTAGGTTACGCCCTCTTCGTTGCCAGGCTCTTCGCCTTCAGCCACGACGCGGAAATCATGGCGCAAATCCTTTAAAGAGATGGTGCGCTCAACGGTTACCGGGTAGGCCTCTACGCCGGATTCCAGCAGGCGATCGCGCTTTTCGCGGCGGATGCGCAGCTGCTCAGGGACATCGTTTACTTCATTATTCTTCTGCTCGCTCACGTTAGCCAAGGGTAGTCGATCCCCACCGCAGCACGCGATTTAGCCCACGCCACCCTCTCCCGGGAAAGGATTTACGCATAATTCACTTCACTGTCACCTCGGGGTCAACACACAGTTACGAAGATGACCTTTTATATATGACTGTCCCCATATGTAATCAATATTTTTCGACATTTTTGGAGCACTACCCATGGCGCTTAAGGGCCGCAATCTTCTCTCTAGTCTCTTCACATCCTCTCGTTCCAGCCTGACTTGCACCTACAAGTGCGGTAATGCCTGCTTTGGAGAGTGCGAGAACAAGTCCGATAACCCGTACTTCGGTGACCAGTTCTCCCGTCGTACCGCCCTGCGCGCGGGCAGCCTGTCTGTCGTAACCGTCGGCGGCGGCGCCGCGCTGGCTGCCTGCTCTAGCCCAGACGATGCTTCTACTGAGGCGTCTTCTTCCGAGGGCAAGGGCGGCAAGACCTCTGAGGCGAACGTCGAGCTAACCTCCGCAGAGGGCATGAAGTTTGACCCAGTACAGCCGAATGAAAAGGACGAAGTAGTCATCCCGGATGGCTACGAGCAGTCCGTGCTCATCGCGTGGGGCGATCCGCTGTTTAAGGACGCGCCGGAATTCGATGACAAGAATCAGACCGCCGAGGCAGCAGAGAAGCAGTTCGGATTCAACAATGACTTCGCCGGCCTCATCGAGCACCCGGACGATGACAACCGCCTTATCTACGTTTGCTCCCACGAGTACACCACCGAGCCGCAGATGTTCCCCAACTACGATGCGGACAACCCCACCGAAGAGCAGGCCAAGATTGGCTGGGCTGGCCACGGCCACTCCATCGTGGAAGTATCCAAGGTAGGAAACACCGGTGAGCTCAAGCGCGAGTTTGGCCCGCTCAACCGCCGCATTACCGCCACCACCGAATTCACCTTGGTCGGCCCGGCTGCCGGTTCCGATTTTGTAAAGACCTCCGCCGATAAGACGGGCAAGAAGGTCAAGGGTACTCTGAGTAACTGCTCCGGTGGCATCACCCCGTGGAACACCATGCTCTCCGGCGAAGAGAACTTTGACCAGTACTTCGCTCACGCCAAGCTGGATGACAAGAAGGCGCAGGAGTCCCTAGAGCGCTTCGGCATGGAAGATGGCGAGTCCCAGCGCAAGTGGGAGCGCTTTGATAAGCGTTTCGACGTCTCCAAGGAGCCGAACGAGCCGAACCGCTTCGGCTGGATCGTCGAGATTAACCCACTAGATCCTAAGTCCACCCCGGTCAAGCACACCGCTCTGGGCCGATTCAAGCACGAGGCCGCCAACATCCACATCGCCTCCGATGGCACCGTGGTGTGCTACGCCGGCGATGACTCCCGCTTCGAGTACATCTACAAGTTCATCTCCACCAAGAAGTACAAAGAGGGCGACATCGAGCACAACCTCACCATCTTGGACCACGGCACCTTGTACGTAGCCAAGGTAGAGGGCAACTCCCCAGCCGACGAGATTGACGGCTCCGGCGTACTGCCCGAAGACGGTGCCTTCGACGGCGAGGGCAAGTGGATTAAGCTGCTGACCTCCGATACGGAAAACAATAAGTTCGAGTCCCACGTCGACGGCATGTCTGCAGAAGAGGTTGCGGTCTACACCCGTGAGGCCGCCGATAAGGTGGGCGCGACCAAGATGGACCGCCCTGAGGATATGCAGGTCCACCCAGACTCGGAGAAGGTCTACGTTGCCCTGACCAACAATAAGTACCGTGGCGCTACCGGCGAGAACGCCAAGAAGAACAAGGAAGAGCCTATGGAATGGGCTCCTATCAAGGAGAACAAGAACGGCCTGGTCATGGAGATTGAAGATGACCACGCTGGCGAGAAGTTCACCTGGAACCTCTTCTTGGTCTGTGGCGATCCGAAGGAGGCTAATACCTACTTCGGTGGTTTTGACAAGGAGAAGGTCTCCCCGATTTCCTGCCCGGATAACCTGGCCTTCGATAGCCACGGCAATCTGTGGATCTCCACCGACGGTAACGCGTTGGAGTCCAACGATGGCCTCTACGCGGTGACCACCGAGGGCGATACCCGCGGTGAGCTGAAGTGCTTCCTTACCGTTCCGGCAGGTGCCGAGACCTGTGGCCCCATCGTCACCGATGAGCGCGTGATGGTCAACGTCCAGCACCCAGGTGAAACCGATGATGCCACCTTTGAAAAGCAGACCTCTCACTGGCCTGACGGTGGCAAGTCCACCCCACGCCCGGCAGTGGTTGTGGTGTGGAAGAAGGACGGCAATATCGGCGTCGATAAGAAGTAACCACCACCTGGTTTAAGTACCCACCGCGCGGCCCTTGTTCCTGCTCGAGCAAGGGCCGCGCTTTCGTCTATCCACGGCGACTGAACCAAAAGTCTCCGGGTACCCTTCAAATATAAATCCACCCATCGGTCTCCCCCACAGGCAAACACATATGTGAGTTATGGCATACTATTCGCACGTGTGATGCACGCCACCTGCCCGTCTATGAGGAGACACACACTATGAACTCTCTTGTCCTCGCCGTCATCGGTATCGCGATGATGGTCGCCGGCTATCTGCTCTACTCCAAATTCCTAGGGCGAAGAATTTTCCGGCTATCCCCGAATTACTCCACCCCGGCCCACACCATGGAAGACGGCGTGGATTATGTCCCGACCAATAAATACGTCCTGTGGGGGCACCACTTCACTTCCGTAGCGGGTGCAGCACCGATCATCGGTCCTGCCGTAGCCGTTATCTGGGGCTGGGTACCGGCCTTTCTCTGGGTGACCATCGGCACCATCTTCTTCGCAGGTTTGCACGATCTCGGCGCTCTGTGGGCCTCCCAACGCCACAAGGGCCAATCCATTGGTACCTTGTCTGGGCGCTATATCGGCAAGCGCGGGCGCAACCTCTTCCTCATCGTCATTTTCCTGTTGCTTTTGATGGTGAATACTGCCTTCGCAGTGGTCATCTCCAACCTGTTGGTATCCACTCCCACGGCCGTCATTCCCACGTGGGGCGCCATCGCCGTCGCGCTACTTATCGGCCAAGCCATCTACCGCCTGAAGTGGAACCTACCGCTGGTATCTATCGTGGGTGTGATCGCGCTCTACGCGCTGATGATCATCGGTGACCGCGTTCCCGTGGTCTTGCCGGATACCGTCCTGGGGATTCCCGCCAACGGCGTGTGGATCATCTTGTTATTCATCTACGCCTTCATCGCTTCGATGCTGCCGGTATGGGTGCTGCTGCAGCCACGCGATTACATCAACGGCCTGCAGCTTTTCGTAGGTTTGGCCATCTTGTACGGGTCTTTCCTTATCACTCGGCCCTCAATTATGGCGCCAGCGTTGCGCGATAACGTACCAGACGGCACCCCGGGCATCTTTCCACTGCTCTTTGTCACCATCGCCTGCGGCGCTGTCTCCGGATTTCACGGCGTGGTGGCCTCCGGTACCTCTTCCAAGCAGGTGGATAAAGAAACCGACGTGCGCTTTGTGGGCTACTTCGGCGCGGTGGGCGAGGGCTTGCTCGCACTGGGCACCATCATCGCTACTACCGCTGGCTTCAAGACCGCCGCGCAGTGGGAAGAAATCTACTCCGAGTGGAACGCCGGCGGCGTGGACGCCTTTGTGCAAGGCGGCGGCGCGCTCATGAATGAGGGCTTGGGTATTCCTACCTCCCTTTCCGGCACCATCTTGGCCACCATGGCCGTGCTTTTTGCGGCTACCACGATGGACTCGGGTGTGCGCCTGCAGCGTTTGGTGGTCCAAGAAATCGGCGAAATCATAGGCGTACGCATCAAGGCTTTGGCCGCCACCGTCATTGCGGTGGGCTTGGCCTTTGGGCTGACCTTCTCCGCCGGCGTGGATGGCTCGGGCGGCATGACCATCTGGCCGCTATTCGGTACCACCAACCAGCTCATGGCAGGACTCTCCTTGGCCATCGTGGTAGTCATCCTCACCCACCTACGTCGGCCGACGTGGCCAGTGGTCATCCCGCTCATCTTCGTTACCGCCATGTCCCTGTGGGCCGCGCTCCTGCAGCTAAAGTCGCTATTTACTAGCCAGAACTGGCTGCTGTTCTGCATGGACGCCATCATCGTGGTCGCCACCATCTGGGTCATTGTGGAGGCCGTCGGTGCCATCTCTCGTGCCCGCAAGGAGGCCCCACTGGAGTGGTCCGATGATGATCTTGACGCCCCGCTGCCCGAGCATGCTCGACAAGCTTAGGGCGTTCGGGGCTGGTCTCAATGAGTTCTACCAGGCCCCGTACCGCGCCAGTTTTGCCAAAGCCCAGCAGCAGGAAGACGATCTCTTCATGATGCTGGTGGTCTCGGAGGCCCTGGGCATTCCCAACCCGGCCAGTTACTACACCCTGGAGCTTTTGCCGTTGGTCTATGAGGATTTCCACGCCTGGCATACGCGCATGGGAATGGAAAGATCCCCGCTGGAGAATATTCAATGTTGTTAGAGACTGCACCCATCATGTTCTTTGGGGGCAAGGGCGGGGTGGGAAAGACCACCCTGGCTACCGCCACCGCGCTGCGCCTGTCCCGCGATCACCGCGTCTGCTTGGTCTCTACGGACCCAGCGCACAACTTGGGGCACATCTTTGGCACCGCGCTTGGCGATGCCCCCGTGGCCCTCACCCCTTCCCTCTCCGCCATCGAGATCGACCCGGCGCGCGCCACGGAACAACATCTTGCGCAGGTAGGTTCTGCGATGCGCCGTTTCATGCCCGAGCATCTGCATGGCGAGGTCACAAAGCACCTGGACTTGGCCCGGCAATCGCCCGGCACGCAGGAGGCAGCACTATTGGAGCGTATCGCGGCGCTCGTCGGCGAAGACTCCGACGTCGATTTCCTCATCTTCGATACCGCCCCGTCTGGGCATACCTCGCGGCTGATGGCTTTGCCAGAAATCATGGCCGCCTATACCGATGGCTTACTTTCCCGGCGCGAGAAATCCGATAAATTCGGCTCGCTAGTACGCGGAATGTCGCCCGGCAACAGCGCGAATAATGACCCCGTGGACCGGCGCAATCAGGAAATTCGTGCCACTCTTTTCCAGCGGCGCGAGCGCTTTTCCCAGCTGCGCGCGGCGCTGACTTCACCGCGCACGGTCTTCCATATTGTCCTTACCGCCGAGCGCCTGCCCGTACTCGAGTCAGCCGAGTTCCACGCGGACCTCACCGGAAATGGCGTGCGCGTGGGGTCCACGCTGGTTAACCGCCGTACCCCTGCCAACCAGGGAGAATTCCTCGCCGCCCGTCGCGCGGCCGAAGATGAGGCGCTCGCACTTCTCCGCGCCAAGCTCCCGCAGACCCCAGTGCGCGAGGTTCCGTGGCTGCCGGAGGAAGTGGGGACTCCGGAGGCCGTCGAAAAGCTGGCGGAATTTCTCTAGCTCTTCCCCCAACCAGCCCCATCAGGATTTCTAGTCTGCTAAAACCGAAATATGACTTTGCTCACCAAGGAATACCTGTCCCAGTTGCGCAAGGAGGCTGCGGCCGATTCACGGCTGCGGCTGGCCCGCAACGCCATCACCAACGTTGGCGCGGCCAAGGCGGCGCTTGACCGCGACCGCATTACCGCCTTATACCCCACCACGGAAACCAAGCTGGATAGCTTGGATGTAACGGATCAAAAGCGTTCCGGCCGCTGCTGGATGTTCGCTGCGTTAAACGTCTTCCGCCACCGCGCTGCGCAGGAACTCAACGTAGATAATTTCGAGTTTTCCTTCACCTACCTGCAGTATTTTGACAAGCTGGAGCGGGCCAACCTGGTTCTCAATCAGCTGCTGGATAAAAAGGACGCTGGTTGGGATGAGCGCACCGTGGCCGCAGTGCTCGACCACGCTGGAGCCGACGGCGGCTGGTGGTGCTTCTTTAGCAACCTGGTGGCCAAGTACGGCGTGGTACCTGCCGAGGTCATGCCGGAGGTCCGCTCGTCTGGACATACCGCGGAAATGAACCGCGATCTCGCCACGGTGGTGCGTCGCGCCGCCGCGCTAGATGGCCCGCGCGAGGACATCCTTGCTCAGGCACGCAAAGATTTCCACCGCATCCTGGCCATCCACCTGGGCACCCCGCCCGAGGAATTTACCTGGGCGTATCGCACCAAGGACGAGCAATTCGTGCGCCTGCACTCCACCCCGCGCGAGTTTGCCAAGAAATACCTACCCCACCTCGACGAGTTCGTGGTGCTGGCTGATGACCCCCGTTCCACCAACCCCAAGCATCGCGTATTTAGCAGCGCCGATGAAAGCAATGTGCTGGGCGGCGCACCGCAAGAGTACTTAAACGTCACCGTGGAAGAGCTCAAGGAGACCGCCAAGCGCAGCCTAGCCGCCGGCGAGCCGGTGTGGTTTAGCTGCGATGTCAACCGCCAATTCTCTTTCCTCAACGGCGTGTGGGACGAAGGGCTAGTGGATACCGATGGCCTCTACGGCATCGATTCCACCATGACTAAGGAGGAGCGTTTTACCTCCGGCGAGACCGCGCCTACCCACGCGATGGCGCTCACCGGTGTGGATGGGGACCGAGCTTGGCGCGTGGAGAACTCTTGGGGCTCCAAGCCACCACGCAAGGAAGACGGCGAGGATGTGCCGGGCAAGGGTTTTGCCACGATGGCCGATGCCTGGTTTGACCACAACGTCTTCCACATCGCCGTGCGCAAGGAGCACCTGAGCGATGAGCTTTCTCAGGCGCTAGATACCGAACCGATTGAGCTTCCCCTCTGGGACCGGATGAACTAAGGAGAATCGAGAAATGACCGAGATTAACCCGAACGAGGTTCATGCCGCCAATGCTGAGCTCGCCAGTGATGCCACGCTGCGCTTGGTACGCAATGGGGTGGCTCAGGAAGGCGTCGATAAGCTCAGCCTCGACCGCGAGGTACTGCACACCCTTAACCGGGTGACCAGCCATAAGCTAGATTCCTGGGGCGTGGCCGACCAGAAGGCTTCGGGCCGCTGCTGGATTTTTGCCGGCCTGAATTCCCTGCGCGGTGGGCTGATGGACAAGGCCAAGCTTAAAGATTTTGAGCTTTCCCAGACCTATATTTACTTCTTTGACAAGCTCGAGAAGGCCAATTGGTTCCTTAGCGCCATGGCTGAGCTGAAGGACCGCGATATTACGGACCGCACCGTAACCAAGCTCATGGATGATCCGATCGATGACGGCGGACAGTGGTCCATGTTTGTCGCACTGGTGGAAAAATACGGTGTAGTACCGCAGTACGCCATGCCGGAAACCGCTTCTTCGGAGGCCACGGCGATGTTGAACCGTAACCTGCAGACCGTGCTGCGCCGCGCCGCGCACCGGATCCGCAGCGGCGAAGAGGGCGCGCACAAGCAGGCGCTTGCCGACGTCTACCGTATCCTCACCGCCAACCTGGGCCTGCCGCCGGAGGACTTTGTCTGGCAATATCGCGATAAGGATGATGAGTTCCACCGCGCGGGCACCTTTACCCCGCAGGAGTTTGCCAAGGAATACCTGCCCGCAGACCTCAGTGAGTACGTGTGCGTGGTCAATGATCCCCGCAATGCCTACGGCAAGCTCTACACCGTGGAATACCTGGGCAATGTGGCCGGCGAGCGCGTAACCTATCTGAACGCGCCGGTGGAGGTGCTGCGCGATGCCGCGCGTGACTCCATCAACGATGGCCAGCCAGTGTGGTTCGGCTGCGATACTGACCAGCAATCCGATGATGAGCACGGCGTGTGGGCCAAGCACCTGCACGATTATGAGGCCTTCTACGGCGTGGAGATGGATCTGGACAAGGCACAGCGTTTGCGCCTGCACGAGTCCATGATGACCCACGCGATGGTGTTTACCGGCGCCGATATCGCCGAAGGCGGCGCAGTACAAAGCTGGCGCGTGGAGAATTCCTGGGGTCCAAAGAAGGCCGATAAGGGCTTTTGGACCATGGCCGATGACTGGTTCGACGAGTTCGTCTTCGAAATTGCCGTACACCCTTCCCGACTGCCGGAACAATACCAAGCGGCTTTGCAGTCCGAGTCCGTGACTACCCTGCCGGCCTGGGACCCGATGGGGGCCTTGGCGCGCTAGGTCTGCGGTGCGCCCAAGCGCCGCACATAGAGCATGCACACCAAGTCGCGGTCCTCGTTGACCGCGATGGTGCGCTCGCCTACCTGGTTAAAGCCGCGGCTGTCATAAAACTGGTACGTACAGCCGTCATCGGTAAACAGGTAGATATTCTTCCCGGAATGGCGGGATTCGAAGGCCTCAAGTAGTGCCGTGCCCACGCCGCTCACGCCGGAATTGGGATCCGCGACGAGGAAACCGATTTCGCCATCAATGGGGTGCTTGCCCAAGTACTTGAGCAGCATGTCCTGATTGGCGGCATCGTAATCATCGCGGTGCCCGCCCGGGCGCAGATTATTAAAGATTTCCACCGCGCGGACAAATGCCTTGCGCCACCACGGATATGGCAACGCGGGCTTGCCCTTCATGGAGGCCAGCAGCACGCCGAGGAAGCGGTCGCCATCGTAAGCGGCCAAGATATCGGTGGCCTTGGCGCGCTCTAAATCCCAAAAATAGCGGCCATAGGCGCGCTCGAAGCGAGGATTTTTCACAAACCAGTGCAGATGCATGCCTTCAATGGCAAAGGAAATGGCCTGGGGTTCATCGCGCGGGTCTAGGTCGCGGATCTGGATATCGGTCATTAGTCCTCCGATAGCTGTTGGGAAGCGGCATCTTGTGCGCGCTGTTGCTCGCGTTGCTGTTCGCGTTCGAGCTCGGCCTTGGCTTCGTGTTCTTCAATATTATTAAAACCGATGCCCAGCGGCAGGCCCACATTATCGATGAGCCGGACGCCACCGATTGTCGCGGCAACAAGCAGGCGGGCATCACCTTCTACGGGAGGGGCCCCTAAATCTCGACCGCGCACCTCGAGATACTCGGGTTCAACCCCCGCGGCGCGAAGCACCTCCGCGGCAACCTCACGTACCTTCTGCGCACCGGCCTCGGCGGCGTGCGCGCCAGCGGTGAGCGCGGCAGATAGTGCCGCGGCCTGCTCGCGGGATTCGGCCGGCACGTGGGTATTGCGCAGGCTCATTACCACGCCGTCGGGCATGCGCACAGCGGGTACGCCTTGCACACGGACTCCTAGGTGGAAGTCCTGGACCGCATGGTGGATGGCAAGGAGAAGCTCGTAGTCCTTCTCGCCTAAAAGGACGTCGGTTGGCGCAAGCGTCAAAATGAGCGCGAGGTAAAGCGTGAGATCCCCGCTGAGATCCGGCTCGAGAGCGGTGGCGGCGTCGGCCGGTGCTACGGCGATGCGGCGTCCGTGTGGCCACAAGGACTCGGGCGAGTACTCCCACACGATGTCCACTCCTTCGGCCCGCAGAAGCTCAAGGTCCTCCTTCTGCGGGGACTGCAGGGCCACGACGGTAACGGCGCCCCGGATGCGCTTCGCCGCGCGCACCAGCGCGATATGACCGGCGTGCACACCGGTAGTCAGCGGCACGAAGGCGACCGGCCGGCCAGTCTTGTGAAAAGCACTACCGACCATGCGGATGCGCTCAATATCGTTGATGACGGTAGCGTTTCCCAGCTCCAGGCTCATCGGCTCTCCTCTTGTAGGGCCCACATTTCTAGCTCTTCGCGGCCGTCCACCTCTCCTAGGCGGCGGGCAACTTCCACGTAGCTGCGCCGCAAGCCGGGGTCAGTGGCGCCGCGGTAGGCGGCGATAATTTCTTCGGTGTCCATGTCCTCACCCACCAGGGGTGGCTCTTCTGAGGGCGAGAGGAAATGAGCATCAACCGCCGCAGAGATATGCAAGCGCCGCAGCATTTCGGCGTAGTAGGCGCGGGCGGCAAAGGGGGCACGTTCGGCGTCGGAAAGCGCTACGGTCTCTGCGTAAAACTCGGCGATATTAAGTTCCACCACGGTCTCGCCCAACTCATCCAGGGTGGTCACCGCCCAGCGCTTAAGTGTAAATGGGGCGAGCGCCGCGACAACGCAGCCGTGGGTTTCCAGGGGATCCAATACCTGCACTCCGCGCGAAAGGCAGGTGTGGAAGACGATTAGTCCGCGATGGACGTGTGGCTCGAGTAACTCCACGGTAGCTTCCAGACGGGCATCGCCCACGGCGATAATGAGAGTCTCGAAGGAAGAAAGCTCGGCTGGATCCGAGAGCATCTGCACCTCATGGCCGGCGCGTTCCATGGCATTGGCCAAGGTAAAACCGGCCAAGCTACGGCCAAAGAGAGCTACCCGCATGCGTGGCGGGCGCATTTATTTGTCCTTCTTTTTCTTCGCTTGGGCCAAAAGCTCGGCTACAGACACTGCGCCTTCGCGCTTATCGTCGCTGCGGCGGCGGCCACGCGAATCCGGCTCCTCAGCAGCCGCGCGATGATGCGAGCGGGCCGCCTTCTGGCGTACTGGCTCGGACTTTTCTGGGGCCACGTGCTGGCCGGAGCCCGGGTACTCCGCGCGCTCATCGCGCTGCGGCGCCGCCTGCTGCGGGATGTTTTGTGTCTCGTCATTGGCCGTGGTCGCAGCCTCCGGCTTGCGATGGCTGCCGTGGTGCTCGTTGGCGGTCGAAGTGCGGGAGGTCTTCAAGGAGTCATCTCCGCCGGTGTCCCAGCGCACCGCTTGGAAACCGCCAGTATTAAAGGTAGAGGCGCCAGAAGCCTTGCCGGAGGTACGCTGCGCGCGCGTCTTTTCACTAATGATGTCATTGAGTGGGTTGGACTCAGCGTGCGCTGCAGACGGCTGGTTCCCCAGGCGGCCGGCGATAGCATCGGCGGACGGGGCGCCGGAAGAAGACTGGGTGAAGTCCACGTTGCCTTCCTCCGCATCCGGGCGCGCGGCGGCCGCGGTCTGGGCCTCCAGCTGCATGATGCGGCGGGCTTCTGCGTGTAGGGCGGCCGGCTCATAGGTGAATTCGTGGCCGGAAAGATCCTCAATCTGCTTGCGGATGGAAGCGAGCTCGGTGCGGATCTCATCGAGCAGTTCCTGGTCCGGTAGGGGCTGGCCATCGGCCGCGCGGGCTTGCTTCAGCTCGGCGCGGTGGGCGCGCTCCTGCAGTTCCAGCTTGGTAACGGATTCTTCGGCCTGGCGGCGGTAGCGCATCACTAGGAAGAAGCCGAGCACAGCGGCCCATAGGGCGGCGATGAGCGCAATCTTTAGCGCTGCGGCAGAGCCGGAAATCAGCATGACGATGCTGGCTAGGACGGCCAGCACCACGAGGACGATGAGCCCGATCTGGCCCAGATCCGGCTTGGACGTCTTGGCGGAAGTAGTGTGAGAAGAAGAGCGCGGCTCAGTCATGCTCACTAATGTACCGTTTGTACCCCATCTGGTGGGGGCGGGGTCTCACAGTGTCGCTCCAGCCGCAGGCCAGCAGCGCACATGGCAAGGCCACCGAGCGCCGAGGCAATGACCCCCACCAGGTCATCGGAGGCGGCCGCAAGCGTGCCGGCGTTGGGGATAACGTAGACGGCCACGCCTGCATAGATTCCCCCCACGATGGCTCCGGTCCACGCCGAGGCCTTGCCCACCAGCATGAACTGCGTGATGGTCATGGGATTAAGCTGCGAACTATCTAGGCCGATGCCATGCTCGTCCTCGGTGGCTTGGTCCACCTTCCAGGTCAGCACTAAGCAGATGACCGCCATGAGCCACAGCGTGGCCGAAACCGTCACTGGGATGTGCAGCATGGAGCCATAAAAGCGCGTAGTGAGGATGGCCGCGGCGGCGGCAAAGAAGACCCCGGTGCCAATGAGGGCACCCAACGAGGTCCGTTTCATAGCTCCTCCATCATGCCCAACCGGCGAATATCGGCGCGCTCCTTCGGGTCGAGTGCTGCCACCCGCTTGGCGACGCCCTCCCCACTCAACCTAGCACCACCATCGGCCGCCAACCAGGGAATCAGCACGAAGGCGCGCTCGTGGGCATAAGGATGCGGGACGGTGAGCTCCGGGTCATCGGAGGTGTATCCCTCGATGTCCACGATGTCTACGTCTAACGTGCGCGGGCCCCAGTGACGCACCCGCACCCGCTCCGCGGCCTCCTCGAGCTTCTGCCCGCGGCGCAGCAGTTCCTTGGGTGACTCGTCCACATCCACAATGAGCACGGCATTGAGGAATTCGTCCTGGTCCGTTACTCCCCACGGCGGGGTGGCATAGACCGGCGAGGCGGCAACAATGTCGCCGGCGAATTCGTCGAATACCGTGCGCAATAGCTTCACGCGGTCATCCATATTGGATCCGATGGATAGCACCGCGCGCATTAGAGCGTCCTCGCGTGCTTGCGGGAGCGGCGGGCGACCACGACGACATCGGCAAAAGTGCGCGGAATCGGTGCCTTCGGCTTATGAAGCGTGACCTCGACGGCGTGCAGGCCCTCGAAGGTAGCCATGATGGTATCGGCCACCTCGCTAGCGACGGTCTCGATGAGGTCGCGGGCGGGGCCTTCGATGATGTTTGCAGCGACGTCGGCAAGCTCGGCGTAATTGATGGTCTTGGTCAGATCATCGGTAGCGGCGGCCTCGGCGAAATCGGACCAGCAGGTGATGTCCACGATGAAAGGCTGGCCGGTACGCTTTTCTTCCTCAAAGACGCCGTGGTAGCCAAAGCATTCCAGGCCGGTGAGTTCAATGCGGTCTGCCATGATTTACTCCTCAGGTTTACGTGATAGAGCCGTGGACTTCATAGTTCCATTGCCATCAGCGCCATTGCTATAGCTGCCGCTGGCGTTGACCCCGCCTGTGTAGTCATTGCCGGCGTTCCAAGCGGCCGCCACATCCACGGCGTCGCGGGAGACAGCAACCTCATGCACGCGCACACCCCACGCCCCCATCTGGGCGGAAATGGCGGTTACGGCCGCGGTAGCGGGATCGGCCAGCAGCGGGCTGGACTCCACGCCGCGATCCTCCCGAATGGCGGCCAGGAAGCGTTTACGGGATGCTCCTACCAGGAGGGGAAATTCGCCGCCGAGGAACTCCGGCAGGGCCTTGAGCAACGCCCAATTATCCTGCGGGGTTTTGGCAAAGCCCAAGCCCGGATCGAGCACGATATTATCGCGGCGCACGCCGGCGTCTAGCGCGTTATTCGCCAGGCGTTCTAGGGTTTCTCGCACATCGCGCACCACATCGCCGCCGTGATCCGCGCTGCCGGCCGCGGAGCCGAATGCGCCCTCCTGCAGCGTACGCCAGTGCATGAGGCACACGGGCACGCCGGCCTCGGCCATCGCGCGATACATCTCAGGATCCGCCAGGCCACCAGAGACATCATTAATCATGTCCACGCCGGCCGCTGTCGCCGCACGTGCCACCGAGGCGCGCATCGTATCCACGGAGGTGCGGATGCCGAGCTTGCTCAAGGCCTGAATGACGGGCACCACGCGGCGCTCCTCGACGTCCGCCTCCACGCGGACCGCGCCCGGGCGGGTGGATTCGCCGCCGACGTCAATCATGTCAGCACCCTGCGCCACGAGCTCGCGGGCGTGATTAATGGCGGCATCAAAGTCCAACCACCGGCCGCCATCGGAAAAGGAATCCTCCGTAACGTTGACGATGCCCATCACCAGAGTGCGATTGCTCCGGGTCAGATCCGAAACCGAGGTTGCCTGCTGCATGGCGTGCTCCTTAAGGCTTTTAATGGTGAACCGAATTTAGCTACGAATCAGGCTGAGTACCTCTGCACGAGAGGCGGCATTATTTTTGAAGCCTCCGCGCACCGCGGAGGTGGTTGTCGTCGCACCGGGCTTGCGGATGCCGCGCATGGCCATGCACAAATGCTCGCACTCGATGACCACGATGACGGACTGCGCGCCAAGGACCTCCACCAGGGCATCCGCGACCTGCTGGGTCAGGCGCTCTTGGACCTGGGGGCGCTTGGCGTACATATCCGCTAGGCGGGCAAGCTTGCTCAAGCCGGTGACGTGGCCGTCTTTACCTGGGATATAACCAATGTGCGCCACGCCGTAGAACGGCACCAAGTGGTGCTCGCAGGTGGAATAGATAGGGATATCGCGCACCAGGACCAGTTCTTGGTGGTCCTCGGCGAAGGTCTTGTGCAAGACCTCGGTTGGGTCTTCGTGCAGGCCGGCAAAGACCTCGCGGTAGGCGCGGGCCACACGGGCCGGGGTTTCGCGCAAACCCTCGCGGTCGGGGTCCTCCCCCACTGCAAGGAGCAACTCGCGTACCGCCGCCTCCGCCCGGTCCTGGTCGAAGGGGGCACGGGCGGGAATGTGATTATCAGGCATTAGTTATCTTCTTGCTTGTCGTCCTCGCGCGCATAGGGATTCTTGCGGCGATCCTTCTCGTCCCAGCCAGGGCTAAACCACTGGCTGGTCTCAGCCTCAGCATCCGCGCCGGCATCCGGCTTGTGATGCTTACCGCCGCCCGTAGCGGGGCGTGCGGCAGGGCGTGCCGTCGGACGCTCAGCGGGTTCGGAAGGCTGAGCCGGCCGATCAGGCTGTGCGCCAGCTCGTTTGGTGTCTGTGGACTCCTTGCCCTGGTTTGTTGGGGTGCTTCCCAACTCGCGGGCGGTGTCCGGATCGACGTAATCGCCAGCGTGCTGGCCAAAGTTGAAGCCCACTTCACCCTTCGGTTCTTCACCGGCGAGGCGGCGCTCACGGGCGGCCCTGGAGGCATCGAGAAGCGTCATGCGCTTAGGCAGCTCCTCGCCGCGCTCCTTAGCCAGCTCGACCGGGGTCTTGACCGGCGCATAACCAATCTGGCGGGGGAAGCGATCATCCTCGCCTGGGAAAACGTCGAAGGCTTCGCGTGGCTCGATGCCATCGAAGATTCGCTCCAGGTCGGGGCGGCGCAGGGTTTCCTTCTCCAGCAAGGCCTCTGCCAGCTTATCCAGGTAGTAGCGGTTATTGCGCAGGATGTCATAGGCCTGCTCGTGCGCGCGCTCGAGCAAGTAGCGCATCTGCTCATCGATCTTGGAAGCAACCTCATCGGAGTACTCGATGGAGCCGCCGCCACCCATCTGGCTAAAGGGATCGCCCTGCTCCTTGCCGTACTTCACGGTGCCGAGCTCCGGCGAGAAACCGTACTCGGTGAGCATGGAACGAGCGATCTTGGTGGCGTTTTCGATATCGGAGGACGCACCGGTCGTCGGCGCACCGAAGACCAGTTCCTCGGCCGCGCGACCGCCCATGGCAAAGACCAGGCGGGAGAAAAGCTCATCGCGGGTGTACATGCCCTTGTCATCTTCCTGCGAAGTCATGGCGTGGCCGCCGGTGCGACCGCGGGCCAAGATGGTGACCTTGTACACGCGCTCAATATCCTTGAGTGCCCACGCGGAAAGCGTGTGTCCGCCCTCGTGGTAAGCGGTGACTTTCTTCTCGTGCTCGGAGATGATCTTGCCCTGGCGGCGCGGGCCGCCCACGACGCGGTCGGTGGCCTCTTCCAAAGCGTCATAGGTAATGACGTTGCCGCCGATGCGGGCGGTAAGCAAAGCGGCCTCGTTGAGTACGTTGGCCAGGTCCGCACCGGACATGCCGGCAGTGCGCTTGGCCAGCTGCGCTACGTCAACCTCTTCTGCCAGCGGCTTATTCTTCGCGTGCACGCGCAGGATCTGCTCGCGGCCGGCCAAGTCCGGGTTGGTGACCGGAATCTGGCGGTCAAAGCGGCCTGGGCGCAGCAGCGCCGGATCGAGGATGTCCGGGCGGTTGGTGGCGGCGATGAGGATTACGCCTTCACGGTCACCAAAGCCGTCCATTTCTACCAGGAGCTGGTTGAGGGTCTGCTCGCGCTCATCGTGGCCGCCGCCGGTGCCGGAACCGCGCTGGCGGCCCACGGCGTCAATCTCGTCCACGAAGATGATGCAGGGGCTATTTTCCTTCGCCTGCTTGAACAGGTCGCGCACGCGGGAGGCACCCACGCCGACGAACATCTCCACAAAGTCAGAACCGGAGATGGAATAAAACGGCACGCCGGCCTCGCCAGCCACGGCGCGGGCCAGCAAGGTCTTACCGGTACCCGGAGGGCCATAAAGCAGCACGCCGCGCGGGATCTTGGCGCCTAGGTCGTGGTAGCGGGTGGGGTCATCCAAGAAGTCCTTGATCTCTTGCAGCTCGTCCACGGCTTCGTCCGCGCCGGCCACGTCCTCAAAAGTATTGGTCGGCATATCCTTGGTCAGTTCCTTAGCCTTGGACCCGCCGATACCAAACATGCCGCCTGCACCCTGCTGCATGCGGGACATGAGCCAGAAGAGCACACCGAAGAGGATGATCATCGGCAGCAGCATGCTGAGCATGGAGCCCAAGAAGGATTCCTGCGTGACATTGGTCTGGTACTTCTGGGCACCAGAATCCTTGACAGAGTTAAAGACCTGCTCGGAGGCGCGGGCCGGGTACTTGGCCACAATCTCCTTCACGCCTTCGCGCTCGTCTACCGTGATTTCGTCCTTGAGCTTGATGCGCAGGCGCTGCTCGCGGTCATCAATTTCCACCTCATCGACGTTTTTGTCTTTAAGCTGGGTCAGTGCAACGGAGGTATCCGCTTGCACGTAGCCGCGGGCATCGTTGCTAAAGAAGGTAAAAGCGTACAGCGCGATAAGGATAAGTGCCGCAATCCCGCCGTAGCGAATAATCTTGTTATTTTTCATTACTGCGCGATTTTAGTCGGTGGTGTAGACATCAGGGTGAAGGGTGCCCACGTAGGGCAGATCGCGGTAGCGTTCCGCATAATCTAGCCCGTAGCCGATGACGAATTCATTAGGGATATCAAAGCCCACATCCAAAAGGTCGATATCGGCCTTTACTACCTCCGGCTTACGCAGCAGCGTGACCACATCAAGCGAGGCTGGGTTTCGCCCCTTCAGGTTCCGAATAAGCCATGACAGGGTAAGGCCGGAATCAATAATGTCTTCCACAATAAGCACGTTGCGCCCCGCAATATCGCGGTCCAGGTCCTTCAAAATGCGCACCACACCGGAAGAAGAAGTGGAGGCGCCATAGGAGGACACGGCCATAAACTCCAACTCAGAGGGGATAGATAGCTTGCGCGCGAAATCCGTAAGGAAGAAGGCCGCGCCCTTGAGCACGCAGACCAAAAGCAGGTCTTGCTCAGCGTCGGCATACTTTTCAGAGACCATATCCGCGAGTTCTTGGACGCGGTTTTGCAGTTCCTCTTCTCCAATGAGGATTGCTTCTACATCCTCACCGTAGCGGTTTGCGGGAACGGCGAAGTCTTTCTTGTCGTGCACGAGTGGGCTCCTTTAATGACCAGACAACAGTGCCAGTTTGCCACCTATACGGGCTACTTCCAACCTCTGCCCCACCTGCCGCGCCGATCGCACAGCCACCGGCCCTTGCCCGCGCCAGTGGGTACACAGCTTAGCGACGTCCCCCACTCCCCTCCGGGTCACCTCTACCCCTTCGCTGACTAGCCACGCCGCGATCGCTCGCCGACGCCGCGGTTCTGCCAATGCCGCCAGCTCCGCGCAGTCCGTGGTGGGTGGGGTGTAGAGAGCGGCATCGTCAAGCGCGGCGTCACGTGCCGCTTGCGCCAGCGCTGGCACCGCATCCCCGCCGATGATGCGGCTCAACTGCGGGATTACCTCGCGGCGCAGCGCCACGCGGCGAAAATTCGTGTCCGCATTCTGCGGGTCCTGCCACACCGAAAGCCCCAATTCCGCGCAGGCGCCCTCGGTATCGGCGCGGCGCACGTTCAACAGCGGCCGCACCACGCGGGCGCCTTCCACCTCGCTGCGCTCACTCATGCCGGCCACCCGTCCGCGCAGCGCGCCGAGCAAAAGCGTTTCCGCCTGGTCATCGGCCGTATGCGCCACGGCAACCTCTAATCCTTCGTCCGCGCACGCGGCGGCCAGTGCCCGATACCGCGCCGCCCGCGCGGCCGCCTCCATCGACTCCGCCCCCGCCGCAGCGTCCGCCTCAACGCTAAGCACCTGCGCCCGCGCGCCTAGCGTTCGCGCCTGGTCGGCCGCGCGCTCGGCCTGCGCCCGCGATCCGTCCTGCAACCCGTGGTCCACGCACAGCGCGAGCACCTCGTGCCCCTCCGCCACCAGCGCCGCCAGGAGAGCCAGCGAATCCGCGCCTCCGGACAGCCCCACCGCCACTGCGTGGTCAAGGCCAGCGGCGCGCACGCCGCGCCGACACGCCAGAAAGTGCGGCGAAACCCGCGGCCAAAAGGGCTTATTAGAACTCATGCAGAGCAGAAGCCAACGCGTCTTGGGCCTTGCGGGCGGCCAAAATATCGCCGTCATTCACCAGGAAGGCAAAGGCATATACGCGCCCGGAATCACCCTGCGCGGTGCCGGCCAAGGCCGAGACCCCAGTCAGCGTGCCGGTCTTAGCTCGCACGTAACCCTTGGCCGCGGAATCGCCGTAGCGCTCGTACAGCGTGCCATCGCCGCCGGCTACCGGAAGGTAGGACACCAGCGGGCGCAGGCGCGGATCCTTGACCGCGCCATTAATAAGTTGCGTCAGCAGCCCGGCCGTGAGCCGATTATCCACCGAGAGCCCGGAATTGTCCTTAATGTCGACACCCTCGACGTCGAATCCTTGCTCCCGCAGCACCTCGAGCGTGGCCTGCGTATCGCCTTCAAAGCTGGCTTCCTTGCCACGGGACATCGCCAGCTCACGCGCAATGGCTTCGGCCATGACGTTATCGGAATGGCGCACCATTTCTCGGGCGCGGTCCGCTAACGGCGGCGAATCCACGCTCGCCACCTCCTGCGCGTTCTCCGCCACAGAGCCCATGCCTACCTTGCCCGCGCCGAGGCGATCGCCTAGCTGCTTAGCGACGTCCAAAGCCGGCTCATGACTCCTCGGCACGTCCCCCGTCGTCGCGCCCAAGCGACCACCGTAGAGCATGGCCGGTTCCATCGGCGCGACGAAGCCGCCGTCCACGTTTTCCGGATCCCAGCCTGGGGCCTGCGCCTCGCCGGACCACACTGAGGTATCGACGTAGACGCCATCGACCTGCTCGACGTTCTTCGAAATCTGCTCGGCCAAATCATCGAGCTGTTCGTGCGTCATCCACACATCGCCCGCGGCTTTAATGACCACGTTCTTTTCGTTCGACCCACGGTAGACCTTGGTGGTGATTTTCTCATTCTCATCCAGCGCCAACGTCGCCGCCGCAGTGGTAAGGACCTTCGTAGACGAGGCCGGGGTAAGCCGCTTATCCGCGTCGCGCTGCCACACCACGTCACCGGTTTCGGTATCGATCACCTCGCCGCCAAAAGTGGCAAGGTCCTTATTCTTGGCGAGCTCATCCAGCTTCGCGCTCAGCGCATCCAGGTCTGCCTCTCCCGGCTCTGCTGCGCTCAACGGCTCCTCAGGAGCCTCGACCGCCTGCGCCTCCCCGTGCGAGAGATCGCCGTATTCGCGCTGGAGGGTAACGCCCAGCGCAGCCGTACCTCCGACCGCTGCCGCTACCACGAGCGCGGTCGCTGACCACCAAACATGCTTTGCTTTCATTGCCTTTAACCCTAGCGCGAATCCGCAACGCGCTAGACTATGGGCAGTAATTGATACCCAATCCCCCATGGAGGACATCGCTGTGAGCGTTGAAGTAACCATTGAAATCCCGAAGGGCTCCCGCAACAAGTACGAGGTTGACCACGATTCCGGCAAGGTCTACCTCGACCGTTACCTGTTCACCCCGATGGCTTACCCGGCTGACTATGGCTTCATCGACCACACCCTGGGCGAGGACGGCGACCCGCTCGACGCCCTGGTCATCCTGCCGGAGCCGGTCTTCCCGGGCGTAGTCGTTGAGGCCCGCATCGTCGGCGTCTTCAAGATGACCGACGAGGCCGGCGGCGACGACAAGCTGCTCGCCGTCATCGATGACCCGCGCTGGGAGCGCTACCAGGACATCAACGATGTGGAGCAGCACATCAAGGACGAAATCGAGCACTTCTTCGTCCACTACAAGGACCTGGAGCCGAACAAGGAAGTCACTGGCTCCGGCTGGGGCGACAAGGACGAGGCAGAGAAGATCCTCGAAGAGGCTAAGGCTCGCTTCAAGTAAGCGCTTCTGCCGCACGCTAACGGCGGCACTGTGAAGGTACGTTTCCGCAGACGGTGGGGACCGAAGAGGTTTCCCACCGCGCGCCGAAGCGTACCTTTCGCGTTTTCCGACTAATCACTGTCGTTCACGGTACATAGTGGCGAAAAATAGCGTGTTTCGGGGCGTTATTTGCCGTGAACGTTAAAGGCACCTGTGGACGAAAACCGCGCCTTAGAAGCCACAATGGGAGGCAAGCCAGCCGTCGAGCTCAGATTCCGGAGCATCAGGAGCGATGGGGTCCTCGACGAACTCCTCACCTGTGCACGCCTTGTCCTTGGCAGTAGTGAGCATGAGCGAGCGGCCGTCCGGGTAATCCAGCACCACGTTGGCGGAGGCGTAGCCGGCGGTCGGCTCGCCGAAGGTGCGCACGTTGTCCAGGCCGCGGAAGGTCAGGAGGATGGCTTCGGCGGAGGAGGCGGCGTCGATGGCGGCATCGAGGAGCTCCGCGTTGGTCGGGTCCTCTTTCAAAGCCTCGCGGGCGCGCTGAAATTCTTCACTCTCGCCATAGATTCCGGTATACGCTGCGGTATCCACCACCGCGGTGTTGATGTGTTTTTCGCTGGCGTTGAAAAGAAAATAGGGCTAGCCCAGCAGCGCCCCGCCATAGGAGGGGCCGAGGAAGTACACGGCGGCGAACACCGCGATAAAGGCAACGCTGAAGAGTCCGCCAAGAATTTTCAGTACAGTTTTCATTCTTTTTTCATTCTTTTCGACCTCCTGTGCGCAGCACGTAGCCGCGCAACGGTTCAACAAGGACAATGGCAAGAAGCGTGACCACCCAGCCCACCGCCAGGAAGCCGAAGGCCATAAGCAGGCGAGCGCTCACATCGACGTCGCTTTGCTCGACGTTGGAGAAAAACATCAGCGAAGCAATTCCGCCGCCGAAGAGAAAACCGAAGGAGCTCAAGGCCACGACCGGCCCCATGACGGTCAGCGCCCCGGAGCGGAACTGGAAGCCGCGCGGCACGCCCATCAAATCCAGAGAGCGGATGAGCTCCTTGTCCTCGAAGATGCCGGAAACCTGACCCAGGATGATGGACATGGTGGTCAACGTGAAGCCGAAAACGAGGGTTAGTACAACGCCAGTGGAGATGTCCTTGAACACCACGTTCATTCCGGGATCTTCTTCGAGCACCGAGGCCAAGGCATCGGAGCCCAGGGGCGCGGCAACGAGGAAGCCGGCCAGGTAGCCGAAGAAGCCGATGGCAGCGCTGCGCCGCCATGCCGGGCGGGCATTGCCCGCCACGCGCTGGCAGGCCACGAAGTGCGCGGTTCCGGGGAAGAGGGAGAAGACGTGCGCGCCCAACTGCAGGATGAAAGGCGCGATGAGGTTGATGCTCATCAGCATGCCAAACATGACCACGATGACCATCGCGGTGGGCGGGCCCGCCTTGCCCGTGAGGAACACGCCGCCGACTGCCACGATGATGAGGAAGACGATGGCGCGCCACCAGCGGTAGGCCGCGGGCATCTGGCGTTTGGCCACGCCCAGCGGGCTCACCCGCACGCGGCGCATGCCGTACAGTGCCGCGCCGATGGCCAGGAGGAAGAGCACGCCGGCCACGGCTATATATCCCCACCAGGGCAGCAGAATCTCTGTCAGGTCAATGGGCCGCATTTGGAAGTCCAGCTGGGTAAAGACCGGTGCGACGAGTAGGCTAATCAACCCGCCGAGCACGATGCCGATCACCGCCTGGAGGCCGGTTTCCACAATTGCCATGCGCTCCACCTGGCGGGAGCTTAAGCCCAGCAGGCGCAGGGTGGCTAGGCGCTGCTCCCTTCCGGACGCACCCAGGACGGCGGCCTGGGAGGTGAGGTTAAACAGCGCGGGAAGGATGAACGCGCAGGAAAAGAGAGCCAGGGCGAACCAGGGATAGAGGAAGGCCTCCATCTCGTTGCCAAAGGCCTCCTTGAGGGCGGGCGCGGCGTCCTCGACGTGCTGGGCGCGCTCCCAAAACATCCAGGTGCCGCCCGCAACCAAAAAGGCGATGGCGGAACCGATGGTCAGGCTCACAATCGCCAATAGAGAGACGATGCCCGTGCCCGAGCGCGCGCGAATGGATTCGCGCTGCAGGTCATAGACCAAGGTGGCGGTGTTCATCGAATCACCCCCAGGCGGCGGTCGTCGTGAATGATGCCATCGCGAATCTCCACGCGGCGCTGCATCCAATCGGCCACCTTCGGGTCGTGCGTGACCATGACCAGGCTCGCCCCGGCCTGGCGCACGATGGTGGTGAGCATCTGCATGACCTCGTGGCCGGTGGACTGATCCAGCGCACCGGTCGGCTCGTCGGCGAAGACAACGCCTGGGTTCGCCACTAGCGCACGCGCAATGGTCACGCGCTGAGCCTGGCCACCGGAGACCTGCGCCGGGCGGCGGTCCGCCAGGCCACCCAGGCCCAGCTGATCAAGAAGCTCCATCGCGCGCCTGCGGGCCGCACCCCGCCCCATACCGTTAAGCATGGCCGGCAGCGCCACGTTATCCACGTTGCTGAGCTCCGGCAGCAGCTGACCATCCTGGAAGACGAAGCCGAAGTTGCGCAGGCGGGTGCGGGAGCGGGGGTGTCGGAAAGCGCGGAGAGCTCCTCGTCCCCGTAGCGCACGCTACCGTGCGTGGGGGTGAGCACGCCGGACATGCAGTGCAGCAGCGTGGACTTGCCGGAGCCAGACGGCCCCATGACAGCCACGAGCTCGCCCGGTTCAATGTCGAGGGAAATTCCGGCGAGCACCGGGCCGCCGCCGAAGTCCTTGGTGATGTCTGTCAGGGAAAGTATCTGTGCCATGTCTCTCATTTCACCGTGCCGGGCCCGCGGAAAGAACAGCCCTAGCGTTGCTCTTTAAGGTAGTGCCAGCACTACCCCTGTAGTTCGGGACACCCGATATGCTGTGAACCGTGTTCCGAAAGAATCCCCAACCCACCACGCACGAGCAGCAGCAGGCGCAGCAGATTGCGCAGCTCACGGCCTCGCGCCGCGCCATCGCGGACGCCTACGAGGTCGAGCGCGCCCGCATCGAGCGCGACCTGCACGACGGCGCGCAGCAATACCTCGTGGCCGCGAGCATGAAGTTGGGCGAGGCTCTTCTCGACGCCCCCGCTGGCCTCACCGAGCTCCTCACCGCCGCAAAGCAGGACGTGGACCGCGGCCTGAATTCCCTGCGCGCCACGGTGCACGGTATTCACCCACAGGTGCTGCAGGATCACGGCCTGGTCGCCGCGCTTGCCGACGCCGCCTCCTCCCACGGCCCCCACGTCAGCGTCTTTGCCCCGCATTCTCTGCCTGAGCTCTCCGCCTCCGTGCTGGCCTGCGGCTATTTCTTCGGCACGGAAGCTTTGACGAATGCGGCCAAGCATGCGCCGGGCGCGCCGGTTTCGGTGCTGGTGACCTCGGACGATTCGCTGCGCATCACCGTGGTGGATGAGGGCCCCGGCGGCGCACAGGTCGTCCCCGGGCGCGGCCTGGCGGGGATGGCCGAGCGTCTTGCTGCCTTCGGCGGAGAAATGTCTTTGTCCTCACCGCCTGGCGGCCCGACCCGGGTGGCCGGGTCCACTCCCCTTCTTCTCGATCGCGGACAGCCAGGAGTGTAAAAGATGAGCTTAAGGATTGTGGTAGCGGATGACTCCGCCATTCTGCGCGAGGGCCTGGCCGGCCTGTTGGAGCGCCGCGGGCACTCTGTAGTGGACCAGGCTTCCTCTGCCCCTTCGCTCGAGGCTGTGGTGGATAAACTGCGCGACGACCTGCCAGACATCGTCATCACGGACGTACGCATGCCGCCGGGCATGGGCGACGATGGTTTGAAAGCCGCCGTGAATTTGAGAAACGCCTACCCGGGCCTGCCTGTCATGGTGCTCTCCCAATACGTGGCCCCGGCCTATGCGGTGGAGCTCTTCGACTCCCCCGAGGCCGGCACCGGCTACCTTTTGAAGGACCGTGTCTCCGAGGTGCGCGACTTCCTGGCCAGCCTGGACGTGGTGGCCCAGGGCGGCACCGTCATCGACCCCACCGTGGCTCAAGCTCTCATGAGCTCCGGACGCAGCGGCTTGGGCGAGCTCACCCCGCGCGAGCGCGAGGTTCTCGAATTAATGTCCCGCGGCAAGTCCAACAAGGACATCGCCGCCGAGCTCGTTTTATCCGCCGCCGCGGTGGCCAAGCATGTCTCCAACATCTTCACCAAGCTTCGCTTAGACCCCAGCGAGGACAACCGCCGCGTCAAGGCGATTCTGGAGTACCTCTCCGCGCACCGTTAAAACGCGCACGCAGGCCTCCGCGGGGCCAGCGCCGTGTGTGTCACTTTGACCCGATGCGCCACACAAGAATCGCCGCGGGCAGCCCGCACGACGCTCACGGTAAATAGAGCGCGAACCCCCCAATTTCCGACGCTATTTACAGAAAACGACATCGACTCCTCACACGAACCGACGATTTAAGTGCCACAGCCAGATCCGCGGCTTGCACCTGCGTGCTCTCCGCCAGAACCCGTTCTTCAACACGACGAATCACGCGGTCCTTCACATTTTTATTCCGGGCAGGTGTGGCCTAACTTTCTGGCCGGTTTGTGCTCTGATTCAGCAAGGTGCGAGTTTTAACCTTCACTAGGTTGAGATTCCACAGTCGAGCCTCATCGACCATAGCGAATTCGGTGGTGTCCTCATCCGAGATGTCCACTTCGATGGTGACAGCATTGCCTGCGGAAGACATGATGGTGTAGTTAAGCCCTTCAAGCCTGTCAATTAAGGTGGTGACCGCTTCGCTTCTCGGGGAGGTCTTGCCCGAAAGCGCAGTAGCAATATCAACGAGCTTCTTTTCATCGATTGCTTCATCGCCGCTGTCGATGAAGCAATATTGTTGAATTGGCGATCCATCCTCTACAGGAGCGATGGAATGCTCTTCCGCTGAACCAACTTTTCTAAGTGTCAGCGTCCCGGTGACGTCCTCAAAAGCTAGCTGCTCCCGTGGACTGCGGTTGTTGCAGGCAAAGTGAATGGTGTCGCCTTCCCTCTCAGTGATAACAATTCCTGAATCACCAGTCATGCATTCGTATCCAGGTTCGACTCCTTCCATGTAACTATGGAGGTATTCGTTAAAGACACTGAGCCAGTCTGACTTTTGTCCGGTTCGCAGACGAAAGCCTGCGCTATTGCTAACGCCATCGGTAAGACGAATGCTGTTTTCTGTCTCATTATCAAAGAGCACGAACTCAGCGCTAAAGGTCCTAAGCCTCATTGCAGTGGGAGCCGTTCCTTGGCGAACTTCAAATTCGAGGTTGACAATATATTCGGTGTGAGGCTCCAAGCTCACCTCGATATCGCTTTCAATGGTTATGCCATCGATTTCAAGCGTGCCTTGTCGAAGCTCTGTCCGCATCTCTGCCAGACTTTGCATCAAAAATTTCCCTTTCAATTCAGATGAGCGTTGAAAGCGTGGCGGAGAAGCCCCACTCTCGCCATGAACAGAAAGCCGTACCGTGGGCTGTACGCCACTCTAATCACAACCAAGACGGGTTCGCCTGAATTCATCTCAGTTGCCGCTGGAAATTCATGCCCTGCGCACATCCGCCGCGGATGCCAAGGATTTGGACCAAGGCATACTCTAAGCCTCGACTACAAGGGGTTAAACGCCGAAGCAGATAACTGTTTGGGCTACAAATCTGGCGAGACAAGAGCTAAAGCTGCTGGAACAGACAATTGACGCAACGGGCCGAGCTCGCATGTTGTCGCCGTCCCTAGTTCCTCACGGCTCTTCTCGGACGCGGCACGCGGAGCAGCATAAGGACCTATGCGTGACTAGGGTATGAGGCATGAAAAACGTTCAACCAACCGAAGTACCAGAAGGCGCTCAGCTCATTGATGTCCGCGAGAATGATGAGTGGGCAGTGGAGCGCGCGAAGGGCGCGACCCACATCCCGATGAGCGAGATTACGGGTCGCATCCAGGAAATCGACCCAGATAAGGATATCTACGTAATCTGCCACGCAGGCGGTCGCAGCATGCAGGTCTGCCAGTATCTAGAACATGCGCTGGGCTGGGACACCATCAATGTGGATGGCGGCACGGATAAGTGGAAGGCTTCTGGGCTTCCCATCGAAACGGATTAATTGGCCTTAACCAATCTTTTGGGATTATGATGATGGTATGGCTTCCACGAATAATTCTGTAATCCCAACGACCCTGCTCGAGTCCCCGTCGTTCCAATTGGAGCGCCTCCGCCGCCGCACCCGCGATGGCGTAGAGGCTGCTTTGCAGACCAAGCAGACAACGCTGCGCGAGTACTGGGTCCTTACCTGTCTGGTCGACGCGGATGCCGCGTCGCAGTCTTATCTGTCCGAAACCCTGGCCATTGACGCCTCTGACATGGTGCGTCTTATCGACGCCCTCGAGGACCGCGGCTGGGCAAAGCGCGAACGCGACCCAAAGGATCGCCGCCGCCAGATCGTCGCTTCCACCAAAAAGGGCACAAAGGCCCACAAGGACCTGGCGGTGCTGGTCGCTACCGCCGAGGACGAGGCATTGGATGAGTCCACCAATAAGCAGCTCAAGCATCTGCGAAAGTTGGCTAAGTCCATCATTGCCGCGGACGAAGAAGAGGCATAAATGGCGGGTCCCGAATCGCTCGTCCCACAGCAGTACCTTCTAGGAAGCGCGGCACCGCGGCCGCGCACGCTGTGGGACATCATTACCACCACCGCGGAAATGAACCCCGATGCCGCCGCGCTTGATGACGGCGAAATCATCACCTATTCCGAGCTCATCCACGAGGTCGAGGCATGGGCTGCCGAGCTGCACGCCAATGGCGTGCGCCGCGGCGATCGCATCGGCATTAGGATGACCTCCGGCAAACGCGAGCTCTACCTCGCCATTTTGGCGACCTTGGCGGCAGGCGCAGCCTATGTGCCTGTCGACGCCGATGACCCTGACGAGCGCGCCGAGATGGTTTTCGGCGAAGCCGATATCGATGGCGTTTTCACGGACGACGGATTCCGCTTCCTGCGGGACTCCGCGCGCCCGGACGCCCCTGCCGAGGAGACGAATGCTCCGCGCCCAGAGGACACCGCGTGGATCATCTTCACCTCAGGTTCGACCGGCAAGCCTAAAGGCGTGGCCGTCAGCCATCGTTCCGCGGCCGCCTTCGTGGACGCGGAAGCGAGCCTCTTTTTGGTCAACCACCCGCACGGGCCCTTAGGTCCTGAGGATCGCGTGCTCGCCGGCTTGTCCGTCGCCTTCGATGCCTCCTGCGAGGAGATGTGGCTGGCCTGGGGCCACGGCGGCTGCCTGGTCCCAGCACCGCGGTCTCTGGTGCGTTCCGGCATGGATTTGGGCCCATGGCTCATCCGCCGCGACATCACCGTCGTGTCCACCGTGCCCACCCTGGCGGGCCTCTGGCCGGCCGAGGCTCTCGACAATATCCGCCTACTCATCGTCGGCGGCGAGGCCTGCTCGCAAGAATTGGTGGACCGTTTGGCCACCGAGGACCGCGAGATGTGGAATACCTACGGCCCCACCGAGGCCACCGTCGTCGCCTGTGCGCAGCAGATGCTGCCGGGCCGGCCGGTGTCCATTGGATTGCCGCTTAACGGTTGGGACCTGGTGGTCGTCGATAAGCAGGGCATGCCCGTGGAAATGGGCGGCGTCGGCGAGCTGGTAATCGGCGGCGTGGGACTGGCGTCCTATCTGGATCCGGCCAAGGACGCGGAAAAATACGCACCGCTGGAGTCCATGGGCTGGCAGCGCGCCTATCGCACCGGTGACCACGTTCGCCTGGAAGAAGACGGGCTGTACTTCGTCGGCCGCGTGGATGACCAAGTAAAGATTGGCGGGCGCCGCATCGAGCTCGGCGAGGTCGAAGCTAATGTTGCGGCGCTAGATAACGTCTACAACTCGGCCGTGGCCGTGCAAAAGACTCCCGGCGGCGAGTCCGTTCTGGTGGGCTATGTCTCCCTCGAGGATGAGGCCAAGGGCTTCGATCACGAGGCCGCGCACGCTCGCCTGGCCGATACCATGCCGGCCGCGCTCGTCCCACGCATCTGCGTGATGGAAGAGCTGCCGGTGCGTACCTCCGGCAAGGTGGATAAGAAGGCCCTGCCGTGGCCGCTGCCTGGAGTGGGCGTGGAATCGACCACGCTGACCGAGACCGAGAAGTGGCTCGCGGAGCTGTGGGTAGAAACGCTCGGCGTATCCGTGGAGGACGAGAACGCCGATTTCTTCTCTCTCGGCGGCACCTCGCTCGCGGCCGCGACCCTCGTGGGTCATATCAGGGAGCGCTACCCCACCGTGGCCGTGCGCGACCTCTACGACCACCCACGCTTGGGCTCGCTGGCCGAGCTCATTGCGGGAGCCGAACCGCGCCCCGCTGCTGCTGACGTCCCCATGCGCGAGGTCACCAAGATCGGCTTCGGCACCCGCCTCGCCCAGACCCTGATTCAGATCCCCGTCATGACACTGGCCGCCTCCAGCTGGCTGGCCTGGCTCATGTTGGGTTCTACCGTGGCGGCATCACTGGGCTTTGAGTGGGCCGCGGCCTATCCGTGGTGGCTGGTCATTGCCCTGCTCATCGTCTTTGTCACCCCCGTCGGCCGCATCCCCATTGGCGGCTACGGCGCGCGTCTTATTACGGCCGGCATTAAGCCGGGCGATTACCCGCGCGGCGGGTCGACGCACCTGCGCATCTGGGCGGCCGAGCGCTGGGCTAATGCCTCCGGCGCGAGCTCCCTGGCCGGTGCCACGCGCGTGAATAACTACGCCCGCACGCTTGGCGTCAAGGTCAAGCGCGGCGTGGACCTACACTCCCTGCCGCCGGTGACCGGCCTGCTCACGCTGGGCAAGCACGCCGCCATCGAGCCCGAAGTGGATCTTTCCGGTTATTGGCTGGACGGCGATATCTTGCATGTGGGCGCCATCGACGTCAAGGAAGGCGCTCGCGTGGGCGCGCGCTCCACGCTGTTGCCTGGCACCGTGGTGCGCAAGTATGCCCACGTGGAGGCCGGTTCCACCGTTACCGGCCGCAAGAAGATCAAGGACGGCCAACGCTGGTCCGGCTCGCCTGCCCAGAAGGTGGGCCGCTCCAAGCACCGCTTCCCGTCCCATACGCCAAAGCGCCGGCCGTGGTGGGTGGCTATCTATGACGCCACCTCCGTCCTCCTCGCCATCCAGCCGGTCGTGGCGCTGGCGATAGGCGCGGCCATCGTCCTCGCCCTTGTGCATTCCACGGGTGGCGATAGCTTCATCGGTGCGGTCTTCTTCGCGCCCGTCGGCGCGCTGGCGGCCTTTGCCACCTATATGCTGCAGACCTGGCTGGGCGTGCGCATTCTCTCGCTGGGCATTAGCCCGGGCGTGGCACCCGTGCGCTCGGCCACGGGCTGGCGCCTGTGGGCCATCGAGCGCCTCATGGACGAGGCCCGCACCAAGCTCTTTCCGCTCTATGCCTCCCAGCTGACCCCAGCCTGGCTGCGCTCGCTCGGCGCGGAGATTGGCGCCAACGTGGAAATCTCCACCGCGGTCATGATCCCCAAGCTCACCGAGGTCAAAGAGGGTGCCTTCCTGGCCGATGACACCATGATCGGCGGCTACGAGCTCGGCGGCGGCTGGATGCGCACCGGCGAGACCAAGGTGGGTAAGCGCTCCTTCGTGGGCAACTCCGGCATCACCGCACCCGGCCGCAAACTATCGAAGAACTCGCTGGTTGCCGTTCTTTCTTCTACCCCGAAGAAGACGAAGGCCGGCGCCAACTGGTGGGGTGCGCCGCCAGAGCGCATGCGCCGCGTGACCGTAGAGGTGGACTCCCCCGCCAACTCGGGTGAGGCGCTGACCTATAACCCGGGCTTTGCCGTCAAGGCCGCCCGCGGCGTGGTGGAAACCATGCGCCTTTTGGCACCGATGTTTTCTGCCATGTTGCTCGCGGCAACCCTTAGCGTCTACGACTTGCTTCTCGACGCCCTCGGCTTCCCCCTGACCTGGCTCCTCTCCGGCCTCGTGCTCATGGGCATGGGTGCGGTGGCCATGGCCGTCACCGTCGCGGTGAAGTGGATCTGCGTGGGCAAGCACCGCGCGGCTGACCACCCGCTGTGGTCCGCTTTTGTCTGGCTCAATGAGCTGCAGGATACCTTCGTGGAGGTCGTCGCCGCGCCGTGGTTCTTCCAGCACACCTACGGCTCCGGCGAGATCAACCTGGGGCTGCGCGCCCTCGGCGTGGAAATCGGCCGCGGTGCGTGGATCGATTCCTACTGGTTCCCGGAAACGGACCTCATCCGCGTCGGTGAGGCCGCCACCGTGGGCCCTGGCACGGTGGTGCAAACCCACCTTTTCCAGGACCGCGTGATGAGCCTAGATACCGTCACCATCCAGGACGGCTCCACCCTAGCCGCCCACTCGGTGGCGCTGCCTGCCTCGCTCATCGGCACTGCATCCACCGTGGGTCCCGGCTCGCTGGTTATGCGCGGTGACCGCGTGCCCACCAACGCCGTATGGCAGGGCAACCCCATCGAGCCGTGGGAGCGATAGGTCGCCGGCCATAATCTGCGCCCTACCGCGCGAAGTCCTGGTATTTAATCATCTCGCCGGACTTGAAGTCCCAGGCCTCCACCCGGACACGGTCAGCAAACACCTTGACCCGCAGTCCGGTGGAGGCCTCTTCCTTTTCCTTAACAATTTTTTCGTCGTTATCGCCATCCGGTAGGTACTCATTGAGAATGGCGCCGGTGTTGACCACGGGGAAGCCGGTACGGCCAGCCTCACCAGTGCCGTCATAGCGGCGGGTTCCCCACCAGTTATTCTGACGCAGCGAAGAGTGGCTGTGGCTGCTAAACCACACGATGTTGTTGTACTTATTGACCACGTTGGATAGCGCCTCGAGGTCCTCAAAGTCATTCTGGTACCACGCCGAATGAGACATCGATACCGTCTGTGGCAGCAGCGGATGGCTAAAGACCAACGCCGGAGTGCCCTTAGCATCCCAATAAGCCAGGCGCTCATCTAGCCAATCGAGCTGCTCCTTGCTGATGCGCTGGAACGGCTCCTTGCCGTGGCGCAGAATATCGGAATAAAACTCGGTATTTACCGAAATGAGCGGCACCCCATCCACCACTTCTTCCTTCCACGGTTTATCCTGGCCGGAGTATTTGAGAAAGCGATCCAGGTAAGTCTTAGAGCCTTCCTTGCCATACATTTCGTGGTTGCCGATGGTCCACAATTCCTTGCCCGAATCGTGCGGCACCTCGCTGTGCGCGGCCAAGAAATCATCCCACTGCTGCTGCGAGCCATCGTCCACGAGGTCGCCGTTGAGCACCAGCGCCCCGGCCTTGTCCTCCATACCGTTCAACTGGCGGACCGCGTCTTTGTAGTCTTGGGGGTCGCCCTGGACGTCGGAAAGCACGTCTACTGTGGCTTGCGGTGAGCCTTTAAGCTCGCCCAGCGGCTTGACGACGCCCACATTATCCACCGCCCACCACCAGTCATCATTGCCGTTGTTGTAGCGGAAGTTGACCTGCATCTTCCTTGCGCCAGCCGGCACATCGATGCCGATGGACTCGTGATTGGAAAAGACGTCCCTATCAAAAGCGGCAATCTCCTGCGCCTTACCGCCATCGAAAGAAACCTCCACGGTGGCATTCTGCCCATCTTTGCCTTGGCGGTAATGGTGATCGAATTCCACGTTTACCCGGTCCTGCCCCGCCACCGGGATGTCCGGGGTCTTCAGACCCGCGGTCATGGAATCGCCTTCGGCCAAGCGCTGCTGCTTGTTGTCGATGATGGCGAAGGTGTCATGAGCCTGAGTGAAGTAGTGGCGCATATCGGTACCAGATGCCCAGGTCCAGTGGCGCATATCGCCAAAGGTCCAGCCTTTCCAGCGCGCCTCGCCCGAGTCCACGCCCTGCACGTCGGTCTTCCACCCCTCCGGCGCGCGATGGGTGAACCATGCCGGGGTATCCGCCCCGTCGAAGCTTTCCTGCCACAGCACCCGAGACTCAGTGGCGTCCTCCTGCTGCACATCGTCTCCTGTGGAGGAACCGTGGGAGGAGCTCGGTGAAGAACTCAGCGAAGAGCCGAATGACGACCCCAATGAAGAACTAAGGGACGAACCCGGAAGCGAGGACTGGGCCGCAGCTCCGGGTGCGCCTACTATTGCGGTAAGCGCCAGGACAGAAGAGAAAGCACAGAGTTTATTTTTCATAACTCAATTTCTATCTGGCCTGGGCAACACGGCGGTTACATATACGTAAACTCTTGGCAAGCACTAAATGCTTGCCAAGAGTCCTGGCCTATGTTCCTTGCTATCTAGGCGTGACGGTGCAGCCAATCCACGACCGTATCGAGGGCTTGGTCGGCCGCCGGCTCATTGAAGACCTCGTGCTTCTGGCCCTCCCAGGTCACATACTCCACGTCCTTGGAGGAAATGGAGTTGTACCAATCCTGGGAGAAGTACGGCGGAACGATGCCGTCTTTGGTGCCGTGCATGATAAGCGTCGGAGCGGTGAAGAGGTCTGCATTGACGGCGTCATAATTCGCAATTGCTGCCAGCTGCAAGGCCGTGCCAGCACTGGTCTTTTTTGCGATAAGCGGGCTCGAAGCATATTCGTCCTTCACCGCCTGGTTAGTGGAGATGCCATCTGTAAACGGATTAGACATCGTGATGCCCTTGCTCCACTCCGGCGAGTCCACACCGATTTCGGTACGGTGCGGGATTAGGTTCTGCGCGTAGCGGGCATTGAAACTGGTGAGCTGGGCCAACGGCAAGCGTTCAAAGATAGTGGGATCCAGCTTCTTCTGGGTCTCAGAAATATCATCCGGCGTGATGTTCTTTCCCGCAACATTCTTGCCCGAAAGGTTCAGCGGCGCGCCGCCACCGTTAGTGATGATGCCATCGACCTTGCCCGGCTCACGAATGCCATAGGCCTCCACGGTCAGCGAGCCCATCGAGTGGCCCAGCAGGAAGGTCTTTACTCCCTGATTTTCTTCCTTCGCCATGTCCACGACACGGTCGAAATCATCGAGGATGTACTGGAAATTATCGATATGCCCCATCGGTACGCTGCCGCCGGCGGATTTGCCGTGGCCGCGGTGATCTACGCGGTAGACGTTGTAGCCTGCATCGAGCAAGCGCTTGGCGACGTAATCGTAACGCCCCGAGTGCTCAGATACACCGTGCGCCAAAACCACCGCACCGCGTGGGTTTGCCACCTTCTGCTTCCGGTAGTAAATCTTTACACCCTGACCGCGCTGGCTATCGAAGTAGCCATCCTCGTCACAAACCTGCTTGTCAGAGACGGTCGGGCGTCCCAATACATCTGGCTTCTGGTCTGCCGTTGGGGCCGGTGCCTCTTGAGCAGCTGCGCCAACTGTAAACGTTCCAGATACCGCCACTGGTGCCGCCATGACAGCAGCCGCCGTCAAGCAAGCGGTTACATGCTTCTTCATCATCACCGTCTCCTCTTTAGTGTTGTATCTCATAGTGCTTTCCTGGATGAGATTGAGATAACAGTGATGCTAAATACGCGACGATATAAAGCACAAATAACTTCCAATTATGTAACCTACGGTTCCGTAAAATAACCGCACGGAAACGGACTTTTAGGAAGAACAAATTTTGCCAAAACTATTGCCCAAATCCACCCCCGTTACCCCCTTAATACAAAAAGCGGGAAACTCGAAGTTTCCGAGTTTCCCGCCGTCGTGATGGCTAATCCAGCTAAAGCTTAGTCACCAATCTGGTCGCGACCACGCTTAACAATATTCTCATCAACCTCGCCCACCAGCTCGTGATCCTTGTTCGTATACTCGAACTTGGACAGTACATAGCGCATAGCGTTAATGCGGGCACGCTTCTTGTCGTTGGACTTAATGGTAATCCACGGCGACTCTTCCGTATCCGTATAACGGAACTGCTCTTCCTTAGCACGGGTGTAGTCGTCCCACTTATCCAGCGAGGCCAAGTCCATCGGGGACAATTTCCACTGGCGCACTGGGTCAATCTGGCGAATAGCGAAGCGAGTGCGCTGCTCCTTACGAGTAACCGAGAACCACAGCTTGGTCAGGGAGATACCCGAGCCCAGAATCATATTCTCCAGCATCGGAACCTCGCGAAGGAATTCCGCGTGCTGACTTTCGGTACAAAAGCCCATAACCCGCTCCACCCCGGAACGGTTATACCAAGAGCGGTCAAAGAAGACGATTTCACCACCGGCCGGGAAATGCTCGATGTAACGCTGGAAGTACCACGAGGTGGACTCACGCGGCGACGGCTTTTCCAATGCCACTGTGCGGGCACCGCGCGGGTTCAGGTGTTCGTTAAAGCGCTTGATAGTGCCGCCTTTACCGGCTGCGTCGCGCCCCTCAAAGATAATAATATGACGCTGACCAGTTTCCTTGGTCCAGTTCTGCCACTTCAGCAATTCAATCTGCAGCGCACGCTTAACGGACTCGTACTCATCGCGAGTCATGCGTTCATCGTAGGGGTAATTTTCACGCCAAGTCTGAACCGGGGAACCATCCGGCATGATCAGCGAAGGGTCATCCTCATCGGTTCCGTCGACGACGTAGCCGTCTGTTTTTGCCAGGTCAATCTCGGGAAGATCGTCGTCTTTAATATCAGCCATGCATTAAGTGTAACCCGAATATAGACAGCAAGCGCGTTAAACTTTCGAAGTTATCCCTTCCCTAAGAAGTTATCCCTTCCCTAAACAGCCACCAAAACGAAAAGAAGGCCTACCGAGACGGTAGACCTTCTTGCTTCAGTGAGCTTTAAAGCTTAGAACTGGAGGATGTTCTTATACGAACATGCCGATCAGCTTGGAAGCGCCTTCAGCAATGGACAGCAGCGGAGAAAGAACCTCGTGGATAGAGTTGAACAAATTGCTGCTCAATTCTACGAAGCTGCCGAAGTTGGAGGAAAGTTCCTGCATTTTAGTGTCTCCTTATTGAAGGTTGGTTGATGGAAAGGTCTTGCTTACTTGGAGCTCAGTTCTTCCAAGCCGTCACCGAAAGTCTCGAAAGCTCCCTTCAGGGCCTCAAATCCTTCAGCGACGCCTTTCCAGTCCTGGATGCCCTGAACAATCTTGCTCCAGCCTTCCCAGGTAGTTACGAAGTTATCCAAGTGCATCTGAATGGTGGAGAGATCCATGTTTGAACTCCTAAAATAGATCCGAAGCTACTGCCGCGGAGGGGTTTGCAGTTTGCAGACACCCTCAGCGGGCGTCACAAAAGATATTTTGACACAAGTTTGAACGAAATCAAGTCAAATTTGCATAGATGCCCCATCACGCAGGCAACTTGATAGGGATAAGTTTATGGCTTTTGGAGGCATTAAAATTTTTTACCTTAACTGAAAGGCTACTAAACTGGGCTTTTACATTACGCTTTAAATAGCTAGGTTAGCTCAGGCTTAACACTGTAACGCTTCCGGAGTAACGAACGATAGGTAGGCGCAAAACCCACTCTCCGAGAGCGAAAAACCTTTTTAAATTCCGCCCCTTCGGCTACCCCTATACGGGGTCACTGGGGTGCATGGTTCGCATGTTAAAAGCTGTGGCGGAGAATCGCGAGCCATATAGCGCGGTGAATTTCCCAAAAGCTCTCCGATCTCCAGCCCCAATTGAAACCGACTATGACGAGCACATTCGGAAAGTCATCTCGTAAAGACGCAGCGTTCACATATCGCATCACTTAAAGAAAATGGTGCAGACACGCCGAAGCGCCCCGTTTCATGCGCTCTAAAGCACAGAAACGGGGCGCTCAGGCTGATGCTAGGCCCGTTGTTATTGGCGGCCTATGGGGTATAGGGCGTTAGAAGCCCATGCCGCCCATGGCGTCAGCGTCCGGCATGCCGTTGTTGGCTCCGGCCGGCTCAGGCTTGTCGGCAACGACGGCCTCGGTGGTCAGGAACAGAGCTGCAATGGAAGCAGCGTTCTGCAGGGCAGAGCGGGTGACCTTAACTGGGTCATTGATGCCAGCCTCCATGAGGTTTACGTACTCGCCGGTAGCAGCGTTCAGGCCTTCGCCTGCTGGCAGGGAGGCAACCTTGTCAGCCACAACGCCCGGCTCCAGGCCAGCATTGTGTGCAATCTGCTTCAGCGGTGCGGACAGAGCCTCACGGACGATCTTGACGCCGGTAGCTTCGTCACCCTTGAGGTCATCCAGGGAATCCAGAACGGAAGCGGCCTGCAGCAGGGCTACGCCACCGCCGGCAACGATGCCCTCTTCCACGGCAGCCTTAGCATTGCGGACCGCGTCCTCGATGCGGTGCTTGCGCTCCTTGAGCTCAACCTCGGTAGCGGCACCGACCTTAAGGACGGCAACGCCGCCGGAGAGCTTAGCCAGACGCTCCTGCAGCTTCTCGCGGTCATAGTCGGAATCAGAGCTTTCGATCTCGGCACGGATCTGCTTGATGCGGCCGTCGATCTGCTCCTGGGAGCCAGCACCCTGAACGATGGTGGTCTCGTCCTTGGTGACAACAACCTTGCGTGCCTGGCCCAGGTACTCCAGCTCGGCGGTCTCGAGGGAGAGTCCGACCTCCTCGGAAATAACCTGGCCGCCGGTAAGGATGGCCATATCCTGCAGGGTGGCCTTGCGGCGGTCACCGAAGCCCGGCGCCTTCACAGCAACGGACTTGAAGGTGCCGCGGATCTTATTGACAACGAGGGTGGACAGTGCCTCGCCCTCAACGTCCTCGGCGATGATAAGCAGCGGCTTGCCGGACTGCATAACCTTCTCCAGCAGCGGGACAAGATCCTTGATATTGGAGATCTTGGAAGAAACGAGAAGGATATAAGGATCCTCGAGGACTGCCTCCTGGCGCTCCATATCGGTAGCGAAGTAGCCGGAGATGTAGCCCTTATCAAAGCGCATACCCTCGGTTACTTCGAGGTCAACGCCGAAGGTATTGGACTCTTCCACGGTGATAACGGAGTCCTTGTTTACGGAGCCGTTGCCCACGGTGTACATAGCCTCAGCGATCTTCTCGCCGATAGCCGGGTCAGCAGCGGAGATGCCTGCGGTGGTAGCGATCTGCTCCTGGGTTTCTACTTCCTTAGCGGAAGACAGCAGAGAATCTACAACCTTCTTGGTTGCGGTCTCGATGCCGCGCTTGATGCCCATAGGGTTGGAACCTGCGGCTACGTTGCGCAGACCCTCGCGTACCAGAGCCTGTGCCAGCACGGTTGCGGTGGTGGTGCCGTCGCCAGCGACGTCATCGGTCTTCTTAGCTACTTCCTTGACCAGCTCGGCGCCGATCTTCTCATAAGCATCCTCGAGCTCGATTTCGCGAGCGATAGAAACACCATCGTTGGTAATGGTCGGGGCGCCCCAGGACTTTTCCAGGACGACGTTGCGGCCCTTAGGGCCGAGGGTGACCTTGACGGCGTCGGCCAGCGTGTTCAGGCCGCGCTCAAGGCCGCGGCGGGCCTCTTCATCAAAAGCGATAATCTTTGCCATTGTGTTTGTGCTCCTTGGTTTATTGAGGACGACACTCACGTCTTTCTCGCTGCGGACGCCCGCGACGGCATGGCTGGTGAGTGTGAACCAACCTCAACCACAACGATGTAGATTTATCTGGCACTCATACTGTGCGAGTGCTAACGACCATTCTGGCACTCTCCCATCGCGACTGCAAGAAAAAATGGCGCCCCCATGCAGGGACGCCATTATATTAAGGAATGGATCAGAAACTAGGAGCTCTTCACCGTGCGCTTGGTCCAGCGGTAGATAAACGTCAGCGCAAGAATAAAGAGGATCACGCCAACCACTGTGGCGGAGGTACCGCCTGCAAAGATCTCCAGCGGGCTATCACCGCCAGCAGCGGCGATAATGCCGGCATTGACCACGCCAAAGAGGGACTCACCCACGATCAAGCCGGTAGCCAGGAGGGTTCCCATGCGCTTGGCAAACTCAGGGCGGGATTGCTTCGCGGCCCACTTATCGTAGAAAGTGCCCAGGATGGCGCCGATGGGGATGACGATGGTCAGCGCGGCCGGCAGGTACATACCCATGCCAGCTGCCAGCGGGGACAATGAGTACTTATCGGTGAACTTGCGCAGGAGCTCGTCAATAATAATGAGGACAGCGCCGATGGCCATGCCTATAAAGATAAGGTCCCAATCCAGCGAGCTATCGAAGATGCCGGAGGCAACCGAAGACATCAAGGCGGCCTGTGGGGCGGCCAAGGCGTCTTCGCCCGCACCCTCCATGCCTTGGAAACCGAAACCGTTGAGCATGACCTGCAAAATCGGCGGGATGACTAGGGAGCCGAAGACCACGCCGATAATGAGCGCTACCTGCTGCTTCCACGGGGTAGCGCCAACGAGTGCGCCGGTCTTCAGGTCCTGCAGGTTGTCATTGGAAATGGTGGCAATACCAAAGACAATGGCCGCGGTAAAGAGCGTATACGCCACCAAGGACAAAGGATCAGCGCTGGTGCCGCGGGTAACGGCGGCGATGAGCAGCGAGGCAGCAAGCACGGCGATGATACCGATGGAGGAAATCGGCGAGTTAGACGCACCAATCAGGCCCGCCATGTAGCCGCACACGGAGGCGATAATGAGGCCTACCAGCAACGTAAAGAGCACGGAGACGGTAATGAGCACGGCCATATAGTCATGGATATCGGTACCCTGCACGAAGTCCCACAGCAGCAGCGCGATGGGCACCATAAACGCCACGATGGTGGTGGCAACATAGGGGAAGGGAATATCTCGCTCGGTCACATCCACGGCGGACCCGGACTTACGGGCGCGCGAGGAGGCTAGCGACTGGCGGATACCCAGCGCAATGGGCCCGGCAATCTTCAGCAGGGTCCAGATAGCGGCAATGGCCATGGTGCCCACGCCGATGAAGCGGATGTCATCGGAGAAGGTGGTATCGACGACGTCGGCAAGCGCGGTGGCGCCCGAAATATCACCGGTGGTGAAAATGGGCAGCAAGATGAAATAGGAAATCACAACGCCAACCAGCATGGCGATGCCCACCGGCAGGCCCACCAAGTGGCCCACGCCGATAAGGGCGGTAGAAAGGCTCGTGCCCAGGGTGGTCGCGCCGGCGCCGAGTTTGAAATAGGCGGTGACCTCAGAGGCGGCCGCCTTCATTGCGGTCAGCAGCGCCATGACGGCCGAGGTAATACCGCCGGCGACGATGATGCGCAGACCCTTGGCATTTTCTTCCTGGCTGGCGCCGGAAGCATTTTCATCGCCCACCTTGAGGACCTCGGCCGCGGCCACGCCCTCCGGGTAGGGCAGATCGGAGCCTGTTACCAAAGCGCGGCGCAACGGGATGGAATACATCACGCCCAGCACGCCGCCGATGATGCACACGCCGGCCGTCTGCAGGAAGCCGAAGCCCTGCCAGTACCCCACCATCACTAGGCCCGGGAGGACGAAGATGATGGCGGACAAGGTGCCCGCAGCAGAGGCGATGGTCTGGACAATATTATTTTCTTTAATGTTATGACCTTTGAAATGGCGCAATACTGCCATGGAAATCACGGCAGCGGGAATGGAGGTAGCAAAGGTCAAGCCCACCTTCAGGCCTAGGTACACGTTGGCAGCGGTGAAGATGAGGGTAATCAGGCCGCCGATGATAATGCCGCGCAGAGTCAGCTCGGGCAGGGTGGCCTTGGAACCTGCGGCGGATGATGCGTTCGCCATGCCAGGTCCTTTCTATTCTCGGCTATGAAAGTTTCTCGTTTCACCCCGCGTAACAAACCGCAGCCTGCCACGTCCGTTCCTGTCTGTTTGGCCCCGATTCCTCGCCGGAATAGGGTCCGAACGGACAAAATCCGCACAGGGTGGAATGAATAAATTTTAGTTCACCACCCCAGCGTTTTCCTATTCCGGTTGCTCTATAGCTTGGGCAGGGCGGGTACGGTAGTACACATGACTGCACTTAATGAAAGCATCCGCAACGACCGCGAGACCATTTTCCGCCAGCTCAGCGAGCTCGTAGCCTTCAACTCCGTCCACAATGAGGAAGGCTTGGAGGACCAGACCAAGGGCGCGAGCCAGTGGGTTAAGTCCGCACTCGAAGAAGCCGGAGTGAGCGTGGAAACCATCACCACGGCCGATGGCTCCACCGCCATCTTGGGCGAGCGCAAGGGCGACGAGGGGGCCAAAACCGTCCTGCTTTACTCCCACTATGACGTAGTACCGGCGGGCAACCGCGAAGCGTGGGATTCTGATCCTTTTACCCTTACTGAGCGCCAGGCCGCCGATGGCTCTACTCGTTGGTACGGCCGCGGCGCCGCCGATTGCAAGGGCAACGTGGCCATGCACCTAGCGGCCCTGCGCGCGGTGGACAATAACGGCGGCACCAAGGTCAACCTGAAGTACCTCATCGAGGGTTCTGAGGAACGCGGCGGCGAGGGCCTGTCCCAGCTCATCAAGGACCGCCCGGAGCTTTTTGCAGCCGATGCCATCCTCATCGCCGATGCCGGCAACTCCGCCGTAGGCCAGCCGACCTTGACCACTTCCCTACGCGGCGGCGCGCAGATTGGTGTGCAGGTCGATACGCTGGCCGCCGGCGTTCACTCCGGCCAATTTGGTGGCGCGGCCCCGGACGCCGCCAAAGCCCTGATGCGCGCCATCGACTCCCTATCCGATGAGTACGGCCGCACCGTTATCGATGGCGTAGATACCACCGCCGAGTGGTCCGGCCAGGAATACTCGGCCGAGGCCTTCCGTGCCGATGCACAGCTGCTGGAGGGCACCAAGATCATGGGCGAAGATGACCCGGCTGGCGCCACGCCAGTGGCCTCTATGGTCTGGTCCCGCCCAGCCATTACCGTCACTGGCTTTACCTCCACCCCAGTATCCGAGGCTGTCAACGCCGTGCCCGCTACCGCTTCCGCCCAGCTCAACCTGCGCGTTCCGGCTGGCGCCGATGCCGCCGCGATTGCCGACGCCGTCTGTGCGCACCTCCGCAGCCACACCCCGTGGGGAGCCCACGTCAAGGCCGAGGTGCTCGAGTCCAATGCCGGCTTTGCCGCCGATCCGGAAAAGCCAGCCGCTGCTCTGCTAGGCGAATGCCTTTCCGAGGCATATAACGCAGAGACCGCCGCACAGGGCATGGGCGGTTCCATTCCGCTGACCACCGAGCTGCAAGAGGCGCATCCTAACGCGGAGATCGCCCTCTACGGTGTGGAGGAGCCCAAGTGCACCATTCACTCCGCCAATGAGTCGGTGGATCCCACCGAGATCGAAAATATTGCCGCAGCCGAGGCGCTCTTCCTGCAGCGCTACTCCTAAGGCTTGCGCCCCTAGCCCAGCCTGGGTCCTGGCTATTGCCGCGGCACTGCGGCGTACCCCGCTCCCCACGGAGCGGGGTTTCTTTATGCCGCAGAATAGCAGCATATAATACAGCGCCAAAAATAGTTCTTTCAAAGCCGTAGAAAAGCCGGTAAAGTGGCAAAAAGTTGGCCCCGCGCTCGGCCATGTTGCTTGCACTATGCCACCGCGGCGTACTCAGCGGCGTGCGGCTCGTGAATGTTCTCGTCTCTCGGTAGTTGTGATGCTCGTGGTGTTCGCGGCAGCGGGGCAAGAGAACGCGATACAACCAAAAGGAGCGCAGTAACCAACGTGCTAATACTCCTGGGTACTCTCATCGCCGCCACCGTGGTGGCACCGCTGCTCATCATGCGAATGGGTCGCCCGGCATTTGGAATTTTGGCCCTAGTCCCCGGCGCAGGCTTTGTGTGGACGCTCATGCACTTTCTGCGCGGCACCTTCGCAGACGGTGGCGCGGTTGAGCATACCGTGGAATGGATGCCCTCCGCGAACCTAAGTTTTGACCTCCGCTTAGACGGACTAGGCGCGCTGTTTAGCCTCATCATCTTGGGCATGGGCGCGCTGGTATTGATCTACTGCTGGGGCTATTTCGACGGCACGCGACGCCGCTTGGCCATGTTCGCGGCGCAAATGGTGGGCTTCGCCACCGCCATGTTTGGTCTAGTGGCCGCGGATAATTTCCTGCTGATGTACGTGTTCTGGGAGATTACCTCCCTGCTGTCTTATCTCTTGGTTAGCTACTATGCGGAACGAGCCTCCTCCCGCCGCGCGGCCCAGCAGGCGCTGATGGTCACCGCGCTGGGCGGGCTAACCATGCTCATGGGCATTATCTTGCTCGGGCGGCAAACTGGGGCGTGGACCTTTAGTGATATCTCCGCCTATGAGAACTTTGCGCAAACACCCTATGTCACGGTGGCCATCGTGCTCATCTTGGCGGGCGCGCTGACAAAGTCCGCAATCGTACCGGCGCACTTTTGGCTCCCCGGCGCGATGGCGGCGCCGACTCCGGTCTCCGCTTATCTCCACTCCGCCGCGATGGTTAAGGCCGGCATCTACCTCGTCGGGCGCTTGGCGCCCTCGATGTATGAGGTGGCAACCTGGCACGTGGTGGTTATCTCCTTAGGCGTATTTACCATGCTGCTCGGTGGCTGGATGGCGCTCAAACAGCGCGACCTGAAGCTGATTTTGGCCTATGGCACCGTCTCCCAGTTGGGTTTTATCACCTCCATCATGGCCGTAGGCTCGCGGGAAGCCATGCAGGCCGGCCTCGCGCTGACCTTTGCGCACTCGCTATTTAAGGCGGCGCTTTTTATGGTCGTCGGAGCTATCGATCACTGCTCGGGCACGAGGGATATCACCAAGCTATCCGGCTTGGGGCGCAAGGAGCCCTTCCTTTTCGGTATTGCGATCATTTCCGGGTTCTCCATGGCCGGCGTCCCACCACTGTTTGGCTTCGTGGCTAAAGAGGCCGTGCTGGAAGCCACCATGCACGAAGAGCTCTTGGCCGGCATGCCGCGCAATATGATGCTTGTGGCCTATGTCCTCGGTTCTATCCTCACGATGGCCTATACGCTGCGCTTTTTGTGGGGTGCCTTTGCCACCAAGAAGGAGGTCAATGGAACAGAGCCGGCAGAGGCCGTCGCCAAGATGCATCCGGTCAACCTGGGGCTATGGCTCTCCCCTGTCTTACTTACCGTCCTGACAGTGGTACTTGGTGTATTCCCCAAGCCGCTTTCGGCAGCCTTTGACCAACACCTCAATTCCACCTTCGGCCCGGAGGAGCATAGCGAGCTAGCCCTGTGGCATGGCTTGACGGTGGCGCTGGGCCTCTCCGCACTCATTATTGTGGCCGGTATTATTATGCACTGGCAACGCCAGGTCCTGGTCAAGTGGCAATTCTCCTACCCCGCACTGGGCAATGCGGATGACGCCTACGATTCGGTCATCGCTCTTTTGCGCCAGCTCTCGCTGCGCACGACGGCAACCACGCAGCGCGGCTCCCTGCAGCTGAACTTGACGGTTATCTTTGCCACGTTGATGCTGCTGCCACTGGCTATGATCATCAAAGGCGATCTCACTGATATCCGCATGATAGTGGCGGAAAATCCTTGGCAGATCGTCGCCGCCTTCATCATCATGGTGGCCGCCGTGGCTGCCACGGTCACCGATAATCGTTTATCAGCCGTCATCATCGTCGGGGTGACTGGCTATACGCTCGCCTTCATCTTCGCTCTGCACGGTGCGCCGGACTTGGCGCTGACGCAGCTGTTGACCGAGACCATCGTGATGGTTCTTTTCATGCTGGTTCTGCGCCGCATGCCGGCCTCCACCGAATGGAAGCAGGACCCCAAGATGGGCCGCCTGCGTGCCTGGCTTTCCGTGGGCACGGGTCTTACCGTCACCGTAGTAGCGATGTTTGCTATTAACGCGCGTCAGTCCAAGCCCATCTCCGAGTTCATGCCGGATCTGGCCAAAGAGATTGGACACGGTGCCAATACTGTCAACGTCTTGCTGGTGGACCTGCGCGCCTGGGATACCTTTGGCGAAATCACGGTGATTATCATTGCCGCACTGGGCGTGGTCTCGCTGATTTATCGCACCCAATCTTTCGGCCGTGAAAGCCGCCGCCCCACCCTGCGGGTTACCGGCCGGCGGTGGCTGGCCGCCGGGGTGGAATCTGAGCAAGCACTCAACCGCTCGCTGATGATCGATGTCTCCACCCGCGTGCTCTTCCCGTCCATGGTCGCACTGTCCTTCTATTTCTTCTTCTCCGGCCACAATGCTCCTGGCGGTGGCTTTGCCGGCGGCCTCGTGGCAGCGCTAGCACTCATCCTGCGTTACCTGGCTGGTGGGCGCGCGGAGCTGGAAGAAACCCTGCCTATTGACGCCGGCCGCACCATGGGCACCGGTCTCTTGCTGTCCGCACTAGCCACGGTGACCCCGATGTTCTTTGGTCACCCGCCGCTTACCAGCGGATACACCTCACCGGAGATTCCGCTCATCGGCAAGGTTTCGCTACCTTCAGCGTTGGTCTTTGACGCAGGTGTCTACCTCATCGTCGTGGGGCTCACGCTCTACATCCTAAATTCCTTGGGCGCCAAGCTGGATGAAGAAGAGGATATGCGTAAGCAACGTGCCCGCGATCGCGCCCGCTCGCTGGCCCGGCAGCAGCGCCAACGCACCGCCAAGCAAAAAGCGCAACGGGCCCAACGCAAGGAAAAGAAACAAGCCGCTACAGCAAGCACAACCGCCACCACAGGGAAGGAGAAATAAATGGAAGCCAACCTCTTCCTCCTCTTGGCCGCCGGTGTGCTCGTAGCCGCGGGCGTCTACCTGCTCCTGGACCGCGCCATGACCAAAATGCTGCTTGGACTGCTGCTTTTGGGCAATGGCGCAAACCTCTTCCTGCTGCAGTCCGGCGGTTCGGCCGGTTCTCCGCCTATCGATGGCCGCGACTCGGAACCTTTCGGCACCGAGATTGCAGATCCGCTGGCACAAGCAATGATTCTGACTGCCATCGTCATTTCCATGGCGCTGACGGCCTTCATCCTTACCCTGGCCTACCGCCAGTACCGCTACCGCACGGATGATGTCATTGAAGATGACGCGGAAGATACCGCTATTGCCGCCAAGGCCGCGCGCCCCGGCAATGCGGCCGCCAGCCCGGACCAAGATGCGTCCAATGATCCGGCTACCGGCCGCGCCACCAAGCAAGGCGATAACTTCGGCCCTGCATCCTTCGAGGAACCAGTAAAGGGGGCCCGCGATGAGTGAGACCGTACAGCCGCTTGTCGATGCCCTCTTTCCCTACATCGGCTACCTCATTCCGCTGCCCATTATCATCCCAGCAGTGGCCGCGGCCCTCGCCTTGATCTTTTGCCGCATTCCCAATGCGCAGCGCCAGATCGTATTTTTCTCACTGCTTATTACCGCCGTGGTCAATGCCGTACTCATCCTCATCGCGGATTTTGAAGGCATCCAAACCCTGCAGGTAGGAGGCTGGGACGCCCCGGTGGGCATCACGCTCGTGGCGGATCGCCTCTCTGCGGTCATGCTCTTTACGTCCTCCGTGGTGCTGTTTTCTGTCATTTGGTACGCCATTTCCCAGGGCGTTCGCGATGGCACCAAGGACGAGCCGGTGGCCGTCTTCTTGCCCACCTACATGCTGCTGACCATGGGCGTTAATATCTCCTTTTTGGCCGGCGATCTCTTCAATCTCTACGTGGGCTTCGAGGTCTTCCTCGTGGCGTCCTATGTGCTGTTGACCTTAGGTGCCTCGGCTGGTCGAGTGCGCGCCGGCGTGGGCTACGTGATGGTGTCGATGGCCTCATCCATGATCTTCTTGCTCGCGTTGGGGTATGTGTATTCCTCCGTGGGCACGATGAACATGGCACAGATTGGCCAGCGCATGCAGGACATTCCGGAAGGAACTCGCACCGCTATCTTTGCCACGTTGCTCGTCGCCTTTGGCATTAAGGCCGCCGTGGTCCCGCTGGATGCCTGGCTGCCGGACTCCTATCCCACGGCACCTTCGCTGGTCACGGCCGTCTTTGCCGGCCTGCTGACCAAGGTGGGTGTCTACGCCATCATCCGCGCCCGCACCTCCGTCTTTACTGCGGGTGGGCTCGATACCGTGCTCATGTGGGTAGCCCTCGCCACGATGCTGGTGGGTATTTTGGGCGCCATCGCGCAATCCGATATTAAGCGCCTTTTGTCTTTTACCCTGGTCAGCCACATTGGTTATATGATCTTCGGCGTCTCTTTGGGTACCGCGCAGGGGCTTTCTGGCGCCATCTTCTACGCCGTACACCACATTCTGGTCCAGACTGCGCTATTTCTGGTGGTCGGACTGGTTGAGCGCCAGGCCGGAACATCTTCGCTGCGCCGTTTGGGCTCGCTGATGTATTCCGCCCCGCTCATCGGAATCTTGTATTTCATCCCCGCCATCAACCTGGGCGGCATCCCGCCGTTCTCCGGTTTCCTGGGCAAGATCATTTTGCTGCAAGCCGGTGCGAATGAAGGATCCTGGATGGCCTGGGTACTTATCGTTGGAGCCGTGGCTACCTCCCTGCTTACCCTCTACGTGATGATGCTGGTGTGGGCTAAGGGCTTTCAACGCGACCGCGCCGATGCCCCTGAAGGCAACGTGGCGCTCGCCCGCCCGGCCCCGCTTTCCGATATCACCGATGAGGTGGAATTTTCCTCCCGCCAGGATGTGGGCAGGGTGCCCTTTGGCATGATCGCCTCTACGACCCTGCTGGTGGCCGCGTCTACGTCCATTACTTTCCTGGCCGGACCGATTTCCGGTGTAACCTCGCGCGCGGCCGAATCCGCGCAGGATACGTCCATCTACCAGTACGCCGTGCTGGGCGACCGCGCGGATGATCCCACCCGCCACCTCAACCAGAAGGAGCGCTACACCGGCGGCGCTGATTCCTATGAAAATAGGCGCAGCCACTCTCCTGAGGCGGAGCCCCCGGCCTCGCCGGGCCTGGATTCCCGCACCGATCCAGAAGCCGGTGGACGCGATGCGCATTCCACCACCGTAAAGTCCCCGGACGCCGCCAAGAGGAAGGATATTAGCGATGACTAACTCGCGCTTTTCCGGCCTGCACCACCGCTTCCGTCCGTGGTTCATCGTCTGGCTCATCATCATGTGGTGCATGCTGATGGGCGAGGTCACCGTGGGAAACTTGGTGGCGGGACTTATCATCGGCGTCGTTATTGTCTTTGCCCTACCGCTGCCGGCCATGCCGATTACCGGCATCGACGTCTCCTGGGGCAAGCTCATTGCTTTTATGCTCCGCTGGTTCTGGGAGTTGTTCTACGCCTCGCTCAAGGTGGGATGGCTGGCCGTGCGCCCGCAGCCGGTGCCCAAGACCGCCATCTTAGAGCTGCCCATGCGCTTGGATAATGAGTTTGCCATCTCTTTGGCGGTGACGCTGTACAACCTGCAACCGGGTGGCACGGTAACCGATATTGATATTGCTAACCGCATGCTCACCGTCCACATCTTAGATGCCCACGATGAGGAGCAAATCCAGCGCGAGATCAATGCCGTGGCCCGTATGGAGGCCTCATTCATCGAAATCTTTGAAAGGAGCCACCCCTAATGGATCCTCAGATCTACAATGCGATTTTGCTGGTGGCCGCCGCGCTGCTGGTCGTCTCCTTCCTCATTACCGTCTGGCGCATTATCACCGGGCCTAATTCGCTGGACCGTTTGGTGGGTATGGATGGCTTTACCGCGATGTTCCAGTGCGCGCTTGCTACCTACATGTGCTGGTCGCTCAACACCACGGTGGCCTCGGCCATGCTGGTCATTGCACTCTTGGGCTTTATCTCTACCGTGTCGGTTACAAGGTTTAGGAAGAGGGATAACCAATGAGCTGGTCCTTTATCGCTGATGTACTCTCGCTCATCCTCATTATTAGCGGCAGCCTCCTCACCTTGGCCGCAGCCATCGGCATCGCTCGATTCAAAGACACAATGTCGCGCGTACACGCGGTGAGCAAGCCGCAGACCACCGGTCTTATCCTCACCATCCTGGGCGCGATCATCCGCCTCACGGGCGCGGAATCCTTCAGCGTGGCCGAGCGGGGGGATTTAGGAATGCTCATTTTGCTGGTACTGTTTGCCATGTTCACTAGCCCGGTAACCGCGCAGCGCACCTCACGTATTGCACGCCGTGAGGGCCTATACGGCACCGAGGAAACCATGTCCCGCAACGACCGCCCCGCCGCGAAGTCGCTGCGCCGCAAGTAGGAGACGCTTTTCACCGTGAAAAAGCTTTATGGGCTTCCCACTGTGGTGACTTTGCTCGCCGCCCTCATCGGCGTCATTGTCTATCGCTTCAGCATCTACGATGGCAATAGCGCCTTTGTGTGGCGCGTTCCGCTAGATCTGAAGATTTATTGGCTCGCCGGTGGTGAGGTAGCGCAGGGCGCAAACTTGTACGATAACGCCTATATTGGTGACCTGCCTTTTACCTATCCGCCCTTTTCCGGCACTCTTTTCACGTGGCTTTCCTCGCTTGCCGACGCCCCTTTGACACTCCTTTGGCAAGGCGGCACCGCCCTTGCCCTGTTTACGGTCATCATGCTGGTTCTGCGCGAGCGCGGGCTCAAGCTCTCCCCGGCAATGTGGTTATTGGGCATCTTGCTTTTGTGCTGCACCCCGGCAAATGAACCGGTACACGGCACTCTATTCTTTGGCCAGATCAACATCTTTTTGATGTTGCTGGTTGCTTTGGACCTCCTCCCGCGCAAGCGGGCCCTGCCGGGCATCGGCATCGGTTTGGCTGCGGGTATGAAACTTACCCCCGCTTATATGGGACTGGTTCTGCTCTTCCAAAAACGCTGGTGGCAGGCGATTATCGCCATCTTGACGTTCGCGGTAACCGTTGCCATTGGCTTTGTAACTATCCCGGATGCCGCCGAATTCTGGACCGATGCCATCTTTAAATCCTCCCGCGTGGGCGAGCACACTAACCCAGGAGCGCAGTCCATCCGCTCCGTGATGGTCCGCGCATGGGGCATCGACGGCGGCTGGGTATGGCTTGCCGCCGTGGTCGTGGTCTTTATTCTGACCTGCTTGGCGCTGCGTACCGCGATGAAGCACCGTAATAACTCGGCCGCGCTTGCGCTCGCCGGTATCAGTTCCTGCTTGGTCTCCCCCTTCTCCTGGTATCACCACTGGGTATGGACGGTGCCGTTGGCCGTCGTCGTACTGGTTTCCGTTAACCAGGCGCTGGGCAGGCGCTTGCACGGCTTCCTCGGCGCACAGTTCGCTGGTTTCGTATCCGTGCTGGCCATGTGTGCGGTAACCATGCCGTTCATTTCCGCCCCCGTGTGGCTATCTGCTGCGAGCCGTTCCCTCAACCACTGGGATCTGCAGCCCTGGGGCATGTTGGCCTTTACCGGCGCCGGCGTTATCTATATCGCCTTCTACGCGGTGTGGGGATTTATCCCTGGCACCCAACCGGCCAAGGAAACGACCGCCCCTGGTAGCCCCCAGCAGCCCGCTGCCGCGCAACCTGCTGCCACCACGACCGCGGCCCGTCCGGCGCATTCAGTGAACACCGAGTCTACGACCCGTGGTGGTCATTCACGGGCAGCGCGCACTATCAGCGATGAAACGGCAGAAATGCCCGCGGTGGGTCCCGAAACGCGCGCTTTCCCCGCGTCCCAGGACATCACCGATATCCCCGATACCCCGGCTTATGGGCGCCACTCGCGCTCCGAGGACTAAGCCCGAGGCGGCTACCGGCCCCCTGCCCTCCCGCTTTAGAGCGGGCGGAAGGTGCGCAGCTCGCGGCAGGTCTCCTCAACCACCTCGCGCCAGCTGCCAGTTTCTTTGAACAAGCGGCGCTGCCGCTCATAGCCGGCGCCGCCATCAATAATTTCGTGGATAAGCTGCAGCTCATTAAAGCATCTCAGCTCGCGGGCGATGGGGGCGAGTTCTTCCACCATCTGCGCTAGCTCGTCTTTGACCCAGGCTTCATCGGTCTCGCGGGAGGTAATTACCAGCGCATCCATGCCGTAGCGGGCGCCGCGCCACTTATTTTCTGCCACGTGCCAGGGCTGCAGGGTGGGAAGGGGTTCCGCGGCGTCGATAAGCCGGTCGTAGTAGACCACCAAGCAGTGAGTAAGCGCAACGATGGCGGAAAGCTCGCGCAGATTCGACGTCGCATCGCTCACGCGCACCTCCACCGTGCCCCACTTGGCGGCCGGCCGAATATCAAAGTGCATGGAGCCGGTGTGGTTGATAACGCCGGAAATCGCTTGGTCGCGCATATAGGACTGCCACTCGGCCCAATCGCGGAATTGATATGGCATGCCTGCGGTAGGCAGCTGCTGGTAGAGCATGGTGCGGTTGGAAGCATAGCCGGTATCCAGGCCCTCCCACCCCGGCGAGCACGCTGATAAGGCCAGCAAGTGGGGGTACTTGGTCATTAGCGCATTGATGATGGGCCACACGCGGTCCTCGTGGCTAATGCCCACGTGCACGTGCGTGCCCCAAAGCAACATCTGCTTGCCCCAGTACTGGGTGCGCGCGATGATTTCTTGATAGCTGGGTTTATCCGAAAGCGGATTCTCGCGGAAATCCGTAAATGGGTGCCCACCGGATGCCCAGACATCTACCCCCAGCTTATCGGCGGCTTCTTCCACCGCGTTCAGGGAATTTTTCAGGTCAGCGATTGCTTCCGGAACGGTGTGGCAAATGCCTGTAACTAGCTCCACCGTATTTTGGAGAAATTCCTTTTCCAGATGGATATCGGGATAGGTCGCATTGGCCAGATCGATAAGTTCCGCACCGCGCGGGACGAGGTCGCGCGTTTCGCGGTCCACGAGCGCTACCTCCCATTCCACACCTAGTGTTGGTTCGGGAGAGCGGGCGAATTGTTCTGCCGGGATCTTCACCCATTCAGCTTAACGGCTGACAGGTATTAAGACGTGAATTTTATTTAACCCATTCTCAGCGGCGGCCGTGCGGGTAGGCAATATCTCAGATCATAAAAGTCCAAGGGCATCCGGCCACAGAACAATAAAGTTTCTTTCTGGCCGGATGCCCTTGGACTTTAGGTCAGGTACGCAGCTAGCTTAGGCCTGCGGCACCGCTAGGGCGACAACGACGGCGCCGTCATCGGTTGCCTCCTTAGGCAGGTCGCGATTCATGGGCGCGATATCGGCCTGGTAGCGAGCGGCTACCTCTTTGGCCAGTGCTTCAGCGGAGGTATCGCCTTCCGGGTAGAAGACGGTGGTCTTCGGGACGGTAAGGACATCGCCAGGCAGGTTGCCCACGTAGCCCACCTTGAAGCCGCCGCCTTTGAGGGAATCGGCTTCCTTCTTGGCTTTGTCTACCTCACCGGAGTTATTGAGGACGCTGACCTTAATATCTTTGCGGTCGCGCGCGGCGGAGTGGGCGTTTTCCTCTCCTGCAGCGTCATTGCCCTGAGGCGCAGCAGCTTCGTCGGCAGCACCGGAAGCAGCCGAATCACGTGGGGCATCGCCCTTTCCTGGCGCCGGTGCAGGGGAAGGAGCGCTTGCGCCCTCGGAAGCGCCTGGGGCACCGGGGGCACGGGAACCTGCGGCATCGGGACCAGCGGAGCCTTCGGGTGCGGCACCAATGGTGGAACCGGTGGAGTTTTCTTGCTTGCTCTCGGAGGCCACGGTGGAATCATCGTCGCCCGAGGTTATGGAGTACAAAGCCCAGAGGCCGAGCATGACGGCCACCGCGATGAGGACCATCGCCAGGCCGCGCAGCGGGAGTCCGCCCTTTTTAGCGTGCGCGCCGCCACCAGCGGGGCGCTTAGCGGCACGGGAAGCGGACGCACCGGCAGCGGAGCCGGCGCGGGTTTCGTCGGGTACCTTGTCGGTCGAATTTTCCGGATTCACATTAGTCACATACGCAACACTAGTACCCAGAATTAACTAAAAGGGGTATTTCCCCGCGTGGCGCGCCGCGTGTTTTCTCTCTCCTCGCGCACGCGGCGCAGCCGGGCGACTAGGAGCGGGTGGGATTGGGCGGCCGCGGGGGCGTCGAGAAGCAGGTTAAGGCGCTGATGGTAGCGCACCGGGGAGATATCCAGTTGCGCGCGGATGGCCTCTTCCTTGCGGCCGATGCTGCGCGGCGCGGTTTCTTCAAAGTCCAAAATGGCGGCGTCTAGGTCAGACAAGGGGTTCATGCCTAAACTGTAAGGCATGACTATTCGCCCCATCGTTATCCACGGCGAGCCCGTGCTTCACAACCCCACCCAACCGGTGGAAGAATCCGAAATTTCCACCCCGGAAATGCAGCAACTCATCGCGGACATGTATGAAACCATGGATGCCGCCCATGGCGTGGGCCTAGCCGCAAACCAGGTAGGAATTGGCAAGCGCCTCTTTGTCTACCACTGCCCTGATACGGACGGACCCAATGGCACCGAGCTGCCGTCCGAAAAGGCAGGCATGCGCAAGGGCTGCGTTATTAACCCCGTGTTGGAGACCTCTGAAATTCCGGAGACCATGCCGGCTGACGACGGCTCCGATGACGAAGGCTGCCTCTCCGTTCCAGGCGAGGGCTTTCCCACCGGCCGCGCCGACTGGGCACGCGTGACCGGCAAGGACGAAAACGGCAACGACATCTCCGTCGAAGGCTATGGCTTCTTCGCCCGCTGCCTGCAGCACGAGACCGGCCACCTCGATGGCTTCCTGTACACCGATACCCTCATCGGCCGCTATAAGCGCCAGGCCAAAAAGGCCATCAAACGCAATGGGTGGACCGAGCCGGGTTATTCCTGGGTACCGGGCGAGGACGCCGATCCCTTCGGCCACGACGACTAATGTCACGTATCTTCCGCTCCGATGCCGTCCAGGTGGGCGAGCGCGTGGTGGCCCGGCGCGATTTCGGCGGCGTACATAGCGACGTCATCGGGCACGTACTGAGCCTCAATCCGCTGGTTATCCGCCCGCAGGAGGTCGGTGGTTTCCCCTCTGACCTGGATGCGGTAGAGATCCCGCCGGAACAGCTGAAGATTATCAAGAGGCTCTCCCCGCGCATGGTCCGCAATTCCGATATCCGCGCCGTGGAGGTTGCAGCGGCCGCGGCTTTCCCCGGCGGGGAACACGCCTGGACAAGCGATGGTTCCTGGCTCCTGCGCGCCGGCGACGGCGCTACCGGCAGCTCCAATTCGGCCGTGCCTTTGGGCCCTTCGGCCGGCTTTACCCCGGTGCCGATGGAAGAGATTAAGGACTTCTTCACTCGCCACGACCTGCCGGTGCGCCTATTGGTTCCAGAGCGCATTGGCAAACCCGCCGAGCGCCTGCTTGCCGACGCCGCGTGGGAAACCGAACCAGAAACGCTCGCTATGGTCTTGCGCGATCTGCCCGCGCTTGCCGAAGCCCCCTCTGCTTCCCCCACCTTCCATGTCGAAGACCATCCCGATGACCAGTGGCTGGAGATGTATCACTCCCGCAGCGGAACCCTTTCGCCTCAGGCACTGAAGCACCTGAGCGCCCCCATCGAGGGCACACTTGGCTTTGGCCGCCTAGCGCTCGAAGGCGTAACCGTCGCCATTGCCCGCGGTGCCATTAGCAAATCCGGCGATGGCACCGCGTGGCTGGGCCTTTCTAATGTGGAGGTAGCTGCGAACTCCCGCCGCCGCGGATTCGGCACCCTGCTAGGCCAGCACCTGCTGCGCTGGGGCCGCGATAATGGCGCGGAGCATGCCTACCTCACCGTTCCGGCTTCCAATACCGCAGGAGTGCGGCTGGCTGAGAAGCTCGGCTTCATCGAGCAACACCGCCGCGTCTACGCCCGCCTGCGGGGCTAGGCCCCGCGCAGCACCCTTTCGGGCTGGGTGGTGAGCCTTATGGGACTGCCCACTGACCTCGCTGCAGCGGGCAGGTACTGTATGTGGCATGCGCATCGCCACGTGGAATATTAACTCCGTTCGTACCCGCACACAGCGGGCGCTGGACCTTATCTCCAAGCACGATATCGACGTTTTGTGCCTGCAGGAAACTAAGGTAAAAGACGATAAGTTTCCACGCGAGCCCTTCGAGGAAGCGGGTCTGCACGTCACGTGCCACGGGCTCAACCAGTGGAACGGCGTGGCCATCGTGTCCACAGACGCGCCCGAGGAGGTCTTTGTAGGTTTCCCGGGACAACCCGGCTTTGCCAAAGATCCAGATAGGCCACAAGACCGTGAAGCACGAGCGCTAGGGGCCCGCATCCGTGGCGTAGAAATGTGGTCCCTCTACGTGCCCAACGGCCGCGAGATCACGGACCGCCACTATGACTACAAGCTGGACTTTCTCTATCACCTGGCGCACTATGCGGAAAATAATGCGCAGTCTAAACTTCTCTTGACCGGTGATTTCAATATTGCTCCGCGCGATGAAGACGTATGGGACATCGAAGCCTTCCGCGGCAAGACGCATGTCACCGAGCCAGAGCGCGCCGCATTCCAGATGCTGGAAGAGTCCGGGCTCGAGGAGGTCACCCGCCGGTTCACGGAGGACCAGCGCTATACCTACTTCGATTACAAGAGCATGCGCTTCCAAAAGAACGAAGGCATGCGCATCGATTTCCAGTTGGCCTCCGCCCCACTTGCCCAGCACGTAACGGGCGCACAGGTAGACTTGGTTGAGCGCGCCGGCGATAAAACTTCCGATCACTGCCCGCTTCTCGCAGATTTCGATCTGCCCGATTTCGATTCCGTGCGATAAATGTCTTGGTCGCTTGATCTCAGCTTCTGGCAGCTTTTATTCCTAATCCTGGATTACGGCATCAAGATTATTGCCGTTGGCTTCGTGCCCGAAGGCCGCCGCCCGTCCAGTTCCACCGCGTGGCTGCTGGCTATTTTGGTGCTGCCGTTTATCGGTCTGCCGCTGTTTTTGCTTATGGGCTCGCCGTATATCAACCGGCGCCGCCACCGCATCCAGCAGCAAGCAAATGAGAAGATTGAAAACGTCACGGCCCACACCCCTGACCACCCACAGGGCATACTTTCGGCAGAAACTGAGTCGGTCATCCGGCTCAACCGCGAGCTGACCGGATTCCCAGCGTTGGTGGGCCACAACCTGGGTCTGCACGCGGATTATGACGAGTCCATTCGCGCTATCGCCGCCGCCATTGACCGCGCCAAGAAGTACGTGTCCATCGAGATCTACATCCAGTCCTGGGACGAGGTCACGGACGTCTTCTTCGAGTCACTGCGCAGGGCTACCGCCCGCGGCGTGAAGGTGCGGCTACTGCTGGATCAGATCGGCAGTTTTAAGTACAAGGGCTATTTCAAGCTGGGCAAGCAGCTGACAGAGATAGGCGTGGACTGGCATCTCATGCTGCCCATTCAGATACACCAGGGCCGTTTCCGGCGTCCGGACCTGCGCAACCACCGCAAGCTGGTGATCATCGATGGCAAGGTGGGCTTTATCGGCTCGCTGAATATGATTAAGCGCCAGTACAAAACCAAAGACCGCTACTGGATCGACTACATGGTAGAGCTCTCCGGGCCGATTGTGACTTCCATGTCCGCGGTCTTCGCCGTGGATTGGTACCTAGAGGCAGACGAGAACCTTCCCCTCGATGAGCTGCCTTATGACGACGCCCAGACTGCCGACGCCAATCACCTCCAAATCATCCCCTCCGGACCTGGTTATACCACTGAGCCAAACCTGCGAATGTTCAACTCCCTGGTTCACCACGCCAAGGACCGGCTAGTTTTGTGCTCGCCCTACTTTGTCCCGGACGAATCCTTGCTGGAGGCCGTGACCACCGCTTGCTACCGCGGCGTGGATGTGGAGCTTTATGTATCGGCAAAGGCGGACCAGTTTATGGTCAACCATGCCCAGTCCTCCTACTACCAGGCCCTGCTAGAGGCAGGCGTACACATCTACCAATTCCCCTATCCCTTTGTGCTTCACTCCAAGTTCATTATTACCGACCCGGACGATCCCGGCCGCGATCCGCTGTGTATGTTCGGCTCCTCCAATATGGACCCGCGTTCCTTTGGTCTGAACTATGAGTCCACCATGCTGGTGGCCAAGGGAGACCTCATTGACCAGTTCAACCAACTCGTAGCCAATTACCGCGCCGTGTGTCACGAGCTAACTTTGGAGGAATGGAATGAGCGCGGCTTTATCCGCCGCTACGTGGATAATGTCATGCGACTTACCTCCGCGCTGCAGTAGAGCGAACACGGACCACCGCGGCTGCAGCGAAAACGGTCCGGAAACAAGACACCGCCCCGGCGGGCAGCGAATGAGCTGCCGGCCGAGGCGGTGAAGCGCCTAAGCAATGGGGGCTTAAGCGTTAGAGGTGTTTAGACGTCGCGCTTTTGCAGGACGATGACGCCGAGGACCCACAAAAGGAGAGACCAGGCAATAAATACCAGGCAAAATACCCAGTTATCTTTCCAGGGAGCATCAACCGGATCTATCTCCCACAGCCAAGACTGGAAAGACTTGAACGGCATAAAGTTGACCAGCTTGCTACCAAACTTGGGAAGGCCAGCCACAAGATTATCCACGCCGAGGAAGAGGATGAGACCAATGGCCACGGAACCAGCCGTCGAGCGCAATAACAGTCCGAGACCTTGGGAGAAAAGGACGAGCAGCGCGGCGGCTAGAGGATACTTCCACAGCTGCTTCTGCCCCATCTCATCGTCCCAAGGCTGGAATTGCGCGGCTACCTCATCGTGAGCAAAAAACTCGGTGAGTAGGTAGGCACCCACCACGGCCACAAAGGTCAATGCTGCGGCGATAACCGCGTACATGAGCAACTTGACCACAGCGACCGACCAGCGGCGTGGGGTGGCCATGAAAGTGATGGTCTGCGTACCAAAGCGGTACTCAGTGGTGACAATCATGATGGCTTGGATCATGAGTACAGGCAGGCCAAGGGAAAAAAGGAAAGTCACTGCGCCATCTGGGGTAATAATCCCCATGCCCAACTCTACATCCTCGGGGGTTTCCGCCGGTTGGGTAAGGCGAGCATTCAAGATGGCCCAACCCCAGACAAAGAAGAGGAAGATGAAGGTAGTCCACCAGAAGGAGCGGGTGGTGTGCAGCTTGGTCCATTCGGACTTCAAGGTATTCAGCATGGCGAATTAAACCTCCTGCTGGGTGGGTCGAGCGAACGGAGTGGCGGCGCCAGCGGTTCCGGGGGTGGGGGCGCCGGTGGAGCCGTGGTACTGGACGGCGTCGCCAGTAAGCTCCATGAAAGCATCCTCTAGGGAGGCGCTCTTGAGGCTTAGCTCATTAAGCGGCACACCGGTGGAGTACGCCAGCTGGCCCACGAAATCCGTGGTCTGGTTGGCAATCACCAAGCGGGGGCGGCCTTCCTCGTCAGTGGACTCGGTAAAGGAGATTCCCTCGGCGCGCAGAGCAGAGCCAAAGGCATCGAGATGATCGGAGCGCACCAACACGGAGGACTCCGAGTGGTCCTTCACAAAGTCATAGGTGGGCTGGTCCGCTACCAAGCGGCCCTTACCAATGACCACGAGGTGATCTGCGGTTTGGGACATCTCCGACAGCAGGTGGGAAGAAATCAAAATGGTGCGGCCCTCTTTGGCTAGGGCACGTACCAGCTGGCGCACCCAGCGAATGCCCTCCGGGTCAAGGCCGTTGACCGGCTCGTCCAAAATGAGGATGCCCGGGTCACCGAGCAGTGCGCCGGCGAGGCCCAAGCGCTGGCCCATGCCGAGGGAGAAGCCGCCGACTTTCTTACCGGCGACGTCGGAAAGCCCTACCAGCCCCAAGACCTCGTCAACGCGGGAAGTAGAAATGCCATTGGACTGTGCGATCCATTTCAGGTGATTAGCGGCGCTGCGGTTGCGGTGCACTGCCTTGGCATCGAGCAAGGCACCCACCTCACGCAGGGGCTGCTTGAGCTCGTGGTAGTGCTTGCCGTTAATGCGCGCCTTGCCGGCCGTAGGAGCATCCAAGCCGAGGATCATGCGCATGGTGGTGGATTTGCCCGCGCCATTGGGGCCTAGGAACCCGGTGACCATGCCGGGTTTTACCTGAAAGGTGAGATCATCAACGGCGCGGACAGACTTATATTGTTTAGTCAGTCCTTCTACTTCGATCATGGCACTAGAGTGCCATAAATCTGGCAACTTTACCTGTTCAATGCCTCCATACTCTCCCGCAGGGTGGGAAAGGAACGGCGGAAGGCAGCCAATAATGGGAGGGTCTCTACCTCGTCGAAAGGCACCCAACGCAGCTCATAGGACTCTTCATTAGCTGTAGTAGGAAGCGGAACACCGGTGCGCGTGCGCGCGAGCACGGTGGTATAGGTCCACTCCCCCGGTAGATCCCCCGCTGCGGGATAAGGCCCGGCCGTGACTTGCGCATCGAGTACCTCCACATCGTGGGGCGCAATCGCGCATTCTTCCTGAGTTTCGCGCAACGCGGCCTGGGTCGGCGTCTCCGTAAAATCACGGGCGCCACCCGGAATCCCCCATGTATCGCCGTGATTGGTCCACGCGGCACGGTGTTGGAGAAGCACCTTGCGCCCGGCAACAAGAAAGAGGCCAGCGGCACCGAATTTTCCCCAGACCCGAATGCCGCCAGGACCTGCCGCCCAGCCGTCTCCACTGTGAGGATTATGCATGCTGCCTATCCTAGCCACACACGCGGGTATATGGTGGCGCCCAGCACACTGCGGACGCTATTCTGAGTTAATGACCGAGCAGGCAGTCCGGGCAGAAGGCGTGCACAACGAGCACGCTCACCCGAGCGATCACTGGCTCGATGAGGTCACCGCGCCCACCGGCCCGGCCTTCAGCGGGCTCAGCAGCCGCGCCATGCAATGGTTCGCAGGCCCGGCGCGCCTGATGCGCCGCTTTTACTACTTTGCCTCCACCACCCCGGGCAAGCTTTTTACGGTCACGCTCATCCTCACCGTGGCCCTGGGCGCTGCCGGCTTATCGATGTCCCAATCTTCCGCCGCCCGCCACTCCGATTTGGACGAGCTGCTAAGCACTACCGAACCGATGTCGAATGCGGCGCACCACCTTTATAGTTCGCTTTCGGTGGCCGATACCGTGGCCACCACCGGCTTCGTACAGGCCGGTGTGGAATCAGAGCAAAATCGCGATAGCTATAACGAAGCTATTGATGCCGCTTCGGTGGCAGCCACCGAATCCGTGCTGGGTACCACACAGGAAGATGGCCGTGTGCGCGAGCTGGTGACCTTTATCCAGCGCGAGCTGCCCGTCTATACCGCGATGGTGGAAAAGGCCCGTTCTAATCACCGGGCGGGCAATGCGGTGGCCAATTCCTATATGTCCAATGCCTCGGCGCTCATGCGCGAGCATATCCTGCCGGCTGCCTCCGAGCTATTCCAGCTGACCACCGCCAAGGTGAATCAGCAACAACAAAAGCTCACCTCGCCGCAGTGGGTGCCGCTCTCCGGCCTCTTTGCCGCGCTCTTTTTCCTCGTTGTGGCCCAGTGGTGGCTGTGGCGCCAGACCCGCCGGCGTTTTAATCGTGGCTTTTTGACGGCCAGCGTGCTGCTCTTCCTGGCCATTTCTTGGGTAGCACTATCCAACCTCGCTACCTGGTCCACCGGCCACCAGGGCTTTGAGACAGCCTCGCGCCCATGGGATTCGCTGACGGCTTCGCGTATTGAGGCGCAGCAGGCGCGCACCTCTGAAACCCTGGCGCTGGTGCTGCGTTCCTCCGAGGAGGATACGATGGTGCGCTTTTCCAGCTCGATTAACTCCATCGAAATGGCCTTGCAGGATTATGAGGATGCCCTCAATGATGAGGACGTGGAGGTCACCGACCCCGAACTCATCCACAGCGCCCGGGCGGCCGCCGAGCAGTGGCGTGGCACCCACGATAAGCTCATGGGCGCGCTGAAAGACGGCGACTATGATGAAGCCATCTACCAGGCCACGGCCACCGAGCCCAAGGACGGTGAGATGACCACGGCGCGTTCCTATGACGAGCTCGACGCGGAGCTCTCCGATCTCATTAGTCAGGCGCGCGTCGCTATGCGCAGCTACCTGGAACGCGGCCTGACCGCCATGACCGCGGTGTCCTCGGCCGTATTCTTGCTGACCTTATGCGCCATTATCGCCGTGTGGCTGGGCATCCGTCCCCGATTGCAGGAGTACCTCTAATGCGCCGCCCACGCCTCGTCCTCGCTTCGCTTGCCTGCGTCTGCGCCGCGCTGCCTCTGGCTTCCTGCGATGTCCGCTCTACCCCGCCACTGGAGGCGCCCGCCGAGCAGGCCCTTGACGCAAAGCCGGGCCCGCCGCTGCCAGATGGGGCAAAGATTGAAAAGGCAGGAACCACCCCCGCGCACCGCGCCTCTGGTGAAGACATTAAAGGCAGCTACCGCCCAGATGACAAGAAAGCGAAAGAACGGGTGCCGGACATCGTCAAGCGCGGCCGGCTCATCGTGGGTGTGGACCGTTCCAATAACTTGCTGAGTTACCGCGACGCCGCCTCGGGTGAAGTACGCGGCTTCGAGGTAGATATCGCCCGCGAGGTTGCCCGCGATATTTTTGGTGATCCCAATAAGGTGGACTTCCGCTTCGTGGAATCCTCCAACCGAGTCGATGCCCTTAATTCCGGCGCGGTGGACATGATTGTGCGCACGATGACCATTAGCCCGGAGCGAGAGCGGGAGGTGGCCTTTTCCATCCCCTATATGCGTACCCAAACCCGCATGCTGGTGCTCAGCAAATCTGGCATCAAATCCATCAAGGACACCGCTGGGAAGACGCTGTGCGGTGTGGGCGAATCCACCGCACTCGATACCATCCGCGAGCACGCCCCCAAAGCCGATATCTTGGTCACCCGTTCCTGGGGCGATTGCCTCATGGCACTGCAGCTCAACCAGGCCGATGGCATCGTCGTCGATGATGCCCTGCTCTCCGGCATGGCCGCCCAGGATTCCTATACCTCTATCGTGGGCGAACCACTGGAAACCGAAAACTACGGCGTGGCCGTGCGCCTGCCCAGCAAGCAGCATGACACCCGCCCACTGCTGCGCCAAATAAATTCCACGCTAGAGCGCATACGCCGCGATGGCACGTGGTCTTCCCTTTTTGAGGAGTGGCTCGGTGCCTACTTAGAAGAGCCCACGCTGCCGGCCGGAAAGTATATCGAGGAGGAGGCTAAACCATGAGCCATAACCCGAACTTTAGCGATGATGAGCTCGAATACATCGAGCCGGAAAACCTTGATACCCAGCGTGCCTTCCGCCAGCCCACCAATGCCACCAATTCCGCGCAGGAGCCGGATGCGCTAGGCGATGCCCCCTCGGACGACGGCCCCGCCACCGCAGCCGTAGCTTTTGACCCGTTTGCGGACGAAGACGAGGAAGCAACCGCGGCGGTGGCCTTTGATCCCTTCGCTGACGAGGATGAAGCAGACGGTGATACCGGCACCTCCGCGGTAGCCTTCGATCCCTTCGCAGACGATGACGAGGATGGCGATGGTTCCATCGACCCGGACCATATCTCTAGCCTCTTGGCGGACCTAGACAATATCCGGGCTAAGCGCGAACAGCAGCGCGCCCAGCAGGCCCAGGAGGACTCCTCGCAGCGCTCGCGCCGCCGCGCACTCGATACCTTCCGCGAGCGCCGTGGCACCCACCGCACCGAGCGCCGCGTGGCCGATGGCATGGTGCGGCTGCCGTTTATCACCCCCTCCGAGCCGACCGACGCCCTGATCGACCCACACGAGGCATCCTCCGGTAAAAAGATCCCGCCACCGCAGTTACAGCCTGGTGACATGGTGGCCGGCCAATATGAAATCTTGGGCGTCATCGCCCATGGCGGCATGGGCTGGATTTACCTGGCCAATGACCACTTTGTTTCTGGAAGAGTGGTGGTCCTCAAAGGTATGCAGGCCCAAAAATCGGCCGATGAAACCGCCGCTGCGGTGGCAGAACGCGAGTTCCTCGCGGATATTACCCACCCGGGCATCGTCAAGATTTTCAACTTCATCGATGACCCCCGGGTACCCGGCGGCTTTATTGTCATGGAGTACGTCGGCGGGCCGTCGCTTAAAAACAGGCGGAAAAAGCAGACGGACAAGCTACTGCCGGTCGATATCGCAATCGCTTATATCCTGGAAGTCCTGCCCGCGCTGGAGTACCTGCATTCGCGCGGGGTGGTCTATAACGACTTAAAGCCCGATAACATCATCGTCACCGAGGACCAGGTCAAACTCATTGACTTGGGCGCGGTCTCCGGCATCGGCGCCTTTGGCTATATCTACGGCACCAAGGGTTATCAGGCCCCGGAAGTCGCCACCGAGGGGCCTTCCATCGCCAGCGATATCTACACCATCGGCCGTACCTTAGCCTCGCTGTGCCTCAAGCTTCCTACCGAAGACGGCGTTTATCTGCCAGGTATCCCCACCCCCACCGAGGAGCCGGAACTGCGCCGTTTCTTGTCCTTATACCGCCTGCTACAGCGCGCCACGGACCCGGATCCGGAGCGCCGCTTTACCTCCATCAAGGAGCTGCGCACCCAGCTCTACGGCGTGCTGCGCGAGGTCATTGCCATCCGCGACGGCCTGCAATATCCTTCCCAGCACTCGCTCTTTTCGCCGCAACGTACCACCTTTGGCACCAAGCACTTGGTCTTTCGCACCGACCAGCTTATTGACGGCATCGATCGCACCGTCCAGATCACCGCCCCCGAGGTAGTCTCCGCCCTGCCCACCCCGCTGCTAGACCGCGACGATGTGGGCGCCGGCCTGCTGCAGGGTGCTTCCTACGCGGAGCCACAAGAAGCCCTCGAAACCCTCCGCCAGGCCATGCAGACCCCCGAGTACGAGCACTCGGCCGAAATCCCACTCGGCGTGGTGCGCTCCATGATCGACCTGGGCTATACCGGCCAGGCGCGGCAGTGGCTCAGCTCCATCGAAGACCGCCTCGGCCGGGACTGGCGCTTCCAGTGGTATGCCGGCATCACGGAACTGCTCCTAGATGACTACCGCGACGCCCAGAAATACTTCTCCGCCGTCCTCGATCTCCTTCCGGGCGAGGCGGCACCCAAACTCGCCATCGCCGCCATCAACGAGCTCATCCTGCAGCAACTGGACTACAGCGAAATCTCGCTCATTGATCCCAGGGTGGCCCGGGCCTGTTCCAATATGCATTCCACCTTGGCCGATCTCCCCAACTCCGCCTTTGAGGGCCAGCCAGAAATCTGGAACCACGTCACTCAAGACCCCGCTGCCCTGCGGTTTAACTCCATGCGCCTCTACGGCATCGTGTGGTCCACCAACCCCACGACCGTGTCTTCCTCTTTTGGCCTCGCCCGCCAGCTGCGCTCCGAGGGAGAGGTGGAGGTCGCCGTCACCGTACTAGACAAGGTTCCTAATGCCTCGCGTCACTACCGCATGGCCCGCTTGACGACGATCCTTCAGCTCATCGTCCACGATCTCTCCGAGTCCCGCATCCGCCGCGCTGCCCGACGCCTCGAAGAGGTCCCCACCAACGAGCCGCGCTTCCTCCAGATCAAGATCGCCGTCATCTCCGCCGGCCTTAACTTCCTGCGCAACGCCGATCTTTCCCATGCTGCCTCCCCCAACGATCTTTTCGAGTACGCCTTCACCCAACGCGGCCTGCGCACCGGCCTGTCCGAGACCCTTCGCGCCCTCGCCCGCCAGGCACCGTTTAGCCGCCACCGCTACGCCCTCGTGGACCTTGCCAACCAGGTCCGCCCCGTGACCACCTTCTAGCTTGCGTTCTTTCATCTACTCGCACAGCGCAGAAAACAAAAGAAGGGGCGTGCGGTCTTCTTTACCGCACGCCCCCTTGTTCACTGCTCGGCCGCTTTCGCTGGCCGGGGAGGAACCTTTCTATTTGTAAAGCCCAGCCTCACGCGCCATAGCGGCGATTTCGGCAGACTTCTGCGCGATAGCCAGCTCCTCATTGGTCGGAACGACAAAGACCTTAACCGGGGAATCCTCAGTGGAAATCATGCGCGGCTGATCGGAGCGGACCAAGTTGCGCTCCTTATCAAAGTGGATGCCGTACATATCCAGGTTGTACAGGGAGTCCTGGCGCACCTCGGTATCGTTTTCACCCACACCGGCGGTAAAGGTGATGGCGTCAACGCGGCCCAGGGAAATCATGTAGGAACCGATGAAGCGGCGCAGCTGGTGGATGTAGATATTGTAGGCCAGCCACGCGTCCTGGTCCTCGTTGTCGATGCGCTCGCGCAGCGTACGGAAGTCATTGACACCAGAGATGCCCTTGACACCGGACTGCTTATTGAGCAGGTTGTCAATCTCATCCACGCTCATGCCCGCTTGGCGGACAAGGTGGAAAATGATGCCTGGGTCAATATCGCCAGAACGGGTACCCATGGCCAAACCGGCCAGCGGGGTCAGGCCCATCGAGGTATCAATGGCGCGGCCGTTGCGGATGGCTGCAGCGGAGGCACCGTTGCCCAGGTGAAGGGTGATCTGGTGGGTGTGCATCGGATCGCGGCCCAGCAGGCCTGGAACCTGCTGAGAGACGAACTCGTGGGAGGTGCCGTGGAAGCCGTAGCGGCGAATATCGTACTTGGATGCCACCTCATTATTGATGGCATACAGCGCGGCTGCCGGCGGCAGGGTGTTGAAGAAGGCGGTATCGAAGACGGCAACGTGCGGGATATCCGGCAGCATCTTGCGAGCCACGCGGATGCCGTCCAAGTTAGCCGGGTTGTGCAGTGGAGCCAGCGGGATGAGGTCCTCAATCATGGACTCGATCTGGTCCACGATGAGCTGCGGCTCGGAGAAGAGGCGTCCGCCGTGGACGACACGGTGGCCAACGGCGATGACATCCACGTCGGTCGGGCCCACGTTGTGCTCACTCATGATGGCAAAAGCGCGCTCAAGGCCGAAGGAGTGAGTAGGAATTTCCAGCTCTTCCTTGTACTTCTCGCCACCGGTCTTCACGGTGACAGCGCCGAGGGGCTCGCCAACCTGCTCGACCAAACCAGAAACCAACGGGGTATCCGTGGCGCCGGATTCGGGATCGACCAGCTGGAATTTAACGGAGGAAGAACCTGAGTTAAGGACCAGAACGTATGACATTTATTTCTCTCCAGCCTGAATAGCGGTGATTGCAACGGTGTTGATGATGTCCGGAACGGTCGCACCACGCGACAAATCGTTAACCGGCTTGTTCAGGCCCTGCAGAATCGGGCCCACGGCGAGCGCGCCGCCGGTGCGCTGTGCCGTCTTGTAGCCAATATTGCCGGCCTCCAAGTCCGGGAAGACGAAAACATTTGCCTGTCCGGCAACCTCAGAATTCGGCATCTTCTTCGCAGCAACGCCTGGATCGCAGGCGGCATCGAACTGCAGCGGACCATCCACCTTGACGGAGGAATCCAGCTTCTTGGCGGCCTCTACGGCGGCCACGGCGCGCTCGACGTCCGGGCCGGAACCGGAAGTACCGGAGGAGTAGGACAGCATGGCCACGCGCGGGTCGATGCCGAACTGGGAAGCGGTCTGTGCGGAGACAATCGCGATCTCACCCAGCTGCTCGGCGGTGGGGTTCGGGTTGACGGCGCAGTCACCAAAGGCCCACAGGCGGCCGCGCATGACCATCAGGAAGATGGAGGAGACGACGGAAGCATTCGGCTTGGTCTTGATGATCTGGAAGGAAGGCTTGATGGTGTGGGCGGTGGTGTGAGCAGCGCCGGAGACCATGCCATCGGCCAAGCCCTTGTGGACCATCATGGTGGCGAAGTAGGAGATATCCTGCATCGTCTCGCGCGCCTGCTCGAGGGTGACACCCTTCTTCTTGCGCAGCTCGGCAAAGTCGGCGGCGAACTCCTCTGCCAGCGGGGACTCGAGGTGGTTGATGATCTCGGCACCAGCCAGGTCGAGCTTGAGCTCTTCGGCGCGGGCCTTGATATCGGCCTCATTGCCCAGAATGGTCAGCTTGGCAACCTTATCGCGCAGCAGCACATGAGCGGCTTCGAGGATGCGGTCATCGTCGCCCTCTGGCAGAACGATGTGCGAACCGGCGGCGCGGGCCTGATCAATAAGCTGCTTCTGGAAGAGGTCTGCGGACATGACCGGGGAGACGTCGCCAAGCGCAGCAAGTGCGCCCGGAACCGCTTCCAGGTCGGTGAAGATGCCAGCAACGGTGGCACCCAAGGATTCCGCATTGTGCTGTGCCAGCTCGCCGGTGCGTTGCGGGGCGCCGGAAATGATGGCCAGCGGCAGGCCAAGGGCGGCAGCTACTTCGGCATCGAAGGCGATATCGCCGGTGCCCTGCGCCACGATGTTCTCAGCGGCGGGAGCCTCAGCAAGTACGGCGGCGACGGTGGCATCGAAGTCTTCGAGGCGGATGAGCTCCGCGCCTAGGTCTTTAGCCAAGGCGGGCACATCGAGGCCATCGAAGCCACGGCCGATAGCGCTAATAACTGCGGAATGAGATGCAGACATGCAATTTACCTTTCAGTCACGGTCACTTGAACACAATTAACGCGTGTCATAACTTCATGTCAGCCATCACAGTTATTAACACGCGGTGACTATTCCACTGTACGCGATTTACCCCCTCCTATGCCCCATCGTGACCGCCCTAAACTGGGGTTAGTAATGCTGTGGTTTTTATCGCATAGTGACCGCGTAGAATATGCAGCACAACGAAAGAAAGGACACCCTAAGCACATGACTAACCCAGCGCGCGTCGCCGTGGTCGGCTCCGGCCCGGCAGGCATTTACGCCTCTGACCTTCTAGTGAAATCCGACCTCGATGTGCAGATCGATCTTTTTGAAAAGATGCCGACGCCGTTCGGTTTGATCCGCTACGGCGTGGCACCGGATCACCCGCGTATTAAGGGCATCGTGCAGTCCCTGCACAACGTTATGGAAAAGGAAGAGATCCGCTTCCTGGGCAATATTGAGGTGGGCAAGGACATCACCGTCGAGGAGATGCGCGAATATTACGACGCCATCATCTTCGCCACCGGTGCTACCGCCGATAAGCGCATGGGCATCCCGGGCGAGGACCTCAAGGGCAACCATGGCGCCGGCGAATTCGTGGGCTTTTATGACGGCAACCCCAATTTCGAACGCGATTGGGATCTCTCTGCAGAATCTGTCGCCGTAGTTGGTGTGGGCAATGTCTCCCTCGACGTCTCCCGTATCCTGGCCAAGACCGCCGACGAGCTGCTTGTTACCGAGATCCCGGATAACGTCTACGCAGCACTCAAGAAAAACCGTGCCAAGGAGGTCCACGTCTTCGGCCGCCGCGGCCCGGCACAGGCCAAGTACACGCCGAAGGAGCTCAAGGAGCTAGACGAGTCCCCGACCATCGAGGTCATTGTCAACCCCGAGGACATCGAGTATGACGCCGCCTCTGAGGAGGCACGCCGCGCCGCCAAATCCACAGACCTGGTGTGCCAGACGCTGGAGTCCTACGCCATGCGCGAGCCGGGCGATGCCCCGCACAAGCTCTACATCCACTTCTTTGAGTCCCCGGTAGAGGTGCTGGGTGAGGACGGGCACGTTACCGCGATCAAGACCGAGCGCACTGAGCTCAACGGTGATGGCACCGTAACCGGTACCGGCAAGTACACCGAGTGGCCGGTCCAGGCAGTCTACCGCGCCGTGGGCTACTACCCTCAGTCCGTCGATGGCGTGCCTTTCGACGAGACCAAGGCCACCATGCCAAACGACGGCGGCCATGTGCTGGCCAATGTCGACGGCGAAAAGCTGCCCGGCCTCTACACCACCGGTTGGATTAAGCGCGGCCCGGTGGGCCTGATTGGCAATACCAAGTCCGATGCCAAGGACACCACAACCATGCTCATCGCCGATTACAAGGCCGGCGACTTGGAGCCTGCCACCAAGCGCGACCCGCAGGACATCCTAGACTTCCTGGCCTCCCGCGATATCGCCGTGACCACCTGGGAAGGCTGGCACCGCCTGGATGCCGCTGAGCGCGCCGCCGGTGAACCGCACGGCCGCGAGCGCATCAAGATCGTCGAGTGGGACGAAATGGTCAAGCACGCCGGTCCGCAGGCCTAGACCTTGCCGCATTTCATTTCCGCCGCGCCCTTGGGCCAACTGGCAGCCTTGGACGTCCACCAGCTCTACAAGCTGCGGGTAGACGTCTTTGTGCACGAGCAGCGCAGCCCGTACGCCGAGATTGACTCAACCGACGCCGACCCCCAGACCGTGCACCTACTGGCCTGGGACGCGGAAACCCACGAGCTGCTCGGCACGGCCCGCGTCTTTCCGGCTGCGCCTGCCGACGACGCCGCGCTTTCCGACGCCACGCCTACCAACGCCCCGACCACCGGCGCACAAATCGGCCGCTTCGCGCTCACGCCGGCCGCACGCGGCACGGGGCTCGGCCGCGAGCTACTCCAGGCGGCCATAGACCTTGGCGAGCGCATGCGCCCAGGCCAGCCGCTCTATCTGGAGGCGCAGGCCGGCCTAGTGGACTATTACGCTTCCTTCGGCTTCACGCCGACTGGAGAGCCATTCGACGACGAGGGAGTCCCCCACCAGCCGATGCTGCGCCCCGCCGGCTAGCCGCATAGCCAGCTAGCCGGCTACTAGTCGGCGTCGGCCACGCCGGAGGCGAGCTTCGGGTCGAGCTCCACGCCGCCCTCGTACTCCACGACCTCAATATCGGGAACATTCTCGGTTTCTGGATCGATGCCGCGGGCGCCGTCTTGCGCCAGCAGGCCCGGCGTGGAGGTCACCTCGATCTTGTGTGCCGCTAGTGCTGCGCGGTCGCGCGCTTCTTCCACATTTTCTGCAGTAGAAGAGACCAAACCCATGCGGCGGCCCTTGTAGGCCCCCGGCTTGCCAAAGAGCTTCACGTCCGTCTCCGCATAGCTGAGGGCCGCGGCGACGCCGGTATAGGCCACCTCATTCGGCTCCTCGTCCGCGTGGATGACCACGCTGGCACCCGGGGTGACCAGGGTGGCGTCAATGGGGAAGCCCAAAATCGCGCGCGCATGCAGGTCAAACTCGGAAAAGCGCTGGGTATAGCAGGTCAGCATCGCCGTATCCGCGGGACGGGGGGACACGGAGGAAAAGTACACGTCATCGCCCGCAACGAAGAGCTCCACGCAGTACACGCCGCGCCCGCCCAGCTCATTGGAGATGCGCGCGGCCACCGAGCGGGCATTTTCCAGCGCAATCTCGCTCATGCCGGTCGGCTGCCACTCCTCCACGAGGTCACCGCGCTCATGGCGGTGACCAATGGGCTCGCTAAACCACGTGGCCAACTTGCCCGTGGCCGGGTCGATGGACCGGATGGCCAATAGGGTGACTTCCAAGTCAAAATCTACGAAGCGCTCGGCCACTACACGCTGCGAGTCCGAGGACACCCGCCGCACGGTCTCCCAGGCCACCCGTACATCGTCCTCCTCGCGGGCAATCATGTGGCCCTTACCGGAGGTGGACACATCCGGCTTAATAATGCACGGAAAGCCCAGCTCCCCGACTGCTTCTTCCAGCTCCTCCACAGAGCTGGCAAAGCGGTATGCCGAAACCGGCAGCCCGATATTCTCCGCCACCTCGCGCACGCACTGGCGATCTTGCGTCATGGCGCAGGCACGAGCGGAAGGCACCACGATGGCGTCGCTATGCGCTTCCATCTCCTCCAGGGCTTCTACCGCAACGGTTTCTACCTCTGGAACCACAAAGTGCGGCTGAATCTCCTGTGCCAGCTGCAGGATGCGCCCGGTGTCCTTAATATCGGCGACGTAGCTATACTGCGCCACCTGGTGCGCCGGCGCGCCCGCATACGAGTCCACCGCGTGGACCTCCAAGCCCAGGTTCTGGAAGGACATGGCCAGCTGCTTGCCCAGCTCGCCCGAGCCCAGCAGCAATACCTTGGTGGCATTGCTGGTCAGCGGCGTGCCAATATGACCGGCGATCTCGCCTGGATTATCCATGAAAATGCTCCTTCTAAGCCGCAGGCAGCGGCGTTTACTGCCCTAAATTATTTCATATTTAGGCCCCAACCCCACCACCTACATGCCAGGTAAGCCGGATAAGCAAAGGTGCCCTGTGGGCAATTCCACAGGGCACCTGAAACATTTCCGCCTAGGCTGCAGGAGCCTCAGCCGGCGCCTCCCCGGCCGGTTGCTCGGCGGGCTGCTCTGGCTCGCCTACCGGCTCCGCCACGGTAATGATGTTGTCCTCATAACCCAGCGCGCCGCCAACAAACTGGCCGCCGCAGGTAATAAGAACCAGGCGATTCTCGCCTTCCTTATCGTTGACCACATCCGGGAATCCGGAACCCTTGGGCAGACGATACGGCGCTTCGGTCACGCGGAAAGTGCGCTCTTGGCCGTCGATGACCACGGTAAATTCCTGGTCCTTCTTCAGCTTGGTGAACTTCTCCGCATAACCAGTGCCCTGGCCCTGGTAGTTAATGTGGCCGGTAATCACACTCGAGCCCACATTGCCCGGCTCACCCGGTACTGCGGAGGCGGAATACCAACCCACGCGGGTGACGTCGTGTGGCGGAAGCAGCACGCCCTGGTCCGTGACCTGTACGGGATCCACGGCCGCGTACTCGCCATCAATCCCTACGGACATTCCCTCAAAGCCCTTGAACTCACCAGGCGCGGCTTCGTACTCGTGCTCCTGCTGGCCCGAATCATCCACGAAAGCATCAGACTTCGGTCCAGATTCCTCCGGTGCGCTCTCGCTGGCCACCGTCTCCGGCGCCGAGCCAGCCTCATCCTCATCATCGCGCGCCAAATACAGCACTACCTGCAACAAGATCAACGCCACAACAATGATGGCCGCGATAATAGCGATCAGCTTGCCACGGCCCATGCCCCGCTTGCCGACGCCCCCTTCTTCCCCACTCGCCGGATACTGCGAAGCGCCGTTTTCCTCCGGCTGCTCTGGCTCCCTGTGCTTTCCCATAGCTAGCTTCCTTCACTTCCTCGATTTGTCTACCCTGTGCAGGTTATATGCAAATCCCCTCCAGCGTGTGCAATCACACCCTGGAGGGGATTTTTGGTGTTTAAGTCTCAGCCCCAGTGGGGCGACCCGCAGGCCGCCTCACCGATGCTCAGGGATTACTTGATGTAATCCTGCATACCCGGCTCAAGCTCGGTTGCGCCGGACGGTACGGACTTAATCTCAACGCGGTCAGCGTTGGATGGCAGTGCGTTACCAGTCTCTTCAGGTTGCTGACCCTGGACCTCGATGCCGTGGCCGTGTCCATTGTCAGAGTTGCCGCCCTTAGGAGCGTCCTGGCCCTTGACCTCGTGACCATTGCCGCCATTGTGGCCGTCGGTGTGCTTACCGTTGCCACCATCATGGTTACCGGTGTTGTCACCGTGGCCACCGTTGTGGTTGCCATGATCCTTGTGGTCGAAGTGATCCTTGATGATCTTGCCCAAGCCGATGCCCGGAATCAGGATGAGCCACCACGGAATCTTGCCCTTGGAGGAACCGCCTGGCGTGTCCTGATCGTGGACCTCGTGAGAGGTCACAGTCTGATCCTTATCGTTGATGTCCTTGTGCTCAGCGATGTGGTTCGGCTTCTCCGAAGTAGCATCCGGAGTCTCCTTGCCATTCTTATCAACCTCGACAGAGGTCAACTCCTCAAAGGCAACCGCAGCCTCAACCGGCTCCGTCACATCATCATTAACAGTGATCTCAACCTCAACCTTGCCGTTAGAAGCCTCCGGCTTGAAGGTCTTCTCACCGGTACCCAGAACAGACTCGCCGTCCTCCTTGCTAATCAGCTCAGCCTTCAGGGTGTATTCCCTACCCGGAACCAGACCCTCATAGGAAACCTCATCAACAACCTTGGCACCAGCAACAACCTCGTGGGAACCATCAGCGAAGTCAGCATTAGTGGAAATCTTCGGGGTCTTCTCAGAACCCTCAGAGGTCACAGTCTGATCCTTATCGTTGATGTCCTTGTGCTCAGCGATGTGGTTCGGCTTCTCCGAAGTAGCATCCGGAGTCTCCTTGCCATTCTTATCAACCTCGACAGAGGTCAACTCC
>NZ_JAVBIE010000004.1:0-200524 GCF_032821635.1 Corynebacterium nasorum | reverse complement strand
ATGTCGCGTGGGTGCAAAATGAGCTCAACGAAACACCCCGACAAATCCTCGGCGGCGCAACCCCACGTGAAATACTTAACGAACTATTCAAGCGTGGCGCATCCACCGCTTGATTCCGCCCACCAAGCGTGGCGCTTTGAAGATCTACCTCGGCGCGGCGCCTGGGTCTGGTAAGACCTGTGCAATGCTCAACGAGGCGCACGGCCTTGTGCTGGCCGGCCGCGATGTGGTCATTGGCATCGTGGAAGATCATGGGCGCGAATTCACTCGGGCGCTGTGTGATGGCCTTGAGACCATCCCGCGGCGCCACGCTGCCGGGCTATCCACCGGAGAACTCGATACTGCAGCCATCATCTCGCGCCAGCCGGAAACCGTTCTGGTCGATGAATTTGCCCATTCCAATCCGCGCGGTGAGGAACACGCTAAGCGCTGGGAGGACGTAGAGGAACTCCTAGCCGCAGGAATCGATGTGATTTCTACCCTGAACATCCAGCACCTCGAAAGCCTCAATGACGTAATAAAGCAGATCACCGGTATTTCCCCGCAGGAGACGGTGCCAGACGAGGTGGTGCGTGCGGCGAATGAGATCGAGTTGGTGGATGTATCCCCGCAGCTCTTGCGCACCCGCTTGAGTGATGGCCAAATCTATAAAGAAGCACGCATTGCCCCAGCGTTGAATAATTATTTTCGGGTGGGCAATCTGACTGCACTGCGGGAGCTTGCCCTGTTGTGGTTGGCGGACCAGGTTGATGAGGCTCTCGCGTCCTACCGTTCTGAACAAGACATTACTGATACCTGGGAAGCGCGGGAACGGGTGGTTGTGGCCATTCAGAACGTCGCGCATGCAGAACTGCTCATTCGCCGCGGGCGCCGCATCGCGTCCAAATCCTCAGCCGAGCTACATGTGGTCCACGTAATTTTTGGGGATTCCTTTTCTTCCGGTGAATCTTCTGTTGCAGGTTCCGCTCAACAACTGGCCAAATTACAATCCTTGGCTCAGGACGTGGGTGCCCGTTTGCATCAGGTCACCGGTGACTCGGTGCCAGAAGCGCTGCTTAATTTTGCCCGCAGCGTCAACGCCACCCAGCTGGTCTTGGGTGTTTCACCACGGCGTCGCTTAGGCCTGCACTGGCGCGGCACCGTTGCTGAGGCCGTGTTGCGGGATTCAGGCAAGATCGATTGTCACATTGTTAATCTTCCGTCCGATAAACCCTCGCCTCTTTCACCACTGCTGCGACCATTGCATTCCCTTCCGCGCCGGGCGGTGTCTTGGGTGGGCGCGGCTGTCGCTTTCATCGCCTTGACCGCACTGTTGCAAGGCATCGACGGCTCGGCATTGGGAACAGGCACGTGTTCTGCTTTTTACTTTGCGCTGATCCTCCTCGTGAGCATGCTCGCTGGCCTGTGGCCGGCGGTAATTATTGCGTTTGCCTCGGGCTTGGCGGTCAATTGGTTCTTTACCGAGCCCCTGTACACGTTCGATATTGCTGAGCCGGCTAACGCTGTCATCCTCGTGGTCATGGTAGCCATTGCCCTGGCCGTGGGCCTACAAGTGCGGCGCACCAAAATAGAGCACCATAATGCGGCCATTGCCACGCGCGATGCTGAGCTCTTGACGGTCTTTTCCCGCGCAGCCCTCAACCGCCGTGCGGACGTATCTCCCATCGACGCAGTGCTTCGCAAGGTAGGAGAGACCTTCGGCTGCCATAAGGCCGTGCTTCTTGACGCCTCCGGGGACATACTCTCTACCTGGCACGCTTCGGCGGCCTCGCCCCGGCAAAGTAGACACCTGCATATCCCCGCAAAGACTCATAAACGTGAGGTAGAAACGTTGGTCTCCAGCGAGGACACTACGGTCCAGATTGTGATGGAAGGCCCAGCGTTATCCGCCCGCGACCGTGCTTTGGTGGCGGTTGTGGCAGGCTATTTAGCCGGCATAGTGCGCCGCGACAAGCTTTCGGCTGAAGCCGCACGTGCCGATGCCATTGCTGCCGCTGATGAATTGCGTCGTGCGCTGCTATCGAGCGTGAGCCACGATCTGCGCACGCCCCTAGCAACGGCCAAGCTGGCTGTGTCCTCTTTGCGGAATTCCGAAATCGAATTCACCCCAGAGGATCAAGAAGTACTACTGGCGGAAACCGCGGCTAGCATCGATCAACTCACGCTGCTCGTGACCAACCTATTGGATCACTCGCGTTTGAGTGCAGGAGCGGTAACTGCACGCCGGGATACTGTGGAGTTATACGAGGTAGCCAATCGGGCTATTGCTTCCTGTGCCTTTGGACATAGCAAGGACCAACTTGGTCGCATTCATATTGGTTCTGGACTCCGTGGCCGCACCTGTTGCGCGGATAGCGTTTTGCTGGAACGCGTGCTGGCGAACCTATTCGATAACGCTTTGCGCTATGCGCCGAGCGGACCAGTCAACGTTGATGCGCAGGTTACAGATGAGCGCGTGGAGCTGAGTGTGAGCGATGAAGGGCCGGGAATTTCACCAGAAAAGCAGCAGGAGCTTTTCCAAGCTTTTCAACGCTTGGGCGATACCAGCAATGACAACGGGGTGGGTTTAGGCCTCTCCGTCGTACGCGGATTTGTGGAGGCTATGGACGGTACTATCACCGTAGAGGCCACTCCAGGAGCGACCTTTATCCTGAGTTTCCCGCTGCGGGAGGAGAAAAGCCATTACTGATAAGAAGGCCACGATTGTCATCGTGGATGATGATCCGCGTTTGCTCACCACCTTGAGCATTAACTTCAAGGCGCGTGGATATGAGGTGTATTCAGCCAGCACCGGGGCGGAGGGTCTGCAGGTGGTCTCCCAGCATCAGCCCGATGTGGTGATTTTGGATATGGGTCTGCCGGATATGGATGGGCGGGAGGTCCTCGATGGGATTCGAGGGTGGTCAGCAATTCCCGTTCTGATTCTTACGGCCCGGTCCGATCCCCTATTTAGTGCCTCGGCCCTAGATCGCGGTGCTGATGATTATGTGACCAAACCCTTTTCTATGGAAGAGCTCTTGGCCCGCGTGCGCGTGGCTTTGCGGCATGGCAGCCCGCAGCAGCCATCTGCCCAGCGGGAAGCCACGATGGTGCGGGCGGGCGATGTGCTGATCGACGTCCCTCGACACTCCATCACCAAGGCAGGAAAGCCCCTTCACCTGACCCCTACTGAGTGGGGCGTGCTTACGACGCTGCTGCGTGCCCACGGCGGTTTGGTGCGCAAAGAAGACCTCCTCGCAGAGATTTGGGGCCCGGGATTCGAAGGGCAAAGCCACTACCTGCGCATCTATACCTCGCAGCTGCGCCGCAAACTGGAAACCGATCCCTCTGATCCCCAATATCTCCTTACTGAACCCGGGTTGGGATACCGCTTTGTTACCTCCCCAGAAGTCTAGGAGTAGCTGACGCCATTTTCTGCAGGGAACTACTCTTGCAGTGGCAATTCTGTGCAGTGGAGGGGTGCGAGTTGGTATCCATAACGCTTATGCGTCGAGGGCTTCGGTGTGCCCTGCGCATTTAACCAACTGCAAGCGCGTAAGAACTAAACATTTCAACTGGTCACCAGCGATTGTTCGTTCTCTAAATCATTTCTGGTGCTGCAGATTAGTTGCTTTTCCCTGAAGGGGTGACGGTGTCTGTCATGCTTTCCTGACCAAAGAACCTTCGAGCATATTTTTGGGTAGAAGGGTCTATTAAATCAAGCTACGTTGTACGCACCGTTAGAAGAAGGAATAGGGCTCTCTACTTTCATAAACTTGGCTCGATTTATTGTGCCAACGTTGAAGGTTATGAATTAGAGACGTCTGGGGTTGAAAGCTTGGTATCTAAAAATAGAGCTCCTCAAGACTCCGGTGTTCATTTATCGCTGTCTGGGTGGGGCTTTATCTGCGCACCTGCATTCGTGCAAGAAATCTTGCACGAATCTCTCGGGTAGCTTACTGTGGTCGATCGTTCAGGAATTCTTGCACGATTGGAGTTGTGATGAGCCCACGAAAGTATGAGCATCCGGCCACCGAGGACCTTGAATTCGTCCGTGTTCTGGCTGCGGTAAGTGATCCCATCCGGTTAGAGATGGTTAGGCGCCTGGCAGACGGTCAGGAGCACGATAGTTTGACGCTCGCTGATGACCTGCCTCGATCTACCCTGACCTACCACACTCGGCAGCTGCGTGAAGCCGGTGTGACGTGGACAAGAAGCCAGGGACGAACTTGTGTTATCTCTTTGCGCAGAGGCGATCTAGACGAACGGTTCCCTGGTTTGCTCGATATGGTGATTTCGAATGCTTAAACAGCTGTGGCCGTTAGTTTTGGGCAGTGTAGCGCTCGGATTGGACGCATATGTTATCGCTGGGCTGCTATCACAGATTGCAAACGACTTGGGTACAAGTGGCAGTGTGATCGGCTTGGGCGTTACCGCCTTTACCGGCGCGTACGCAATATCTGGTCCGCTGTTCTCGGGTAGGGCAGGCAAAGATCCGCGGAGTGGTCTGCTTGGAGCTGTTGCTGTGTTTTCTTTGGCGAATGTCGTGACTGCAGTTTCGCCTACAGTGAGCGTTTTTCTCGTGTCGCGCTTAATCGCAGGTGCAGCAGCGGGAATTTATTCGCCGCTGTCCTCAGCCGTAGCGGGGATGTCTGTCCCAGCAAAGTATCGCGGGCGCGCACTGTCAATGGTGCTGGCTGGCTTAGCGGTGGGAACTGTCGTGGGCGTACCGGTGGGATTGGGGGTAGCTAAACAGCTAGGCTGGAGGGCTACCATCGGTTTGGTCTCGGCCATTGGAATAGTGGCGTTAGCGGGTCTAGCGTTGCGCAAAGCGAGTGTGGTACCAGCTGTGCCCTCCTCCTCGTTGGGGCAGCGACTCCGAGTCATCGGCCGAGTGGATAACTTCCTGACGACCTTAGTTACTTTCTTTGTTGGAGTGGGTTCGCTGGGGTTGTACACCTATATTCCTGTAGTGCTTGATCGTGTGCAGGTAGACACCATTGCTGGCATGTGGGTCTGGGGTATCGGCGGGGCAGTGGGTGCTTTTGGGATTGGGAGGGTGCTTGACAAGGTTAATAGTTCACGCAAACTAACGGTCACTATCATTGCATTACTCGTGACTGATTTCGCTCTACTGCTGCTCTTCCCTTCGTGCCACGTGGTGGCAGTGGTGTGTCTTTTTGCTTGGGGGCTTTTGGGGTGGTCGTCAATGGCGCCACAGCAGCATTCGATGCTCAGTGCAAACCCTAATGAAGGGGCGACTGCTGTTGCTGCTAATGCATCTGCGAACTACCTTGGCTCGGCAGTCGGCTCCGCAGTGGGTGGATTACTGTTGCCCTCCTCCACGGGAATCCTGTTAGGAGCACTAGGTGCAGTCCTAGTAGGAATCGTCTGCAGTATTGGGGCCAGTGCCTCTTCTCGCTCTCATAGTGGGGGCAATGTGAATTAGGAATACTTCGGATTGATGGGACGATGCCCGAATTGACATAGTCGAGCTCTTCGTCGCATTCCCTTTGAGACCTTTGCTTTGACACTCTTAGCAGCTAAAAGGACTGATCCTAGGCCTTTGATTTTCTCGCAGTAAATCATGTCAGTATCGGTATCACTGAAGCTACCGCGGAAAAGAATAATGAAATGCGCGGACCGCTGCCGCGCTGCGAAGTCCCCGCTACACTCGCGCTTATGACCGATCTGCAGCATGTCCACTCCGTTGATGAGGCGGTAAACCGCCTGATCGAGATTTACGAGAATTCCTGCGAGCTTGCGCGCAAGACTTTGGAATCAGGAAACCTTGATGACTATCGCTACGTGGTTTATCCCAAGGTCACGGTGGATATCCGCAAATGGCAGCCCATCGATCGTTCCGAGCCCTTCGGCTACGTTAACGAGGCCGGCAAGTACTCGGCGGTAATCTCCAAGCCGTACATCATTCGGGACTACCTGCACGAGCAGCTGACTCGCCTGGCGGGTAACTATCCGTGCGATATTTTCGTCGGTCAATCGGACCAGCGCATTCCACCGGAGTACATCAAGGACACAAGGAAAGCCCCGCAGGAACGCGGGCCTATTCCGCGTCCGACGCTGGATGAGGTCAATGATGCAATCATTGATGGCGAATGGGATGCCTTCCACGGTGCGGAAAAGCCGCTTTTTCATTTTGGTGCCCAGCGCTTTGATATCGCGTGTGCGCGCATTGAGCATTACACCGGCATCGAGGTCGATACGGTGCAAAAATACATTTTGTTTACTAACTACGCGATGCACACCACCGAGTTTGTGAAATTCGGTTTGCGCGAGTTGACCAGGGAAGACTCGCGTTATACCGCCTTGGTGCTGCCCAATGGCGAGACCATTCATCCCAACGATGCGGTGGACCTCGATGTGGACGGTCTGACCTTGACGTCTCGCTTCCAAATGCCGCGCTTTGACCTGATCACTGCCGGTGGTGATGGCATCACGATGATCAATATCGGTGTAGGGCCCTCCAACGCCAAGACGATCACAGATTGCTTGGCGGTACTGCGGCCGGAAGCCTGGATCATGATTGGCCACTGCGCTGGCATGGATGGGCGCATGCGCATCGGGGATTTGATTTTGGGCAATGCCTACCAGCGCAATGACCACATCTTGGACCAAAAGGTTGCGGCGACCTCTCCCATCCCGGCGATTCCGGAGGTACAGCGCATGCTTGAGTCTGCGGTGAAGGCGGTATATGGCGACGATAATTCGCTCATGCGAACCGGTACGGTGCTCTCCACCGATGATCGCAATTGGGAGTGGCGCACTAACCGGGATTTGTGGGAGTGGCTGCGTACCTCCACCGCGGTGGCTGTCGATATGGAATCGTGCACGCTCGCGGCCAATGGCTATCGCTACCGCGTTCCCTACGGCACACTCCTTTCGGTCTCTGACCTGCCATTGCATGCGGTGCCGAAGCTGCCGGCCCAGGCGCAGGCCTTCTACTCCAACTCGAAGGAAGCTCACGTGATGTGCGCGGTGCGCGCGATGGAGCATCTAGCCGAAAATCCGGAGCGCCTGCGCACTCGCAAGCTGCGCCGGACTTTGGGCGAGGTTCCATTCCGGTAGGTGCCTTTTCTTTGGCAGGCAATGCTCGTTAAACTACAAAGAAATCCCATGACGCAAAAGGAGCCACACAATCGTGACTGAAAATTGGATCCACCCGGACCGGGAAAACCTCACCTGGGAGGTCTTCGGCGAGGCGAGCCGTAACCTGTCGGAACAGATTGTGGAATCTGGTTGGTTCCCTGACCTCATCGTGGGCGTCGCCCGCGGCGGCCTCATTCCAGCCGGTGCTATCGGTTATGCCATCGGTGTGAAGGCCATGGGCGCTATCAATGTGGAGTTCTACACCGATATCGGCCAGACCCTGGAAGAGCCGATCATCTTGTCCCCGCAGCTGGACACGGATTCGCTAAAGGGCAAGAAGGTACTGGTCGTAGATGACGTCGCGGACTCCGGCAAGACCCTGGATCTGGTGGTTAATCTACTTAAGGAAACCGCAGACGAGGTGCGCTCAGCCGTCATTTACACCAAGCCGAAGACCATCTTTGAACCGGACTTTTCGTGGAAGAAGACCGATCAGTGGATCAACTTCGCCTGGTCCGTGCTGCCAGTTATCACTGCAGATGGCTCCTTTAAGGAAGGCTCCTAAAGTCCACTAGGATGAGCAGGCGTGATTAAAGAACAGCCTGCCCCAACCGGCGTCATCGCCAGTTTCCGTTATGCATTTTCCTCGCCCGCTCGTCTGCGCAAGGAAGTCTTTGGCGGACTCGCGGTGGCGCTTGCTTTGATCCCGGAGGTCTTAAGCTTTTCCATCCTTGCGGGCTTGGACCCGCGGGTGGGATTGTTTTCTTCCGTCGTCATGGCAATGTCCATTGCCTTTACCGGTGGCCGGCCGGCGATGATTTCCGCAGCGGCCGGCGCGGTGGCGCTCGTTGTCTCTCCGCTCGCGCATGAACATGGGCATGACTACGTGGTCGCCGCGGTGCTCTTGGCGGGAATCATGCAGGTGGTGCTGGCCGCGGTGGGCGTCGCCAAGCTTATGCGTTTTATTCCGCGCTCGGTGATGACGGGGTTTGTGAATGCCCTGGGAATCATGATGTTTACCACGCAGCTGCCGCACCTTACCGATGTGCCGTGGATGGTCTATGTGCTAGTGGCCATTGGCCTAGCCATCATGCTGGGACTACCGCGGCTGACCACGGTGATTCCCGCCCCGCTCGTTACCATTGTGGTGGTCAGCATTATTGCGGTCGCGGCCGGGTGGAAGGTCCCCGATGTGGCGGACCAAGGCGAGCTGCCTACCTCGCTGCCGGGGCTTTTCGTGCCGGATATTCCGTGGAACCTGGATACCGTGCGGCTTATTGCGCCCTATGCCTTTGGCATGGCGTTGGTGGGGCTCATGGAGTCGTTGCTGACGGCGAAGCTGGTGGATGATATTACGGATACCCACTCCGATAAAACGCGCGAGTCCTTTGGCCAGGGCGTGGGCAATATCCTCGCCGCGGCCATTGGCGGTATGGGCGTGTGTGCCATGATTGGCCAGACCATGATCGGCGTGAAGGCATCCCAGGCGCGCACGCGCTTGTCGACGTTCCTCGCGGGCGTCTTCCTCCTCATCCTTTGCCTTCTTCTGGGCGAGACCGTCGGCCGCATTCCGATGGCCGCCCTGGTGGCGGTGATGATCATCGTGGCCGCAACTACGGTGGATTGGCACTCGGTTCACCCGCGCACGCTTAAGCTCATGCCGCTATCAGAAACGCTGGTGATGCTGGTGACGGTCGTAGGCACGCTGGCCACGCATAACTTGGCGGTCGGTGTGGTGCTCGGCGTGGTGACAGCATCCATTGGTTTTGCTCGCCGCGTGGCGCATCTGGTGGAGGTAAAACAAGTAGGCGATGCCGAGTATACGGTGCGTGGCCAGCTGTTCTTCGCCTCCTCCAATGACTTGGTCTACGCCTTCGACTACACGCTGGACACCCAGCGCGTGCTGGTGGATATGACCGAGGCCGAGGTATGGGATGCCTCTACCGTGGCGACGCTGGATGCGGTGCAGAAGAAATACGCCGAGAGGGGCATCGACGTAGAGTTCCGCGGCCTGGAAGGAGCGAGCGCGCAGCGCCTCGATCGCCTCAGTGGGCGCTTGGGTGAATAAAGTCACATTATTGGCCTAGGGTGCGAGCGCTCAAGCGAGAAGCGCCGAACTGGACTCGGGCGCGCGTCGGCGTAAATGTATAGTTTCCGCGATGACCTCGCGTTCTTAGGGGAACTTTGCCTGCGTGCGATGGATAGCTTTGTCTTGGCTAACTTAGGTTATCCAATCTAAAAAAGCATAATGACGTGCAAGTTTACTTAAGTAGGCCTTGCTGGATTGCGGGAGAATCTTCGGTAGTGTGGTGCTTAGCACTTATTGATTTTCCTGCACAGAAAGGTTTTTACAATGGACGAGAAACTGCAAACCCTCCTGAATAACCAGGTCATTAGCGAGTACGGCGCTTCCATGGTCTATACCCAGTTGGCCTTTGAGATGGACAACCTCTCCTTCCCGGGCATGCGCGATTGGTTCATGGGCCAGGCCGCTGAAGAGCGCGTGCATGCCGAAAAGATTGCGGACCATTTGCTCTCCCGCGGTTATCGCGTAGAGCTCAATGACATTCCGGTTGGTTCGGTGAAGGCCGCTAACCCGCAGGATGCTTTCCAGGCTTCCCTGGAGCACGAGCAGAAGGTCTCCGAGGAAATCCGCACCATCGCTCGCGCGGCGCTGGACGCACAGGACCTGGAATCCCGCCAGCTCGTTGACTGGTTCCTGAGCGAGCAGGTGGAAGAAGAAGCTACCGTTTCTGAGATTCTGGATCAGATCAAGCTGGTAGGAAATGACGGCTCTGGCCTGCTACGCATCGATGAGCGCTTGGCTGGTCGCACCGAAGGTGGCGCTGCCTAAGCGCGCCTGGGTGAATAACAAACCCATCAAGATTTAGAGCAATCCTCCCACGGCACTGCAGTGCCGTGGGAGGATTGCTTCTATGTCAACACAACGCAAGGCTTTCTGTGCCATGACGCTTTTGATCCTGGCGCTTTTTCTCATCGTGGGAGCGGCGATTATGTCCACCCACGTGGCCTTGGGGGTATTCCTGACCACTGCGGCGCTCATGCTCGGTCCATTCGCCGGGCTCGCGCTGCTGGTGTACGGTGCCGCGGGAAAGCGCGGCTTGGTTACTCGCTCGCTGTATAGCCTTGGTGGCATGCTGCTCATCGGTGCGATCGGCGGCATTTTCGCCTTGTCTATGGAACAGGTCTCCGCGATGCTGCCCGTTTTTGTGGCCGGCGCCGGTGTGGGAATCGTAGCCGTGCTGACCCAGGCGCCGAAACGCGCATAAACTGGCTCTCGTTATGCCCAAACTCCTTTTTGATATGTATGGCGTGCTCATGCGCCCGGCTACCCCAGAAAGTCATGCAGCCTTGGAGCGCCTCCTCGCGCCATCCGATGCCGAGGCGATGTGGGAGGCCTACGGGTTTTATCGCCCGGACTATGATGCCGGCATCTTTAGTGATAGCCACTTTTGGAATGAGGTAGCGGCCCGCGCAGGGTTGGGGGAGATACCCGTCGCGGAGGCGGTAGCGTGTGAAAACCGCGGTTTGCTGGAGGCCGACCAGGGGATGGTCGCTTTGGTCAAGGGGCTTATCGGGGAAGGCTATAGTGTAGGCATTTTGTCCAATATTCCCACCACGCTGGCGGGGCAGGTGCGCGAGAAGCATACCTGGCTGGAGGACTGTGCGGCGGTGACCTTCAGCTGCGATATTGGGCTGGCAAAGCCGCACCCAGAGGCCTCTCGCGTAGCCGTGGATGCGCTGTCCGCGCAGCCGAAAGATACCTATTTTTTTGATGACCGCATCGACTACGTGGAGGGCGCTAGCTACTGCGGGCTCAATGCCCACCTCTTTCGCGGCATCGACTCGGTACGTGAGGTGCTAAGCACACTGGAGTGAGCGGCCTAGCTCCAGCGGTTGGCGCAGGAGCTGGTCGGTGGCCACGGTGCGGGCTACCGCGCGGACAATCTCCTTATGGCTGGGGATCATGCGCAGCTGCAACTCATCGCCTGCGGAGGCGCGGACGGTGGCGGCGAATTGCTTGGGGGCCTTCGGGTCGTCGGTAAACGCGCCGCCGGCGATGACCACGGTGGCCGGGGAGTGGGCTTTGACCAGTTCCGCGGTGATGGTGCCCAATTGGCGGGCGCGCTCGTCCAGAATGGTGCGGACGGTGGGATTGGATTCGGCGATTTGGGCGGCCTCGGTAAGCGAGGCAGCCTTCACTCCCTCCTGCCGTATTGCCTCGAGGATGTGCCGGGTGGCCAGCAGGCGCTCGGAAGCGCCGTGGCCAAGGAGCTCAGAGTGCGTTTGCGGTACGGGAATAATGGGGCTGACCTCGTCCTCGATGGAGAGTGCCGAGCCGATGGAATCATCCGCAAAGAGCACCAGAACTCGCTCGCTGGTGCCAATCTCGGCCGCTTGGGTTTCGGAACCCAAAATAGCGGGGATCGCGGAGGAGACTACTACGGGTACGCCGAACTGGAAGCGCAGGCGTTCGGCGATGTCCACGCCGTGCCAGTTGAGGTTTTCTGCGGTGACCAAGCCGTTGTCATCCACGGTGCCGGAGGTGGTCACGCCGAGGGAGACCAAGCGGTGGTTCAGGTTGGTCATCAGGCGATTGATGCCGGCCATGATGTGCTCGAGGAAGTCATCCTCGCTGAGGTTTGCTACCGGCGTGGCCAACTCTTCTTCGCTTAAGGTGCGGCCCTTGATGTCATAGAGGCCGATGTAGGTCTGCTTGGTGCCCACGGAGATGCCGCCGAGCGCCCAGTCATTATCGGCCGCCTCAAGCGGCACAGTTGGCCGACCGCGCCCACGGGACTGGGTGAGGTCGGTGCGTTCCTGGATGAGGCCCGCGTTGAGTAGGGAAGTGGTAGCGCGCGTGATGGTGGGCTGGGAAAGTCCGGTGGCTTCCACCAACTCGCTCCGGGTGATGATCGGGTTCAGGCGCACCAAATGGAGGCACTTTGCGGCCGGCGTGCGGGGCCGCGTGAACACTGGGCCAGATTTGATCATAAAAAGGAGTATAAGCATCCCAGACTGCTTTGTCTAACCTGATAAAAGTTTCATGTACCGAATAGTCTAAAGGTGGTGGTGGGGGCGCAGATATCTATGCTGGAGAGCATGCAGTCAGTAGCGGTTTATTGTGGTTCAGCAACAGGAAACTCCCCGGCCTATACTCAGGCGGCACAGGAATTGGGCACCGAACTGGCCCGACGCGGCCTGAACTTGGTGTATGGCGGCGGCAATATCGGCTTGATGCGCGAGGTGGCGCAAGCCTGCTTAGCCGCCGGCGGCACCGTCACCGGCGTGATGCCGCAGTCACTGGTGGATCTAGAGATTTCCCACCCCGGCCTGACCACCCTAGAGGTCGTGGGCTCCATGGCTGAGCGCAAGACCCGCATGGAGCAGCTTGCCGATGCCTATATTTGCCTCCCCGGCGGAGTCGGCACCCTTGAAGAACTTACTGAGGTACTCACCTTGCAGCAGCTGGGCCACATCCGCGGCCCGGTAGGCCTAGTTAATACCGCGGACTTTTGGCGCCCCTTCTACGCCATGTACGCCGCCATGGCTGAATCCGGTTTCATTCTGCCGCGCTTTGTAGACGCGCTGGTAATGAAAGAGAAACCGCAGGACATCCTGGATGAGTTCAGCCACTGGAGCTATCCCGGTACAAAGTGGGACAACGATTAGCTAACAAGTTCGCAACTTCATCCTCCCCGGGTGGCCTATAGCTGATACTTAGGGATAGACTTCCTCGTTATGAGTTCTGAGCAGACCGCTAAGCGCCAGCCCTCTCTACTGGACGCTTCGTGCGATAACTTCGTTCACGACCTAGCCGAGCTTTCCCCCACCGATGCCACCGCGTGGGGAATTGATGGCTTCGAGGGCGAATTGCAGGATTTCTCCCCGGAATACTTCACCGCCATCGCGGATCGCACCCGTGAGATGGTCGCAGACTTGGATGCCCTAGATGACACCACCGATGAATCCGATGATGAGGATGACTTTGATGAGGTGGACTACGTCACCGCGGCCGTCCTGCGTGATCGCCTTTGTCTCGATCTAGATCTGCACCACCACAGCGAGGATGTGCGCTGCCTGAATAATATCGCCTCACCGGTGCAGACCATCCGCGATACCCTGCTGCTAATGCCGCAGGATACGGAGGAGGACCGCGATGCCATTCGCTCCCGCCTATCCCAGGTGAAGAACTCTTTGGCCGGCTACCGCAGCTCCCTGGAAGAGGCGGCCTCCCATGGCATGGTGGCACCGCACCGCCAGATCTCTGAGGTTATTGTGCAGTGCGAGCGGCTTGCCGACGCCGATTCCATGCTCGAGTCCCTCGGCCTCGACGCCGACTCCGCCGAGGTGCAGCAGGCCAAGGAAGCCTTTGGCGAGTTCTCCGATTGGCTCTCCAATGACCTGCAGCCCCAGGCGCCTAACAAGGACGCAGTGGGCCGCGAGCGCTACGAGCGTTTTTCCAAGCTTTTTGTGGGCGATGCCGTCAACCTCGATGAGGCCTATGAATGGGGCCTTGATCAGGTGCGCACCCTGCGCGCGGAGCAGGAAAAGATAGCTCACGAGCTCTACGGTTCCGATTGCTCGGTACGCGCGGCGATGCGCAAGCTCAACCACGAGGAGCGCTATACCCTGCGCGGCACCGATGCCTTGGTGGAGTGGATGCAATCTACCGCCGATGGCGTCATTACAGAGCTCAACGGCAAAGAATTTGATATTCCGGAAGAAGTAGAAGAGATCGAGTGCTGCATCGATCCGGCCGGTACCGGCGGCATCTTCTATACCCCGCCGAGCGATGACTTCTCCCGCCCGGGCCGCATGTGGTGGTCCGTGCCAGAAGGCCAAGACACCTTCCACACCTGGCAAGAGCTGACCACCGTTCACCACGAGGGCGTGCCAGGCCACCACCTGCAGCTAGGTTCCGCGCTGGTACAGGAGGATCTCAACCTGTGGCGCCGCGCGGTGACGTGGAATTCCGGCCACGGCGAGGGTTGGGCGCTCTACGCCGAGCAGCTCATGGCCGAGCTGGGCTATATGGATGATCCGGGATTCCGCATGGGCCTGCTGGATGCGCAGCGCCTGCGAGCTGCCCGCGTGGTCGTGGACATCGGATTGCACTTGGGCAAGCAGTTGCCGGATTGCTCGACGTCCGGCATGTGGGACAAGGCGCACGTGAAGACCTTCATGCGTGAGAACACCGCTATGGATGATGCAAACCTCAATTTTGAGGTCAACCGCTACCTCGGTTGGCCGGGCCAGGCGCCGTCCTATGCTTTGGGCCAGCGCTTGTGGCAGGAGACCCGCGCCGCGGCCGAGAAGCAGGGGATGAGTGCGCGCGAGTTCCACTCCGAGGCCCTCGCCCTTGGTTCCGTGCCGATGTCCGTGCTGCGCGAGGCCGTTCTGGATAACTAGCGGCGCAGCAGTCGCTGGGCCAGGCGTAGCAGCTGTGGCAAGTAGCCCGCTACGACCAGTACCGCGATGAGGCGGGTGAGCTGGACTGCGATGACCGCGGGGCCAGCCCCGCCCTCGGCCGAGAGTGCGAGCACCGTCTCTAGCGCGCCGGGGCTGGTGGCCAGGTAGGCCTCAAAGTAGGTGATGTGCAGCCACTTGGTCAGCGGCCAAGCGGTGGCGGCGCAGATGCCGATAATGACCACGATGAAAAGAACCGTGGCGGGCAATTGCTTGGCAAAGGCCTTGAGCGCCGGCAGCGAAAGCCCCCCGCCGCAGACCCAACCAATGGACAAAAAGGCCATCACCTTAAAAGCATAGAGCGGCTCGAGCGTGTGGCCCTCCGGCAACACGAAAGAGGCTAGAACCGTCAGCAGCAAGGGGCCGAGTACCGCGGCGGCGGGGAGATGGAGGAACTTGCCTACCTTTTCTCCTATGCAGGCAATGGCAATCACTAGGGCAACTATCCACCAGGTAGTTTCGCCGTCGACCGAAAGATCCGCTCCTTCGCCGGCAGGCGTGTCCAATAAGGCGACCACGGCCGGTAGCGATACCGAGACTACTAACAGGCGCAGGTATTGGGTGAGGGCGACGTAGCGGAAGTCGGCCCCGAGTTCGTCGGCAAGCGCGGGCATGAGGGACGCACCGCCCGGCAGCATGGATAAAATGCCGGTTTCGGAGGAGACATCGTGCGGCTGTGCGCGGTGTAAGAGGTGGCCACCGATAACGCCTACCATCAGTGTGACAAAGGAGATCGTCAGGGCGGCAGGCAGGAAGCCAAGCAATTGGCTCACCGGCACAACGGTCAGCGGGATGGCAGCCATCATGCCGATAAAACCACGCGACATGCTATAAAAACTCCGATTCACGCGCAGATCTTCCCCAGTACAAAGCGCCATGGCGCCGGAGGAGAGGATCGCTGCCAAGATCCAGGCCGCAGGTACGTGCCACATGCTAAACAGCCAGCCCAATACGACCGATGCCGGAACGACAATGGACCACCGTGCCACGGTGTGGGCACTTAGCCCGGCGCCTTCCTGCTGTGCGGCCATGCGAGCCTCCTCGTTCTGCTGCGACAAAAGTATAATGCCTTCTTTTACTCCACTATGGGGAGGCCGGTAGGCGGGTTATCACCTTACATCATTCAAGATTTATGATCGGGGGCATGGAAATCGATGTGGTGCAGTGGGTAATTCTCTTCTTTGGTACCGCGGCCGCGGGGTGGGTCGATGCGGTCATCGGCGGTGGCGGATTGATCCTGATCCCGATGCTGCTGGCGGTCCTGCCGGGCCTTGCTCCGGCCGCCGCTTTGGGCACTAGCAAGCTTGCTGCGGTGACTGGCACCGGATCCGCTGCTGTGACCCTTGCGCGCAAGGTGAAGCTGGACAAGGCAGAAATGGCGCGGTTCATCCTCATCGCACTGGTCTGCTCCGGGTTGGGGGCCAGCGTGGCCTCGAGCCTCGATAAAGACGTTATGCGGCCCATCATCATCGTGCTCATGGTGGCTGTGGGTATCTTCGTTGCCTTCAAGCCAGATTTTGGCAGTAGCGATTCGGCCGGTACCCGTGGCGGTTGGCGGACCGTCGTGGTCCTGTTACTCTCCGGCATCATTTCTTTTTATGATGGCATCTTCGGTCCGGGTACCGGAATGTTTTTGATCATGGCCTTTACCTCTATTTTTGCGCAGAACTTCTTGACCTCTGCGGCCATGGCCAAGGTGGTCAATACCGCTACCAATTTCGGCGCGCTCATCGTGTTCATTATTGGCGGGCACGTGTGGTGGACGCTCGGCATCGTGCTCGGCGTAGCCAATATCGCCGGCGCACTTCTCGGTGCTCGTACCGTACTTGGCGGCGGTGCCAAATTCATCCGCTACGCGTTGCTTACCCTGGTGGTGGTCATGAGCTGCTACCTGGGCTGGCAGCAATGGGGTTAATTACATCCGATTCTTGGTGCGCGCGGTAGCAATCGCATTCCACGGGTCCTCCGGCCAGGGGTGCTTGGGGTAGCGGCCGCGCATATCGGCGCGCACGCCGGCATAAGGTCCGGACCAGAAGCTGGCGAGATCATCGGTCACCGCGAGCGGCCGGCCGGCGGGGGAGAGCAGGTGGAATTGCACGCGGTGGCCGCAGTATTCGGGGGATTCGGCTAGGCCGAAGCATTCTTGCAACTTGATATGAACCACGGGGCGATCGCCGGACCAGTCGATTATGGCATCGCGGCCGGAGGGCACCGGAAGGCGCTCAGGGGCGAGCTCGTCCAGGTGGGTGGCTTCCGGCCAGGGAAGGAGGCGTTGCAGCGCGGGGTACATGTCTAGCTTGGCGGCGGGAGTGCCCTCGGCGATGCGATGTAATTCGGGCCCGAGCCACTCGGCGGGATCCGCGGAATCGACATCGGGCCACGGATCGCCAAAGTGGGAGTGCAGGTGGCGCAGGCGGTCTTTTAACCTTTGGGCCTTCTCGCTGAAGGTAAAAAGTCCTAGGCCTTCTTCACGGATGCCGGCGGCAAGCGCCTCCTCGGCTGCGGGGCCCGTGACTTTAACCGGGGTCTCAGAAAGGGTGATGGCGCCCGCGGCCTTGACCTTCACACCGCGCACGCGGCCATCGCGCAAGAAAGCGCGGGTTTCCTCGGTGACGCCGATGGCCGCCAGGGCTGCCGATTCCTCGATGCGGGCGGCCAAGCGAATGATGGCATTGCCCGCATTGGATAGGGATACCTCCGCGATGGCGAGCCACGGCGCTCCGGCCAAGCCCGAGTTATCGAGCAGGCGCGCGCGGGTGCCGCTGGCCAGCAGATAATCCTCGCCCATGCACTTGGCCACCTGCTCGGGAAAGGCGGTGGCTACGACCTCTCCGGGATCAGCCGGGCCGAGATCCTCTACGAGACGGGCAAGCCGCTTGACCTCCCTCTGCGGTGGGCGGTGACGGGTGAGATCGGGGGTTAAGGGGGCGTCGGCAAGCGAGGCGATAATGGGCGCGGCTTGGCTGCCGTGGCGGAGCAAGGAGGCGCCGAGGCGCGGATCGGTGGGCAGGAGGGCGAGTTCTTGCGTCGCGCCAATGCGCTTGAGCGTTGCCTGCGCGGAGGCGAGGGCCTGGGCCGGCGGCGGATCGAGCAGCGGGAAATCCGGGCCCGCGCCCCAGCAGTCCAGAAACAGCGCGGCCTGGGTGAGGTCCGCGGAGAGGATCTCCGGGGTGGTGTGTGGGGAAAAGTGCTGGTAATCGTCCTGCGAATAGCAGCGAATCACGGTGCCTGGTGCCGCACGGCCGGCACGACCAGCGCGCTGATCGGCACTCGACTTTGAGGTAGAAACCGTCACCAACCCGGACATGCCGCGTTGGGCATCGCGTCGGGGAACGCGGGAAAGCCCGGCATCTACCACTACGCGCACACCCGGCACGGTCAGCGAGGACTCCGCGATAGAGGTAGCCACGACGATGCGCTGTTCCTCGGTATATAGCGCGGCGTCTTGCTCCGCGGTGGTTTGCTTGCCATGCAGGGGGAAGACATTATGGCCTGCTAAGGCATCGCACACGAGGTTGACCTCGCGCACACCGGGCACAAAGACCAGCGTTGATTCCTGCTGGCGAGCTGCCTGCTTGGCGACGTCCCCGTAAAACTCCCTCGTTCCCGCCGCCCTGCCCGGCATGGGGGCGTACTGGATGTCGAGCGGATGGGTGACCGCCTCGGTCACGTGGACGGGCGCATCCATAAGCTGGGAAAAACGCTGCGCATCCACGGTTGCAGACATGGCGATGACGCGAAAATCCTCACGCAATTCGGCTAGCTCCAGGCACATGCCTAGCACCAAATCCGTATCGAGCTGACGCTCGTGGACCTCATCGATGGCAACGGCGGCCACGCCCTCGAGTTCCGGATCCTTCAGCAGGCGGCGCAGCAGCACGCCCGGCGTGACGAACTCGACCTCGCTGCCCTTGCTGGACTCGCCCCGGATGGCGAAGCCGACCTTGTCCGGCGTGCCGTTAAGTGTGCTCAAGCGCTGCGCGGCCGCGCGCACGGCCACACGTCGCGGGGCGGTGACGATGACCTTGCCACGTCCTGTCGCATGATTGGCCAGCGCCGGAGGCACGAGTGTGGTCTTACCCGTGCCGGGCGGGGCCTGGATGACGACGTTTCCGGTGCTAGGTAGCGAATCGATGGTCTCGGCTACGGGAAGTCCCGCGCCGATGCGAGCGAGATCAAACATTTAGTTGGCGGCTCCAAAACCCTCGACAGGGCCTTTGAGATCCTGGCGCTCCCAGGCTTCCTCATTGTCTTCCAGTTTGCGCACCACGCGGCCGGGTGATCCCAGGACCAGCGAATTATCCGGGATATCGGTGGTAATAAGCGTGCCCGCGCCTAAGACGCAGTTCTTTCCAATCGTGATGCCCGGCAGCACGGTGACATGAGCACCGAGCCACGTATTATCACCAATGGTGATGGGCTTGGCTATCTCCCAGCCGCCGGCGCGCATCTCATGATCGTTTACCGGATGCCCCACCGTAATCAGGGAGCAATTGGGACCCACCATGACACCATTGCCGAGCGTTACCTGGGCCTGAGCCAAGATCGTAGCGCCGAAGTTAATGAAGACGCGCTCGCCGCATACTAGGTTGCAGCCGTACTCCAAGTTGAACGGCACGTGCAGGCCCGGCACCGCTGATTCTTCCGGCAGTATCTCGCGCAGGATGCCTTTGGCACGCTCTTGGTCCGTATTCTGTAGTTCGTTGAGCTGCTTAAGCAAGCGGAAAGTGCGCTGGTGCTCTTCCTTCGCCTCCGGCATGCTCGGCAAGAACCACTCCCCACTGGTCATCCGCTCCCATGAGCCGTAGCGTTCCAAGTCCTGCCGCACCTGTTCGTTCATGGGTGTCATTGTAGAGGGTGAGTGGTGCTTAATAAGTATCTGCGGAAATCACTTAGGTTCCGGTAAATCACAAACTCACAGGCCGCTTTTGTTGGCTCGATAAAATTTGTAGACGACATTGGCAAAGCGGTTGCTAATTCTCAGAGTTAAGGTTGAGCGTAAGTAGAAGGCCAAGCACAATGAGTGAGCATATGGAAACAGATTCAAGAAAAATCGTCGATAATATTTTGAGCGATATGGCGGAACTCAATGACTGGATCTGTATTGCTGATGCAACTGGGGCGAATGGGAAAAACTCGTTTTATGCTACGTATGACGATGTCGTTACCATCCTTAGCGCAGTCAAAAACTCCTCAGCAGTGACACTTGGAAAGCTCGGCGCAGGATTTCAAGACCTTCCGGATACTTGGTCTCCTAGGGAAATAGCGAGCGAAGTGTTTTCCTCCTCGGATCCTATCGTTGAGATGATGAACTTCTGGATAAGGGAAATAGAAGACCCCCAGCGGTAGCTCCCGCAATCTTCACCCCGCAAGAATGACGTTATCGATGAGGTGAATTCTGCACGTGGGGAGGAGGGCTATTCCACCTTTCGGTCTGAATGGATTATCGCAGTTTGAACTCGACGACGTCTACTTCATCATCGGCAGCTAATCCGGGATAGTGAGCATCTAGCGCTTTCTGAAGCTCGGCGAGAGAGCCAAAGCCGTCATTTCGAGCTTGCTTTTCCGACAATTTACTTCGCTGGATAGAGGAAACGGCCGTGACCTGTGCAGGAATGGTGACGACCTCTCCGGATTCTTTCTCGAAGACTATTTGGGCATTTCCTTCATGGAAAGGATCATCTACCCGAATTGTCTGTTGCTTTTCTCCGCTACGAATTGATTCCTCGTAGCCTTCCCACATGTAGATGCGCTGCTCTTGTTCCATATCTCGCCAGTTGAATGCGAATGGCAAGAGTTCTTCTACGGTAGGTGCTTCAAGTCCATTGCTTCCGCGCACGATGCACCGAATGGACGGATCAACATCAAAAAGCACCTGGCGGCATTTACCGTAGGGAGGAATAACTTGACCAGTAGGTCCGTATACGGCGACTACTGCTTGGATTGGGTCCTCTGGATAACTAGCAGCATGGTTAGCTAAAGCCGAGACTTCCCCGCAAGGACCACCGAGGAAGTGGTGCGCGTTCAAACCGAGTACGTGTTTTCCTGATTTGGTGAGGAGTGCTGCGGCTACAGTGTGATTTCCTCCGTCCTGAAAGCGCCGTGCGTGAGTAGTTGCTTTGGCTAGCAAATTTCGAAGTTCGTTCGTAATCACTCTTTAAGGGTAATGATTGCCGACGCGCTTCATCTAGGTGAAGACAGAGATCGGGAACATCGGGGTTTCTGGGATGCATAAAAAATTGCTGGGCTTAACAGACGTCCTCATGAATGCTATGACTACCGCTTTTGTGGGAGCGCGCGTGTGGGCAGAGAATGCAGGACGGCAGTCGGAATAAGCAATGTGCCGCAGCAATGACAGAAGCAGTCCTCTTTCTTTGCGCTTTAATAGGTGGGTGGATCCGCCGAAAACCGCGTTAGTGCGTAAGTTGAGCGTTTACCACCCTTCTGCGTACTGGGTGTGCAGATTGTGATCGATTTGCTTGTGTACACACAAATCAAAATTCTGTAAACGATGCCTGTTGCTGCTTTTGAGTCTTTAAAGCGTTGGAGTTCAGCCCCTCACTCCATGGCGGATATACTCTAAATCCTCTCTTTCCTGGGGTTGCTCCGGAGGTAATACCGAGACGTTGTAAATCTTGATTGCTAAATTGAAACACACCTCGGTGATCTCCTTGAATCACAAAGACTAGGAGACCGTCGCCGCAGAAAGAATCTTCAAAAGGCACGGATTCCCCTTCATGGTCGCGTTGCCAGAATGCTACGAAGGCTCCCGGCTTAGAAGGCGTGGTGCGTGCTGTGCGAACATGCCAGGTTTTAGCTCCCAACTTGGCTATTCCCGATTCATAATTCGCATTATCACTTGTTTCATTTATGTTGGCTTCTAAATTAAAGGCCGCCACAAATTGGTAAAAGGAATCAAACTTCATCTTCAAGGCGATATCCGCATCTTTTTCGTCCAGCATTGAAGCTTAAGGAAAGCTGCGGAGGGCAACAAATTCCCACGTTATTTGAAGTGTCCAGGGTTGGGGCCGATTTGTCTTGAAACGATTCTTACCCTTGTTGAAGGAAATTTCTGGATCGATTTATTGGGGTGCTGGGATTAGGGTGAGGTCATGCTTTTTGATTCGCTGCCGCGGCCGAGTGTGCGTGTGGCTCCGGGGGTGGGGCATGTGCCGGGATGGGTGGGCGTCGATAAGCAGAGGGCCTTGGTAGAAGAGATGCGCGGCATTGCGCGCGAGTATGCGGGTACGCCGATGGCGATGGTGCGGCCGCGGTTGAAATCCGGCGGGCAAATGAGCGTTTTTCAGCTGCATTTGGGCAGGTATTGGCATTATCCCAGCTATCGGTATGTGGACAATATGGACGGTACACGGGTTCCGCCGGTGCCGGGGAGCCTGCGGCGGATTGCTCCGGGGGCGCTGCGCGCTGCGGCTGAGGTAGCACCTGAGCTAGAGCCGTGGGTGGAGAACTTCGTGCCGGAGATGGCGCTAGTTAATTACTATCCGCCGGGCTCGGCCATGGGCATGCATGTGGATGATTCGGAGGAGTCACCTGCCCCGGTGATTTCGCTATCCATTGGGGATGAGGCTCTTTTCCGCATGGGCCATACCGAATCGCGCACGCGGCCGTGGGATGATATCACGCTGTGCTCTGGGGATTTGGTGGTCTTTGGCGGGCCAAAGCGCTTTGCCTACCACGGGGTAGTGCGCGTTAATGACGGCACGTTGCCGGAGGGGTGCGGGTTGAGTGATGGACGTATCAACATCACCATCAGACAAGTATCTGCGCGGGCGGTAAGCTAGGGACGTTACATAAAGCTTGAAGGAAAGAAGGTCCTCTTATGTCTCGTATCGGCATCATCATCGGCACTACCCGCGATAACTCGGCCGGCAAGGTAGTGGGTGAGTGGATTTATGATCTTGCCCAGGGGCGCCACGATAGGGTGGAGTACATCCTGCTGGACCTCAAGGAGTTTGATGTTCCACTGCTAACCACTGACGTCATTCCTGCCACCGCCAATAAGCAGTATGCGGATGAAAAGGTGCAGGCGTGGTCTGATGCAGTGGATGCCTGCGATGGTTTCGTATTTGTTACCCCGGAGTACAACCGCTCCGTGCCGGGTCCGTTCAAGAATGCCTTCGACTGCTTGGCCGGGGAGTGGACCGGCAAGCCGGTTGCGTTCGCCGGTTACGGTCCAGCGGGCGCAATCCGCGGTGTGGAAGCATGGCGCACCATCGTGGTGAACTTCTCCATGCCGCAGCTGCGCAATCAGCTCGACTTCGGCTTCTTTACTGACTGGACCGAAGGCGAATTCCGCCCTGTAGATGCCAAGGTGGAACGCACCAATTCCTTGCTGGCCGAGCTGGAAGATGCCGTTTCCGCATAATCAGTTCGCACAGCGGCCACGTTCTGGCCCCGCATTAGGCGAACGAGACCGATAACGTGGCCACATGTTGGCCTCATATAAAAATCCAGCCCCCGCTGCTCACGAAGAGCGCGGGGGCTGAATGCTATGTGGCCGGTTTAGTTACTGCAGGCCGAACTGATCCCACGCGGCAGGGGAGAGGTTCTGGTACACGTGCTTGTGCTCCTGGTACTCGGCCAAACCGGTGGGGCCAAGCTCGCGGCCATTGCCGGACTGCTTGAAGCCGCCCCACTCTGCCTGCGGCAGGTACGGGTGGAAGTCGTTGATCCAGATGGTGCCATGGCGCAGGGCGCGGGCTACGCGCTCGGCGCGGCCGGCGTCGGAAGTGTAGACGGCGCCTGCCAGACCATATTCGGTGTCATTGGCGATGGCGATGGCCTCCTCCTCAGTGGTGAAGGTCTCGATGGTCACGGTCGGGCCGAAGGCCTCGTCGTGGACACAGACCATCTCGCGGGTAGCACCATCAATGATGGTCGGCAGGTAGTAGACACCAGCGCCCAAGTCGGTGGTGCCGGTGCCGTGCTGGCCATTGGTGTCCTCGCTGGTGGCGGCGCGGCCGCCGGTGAGGATCTTGGCGCCCTGCTCGCGAGCCTTGTCCACGTAGGCGGCGACCTTCTCGCGGTGTTCAGCGGAGATGAGCGGGCCGGTTTCGGCCTTGTCATCGGTCGGGCCGCCGATCTTGATCTTTTTGGCGCGCTCTACCAGGGCATCGACGAACTTATCGTGCAGGGACTCTTCTACGACGATGCGGGAGCCTGCGGAGCAGACCTGGCCGGAGTGGAAGAAGGCACCGTTGAGGGCGTTGTCCACAGCGACGTCGAAATCGGCATCGGCGAAGATGACGTTCGGGTTCTTGCCGCCGAGCTCGAGCGCGGTGCGCTTGACGGTCTCAGCCGCATTCTTGGCGATGATCTTGCCGGTGACCAGGCCACCGGTAAAGGAGACCATGTCTACATCTGGGTGCTGGGAGAGCGGGTTGCCGCAGTTAGCGCCAGCGCCGGTGATGAGGTTGCCTACGCCGTCCGGCAGGCCGCACTCCTTGAGGGCGGCCATGAGCAGCATCGCGGTGTGTGGGGTGAGCTCCGCCTGTTTGAGGACGAAGGTATTGCCGGCGGCCAGGGCCGGGCCGACCTTCCAGGAGACCTGCAGCAGCGGGTAGTTCCATGGGGTAATCAGGCCGCAGACACCGACGGGCTCGGCATCGATGCGGGAGCGCAGGTTGGGATCCTGCGGGTCGACTACGCGACCGGCCTGGTGCTGGGCCAGGGTGCCGAAGTACTCGAAGGCGTTGGCGATATCATCCATATCGCCCAAAGACTCCTCATAGCGCTTGCCGGTATCAGCGGACTCGGCCTGAGCGAAAAGCTCCTTGTGTTCACGGATGAAATCGGCAACGCGGATAACGAGCTTGCCGCGCTCGGCGGACGGGGTATTGGCCCACTCGCCGTTATCGAAGGTTTCACGGGCAACCTTGATGGCGCGCTCGGTGTCCTCGTCGGATGCCTCGGAGACTAGACCGACGGTGGAACCATCGGCCGGGCAGATGATGGTGCGGGTTTCGCCGCTCTGGGCGGCTTCCCACTTACCGTTGATGAACAGGGACTTCGGGGCGCCATCGGCATGCACGCCCTTCAGCAGCTCGGTCTGGGTGGGGTCGAACAAAGTGTTCTGGGTGCTCAAGTGAAAAGCAACCTTTCTCTCATAGAGGTAGTTGTAGTGGCCAGCTTAGCTATCTTCGCGCCAGGTGCGCTCGGGCTCGGCGCCATCGGAGACGTCGGAGTCACCCGGCTGGGTCTGCTGCATGTAAAGGAAGGCCAAGTGGCGCTCATAAAGATCCAGCACGTTATTGATGATTTGGTTCTCGGAATAGCCGTAGACGTCATAGCCCAGCGAACCGGTCATATCGTAGACCTCGAGGCGGTAGTACTCGTCGCCCTCGCCCGCGCTGAAATCGGGGCGCTCGGCCGCGACTGGGAAGAGCTGGTAGCGGAACATGCGCTCATTGTGCAGCTTTACTTCTAGGTCGAGCTGGGGCAATTCGACGTCGGGAAGCTCGCTGGTGAGCAAGATGGCGTCGTAGCCGCGGGTACGCATGTGGGTAGCAACCTGCTCCAAGGCGTAGGTGGCGGTATCGCGCAGGTAAGTATCCATCTCCTTCTTGGAAGGGAAGGTATTGGCGCGGTCGAGGCGGTTCTTCCACAGGTTGGAATCCGAAGGATCGCGCTCGGTGCGGGAGGAAATCACGCCATGCATTGCGGTGGTGCGGGCCTCGCGCTGCACGTTTTCAAGGCGCAGGGACTTCCACAGGGAGAACATGATGAGGTAGACCACGAAGGCGAAGGGCAGGCCCATCACGACGGTCGCGGACTGCACGGTGGCGATGCCATCGATCTGCAGCAGTGCCAAGGTCAGCGCACCCACGGTTACGGACCAGAAGATGCGCAGCCAGCGTGCTCCATCCTGGCGGTTATCGGTGATGCGAGAGGTGAAGTTGGACATCACCAGCGCGCCGGAGTCGGCCGAGGTGATGTACAGCAGTAGGCCAATAAAGGTGGTCAGGAAGATGACGATGCCAGAGCCTGGGAACTCGTGCAGCATGTCGTAGAAGCCTTGTTCTGGCACGTTAATAGCGTTCTCGGCGAATTCGGGGTAGTCACCGGAGCGGACCATGTCCAAGGCAGTGTTACCAAAGAAGGACATCCACATCAGGATGAATAGGAACGGGAAGGTCAGGGTGCCGAAGATGAACTGGCGCAGGGTGCGGCCGCGGGAGATGCGGGCCAGGAAGAGGCCGACGAAGGTCGCCCAGGCGATCCACCATGCCCAGAAGAAGAGGGTCCAGGACTGCATCCAGGTATCTACGTTGGCTTGGTCTTCGGCAAAGGCGAAGGTCTCCATGGTCCAAGATGGGAACTTTGCGACGTAGTCACCGATATTGGTCACGATGGCATCGAAGAGGTAGGCGGTCTTGCCAAAGACCACGACGTAGACCATCAGTGCGATGGCCAAATAGACGTTGAGCTCGGAGAGGAAGCGAATGCCCTTATCGACGCCGGATACGGCCGACAGCGTGGCAATGGCCACCGCAATAATGATGAGGGCGGACTGCAGGCCAAGGCCCTGCTCAATTCCAAAGATGAGGTGGAAGCCATAGGAAAGCTGCACCACGCCGATGCCCAGGGAAGCGGTCACACCGAAGACGGTGCCCAGCATGGCGGCGATGTCCACCGCGGAGCCGATAGGGCCGTGCACGCGCTTGCCGATGAGCGGGTAGAGCGCGGAGCGGATAGCCAGCGGCATGTTCAGGCGGTAGGCAAAGTAGCCAAAGGCCATGCCCATAAGTGCATAAAGCGCCCAGCCGGTGAGGCCATAGTGGAACATGGCATAGACCACGGCTTCCTTGGCGGCCTCCATGGTTTCGCCGTCACCGACCGGTGGCTGCATGTACATGGTGACCGGCTCGGCCACGGCGAAGAACATGAGGTCCACGCCGATGCCAGCGGCAAAGAGCATGGACGCCCAGGAGAAGGTATTGAATTTCGGCCGCGAGTGGTCCGGGCCAAGGCGGATATTGCCGGCATTGGAAAAGGCAATATAGAGCACGAAGACCACGGCGATGGTGGCGGTGAGGACATAGAACCAGCCAAGGTTGTGGCCGATCCAGCCGGTCACACTGGCGAGGGTTTCTGCCGCGGAATCGCGGCCGAGCCCAGCATAGAGCGCCATGGCAATAATGAGGACGCCAGAGATGATAAATACCGGCCAGTTTGTCTTGGGAGCAGGGACCTGATCTGCGCCTACGGCATCGCCGGTTTCGGCCTTGTAGCTGCCGACGAGGGCGCGGACTTGGTAGCGCGGACTGCGCTTCTTGGGCTCTCCAGAGGGGGTTGCGAGAGAGGTGTTTTTACCCCCTTCTTGGGGGTCTTTATGTGAAGTGAGAGACTCCTCAGGATTGTGAGGATCAAAGTTAGCCATCTACTTCTCCTATTGCTGGTTGTTTTGGGCCGAATCTTTCGCACGAGTGCCCCAAAATGCTCACAAGATCGCAGGGAGAGATAGGTGAGTGAAATGAATCATATTCGGGCGAACTATGCGCAAAGACTGCGGATTTCATCTCCAGAGAAATCCATCCGGACAAGGTAAATATACATTAAGATGGGCAAACTTCTAGCGGGATGTGTACTCTGGAGGCGGTGCCCGCACATAAGGCGATGTGAATAATTACAGACTTTTGTATAAATTACAATATTTTCACTTCCGGTGGGGCAATCTTGACGTGTGAAATATTTCACAGAAAGAAGGGGATTTATGGGTTTTATGGACAAGCTGACCAAGAAGCGTTCCGCTAAAAAGGTCACCGATGAAGTAAGCGACGTAGTCGTCGTTGGCGGTGGCTCCGCAGGCTCCGTCATCGCCGCACGCCTGACCGAAGACAAGAACACCCGCGTGCTGGTCCTTGAGGCTGGCCGCCCAGATTCCCTGTGGGATCTGTTCATTCACATGCCATCCGGCTTCTCTTTCCCAATCGGCGCAAAGAACTATGACTGGATGTATGAGTCCGATCCAGAGCCAGAGATGAACGGCCGCCGTGTCTACCATGCTCGCGGCAAGGTCCTTGGCGGATCTTCCTCCATCAACGGCATGATCTACCAGCGCGGTAACCCGATGGACTACGAGAAGTGGGGCCAGAACCCGGGCATGGAGAACTGGGACTTCGCCCACTGCCTGCCGTACTTCAACCGCATGGAAACCGCCGCTGCAGCTGAGCCGAATGACCCGCGCCGTGGCCACGATGGCCCGCTGTACCTCTCCCGCGGTCCGGCTACCTCCGAGCTCTTCCAGGCCCTGTTCAAGTCTGTGCAGGAAGCCGGCTACAACCTGACCAATGACGTCAATGGTTACCGCCAGGAAGGCTTCGCTCCGTTCGACCGCAATATTAAGAACGGCAAGCGCTGGTCCGCTGCCCGTGCCTACCTCTATCCCAATATGGATCGCGAGAACCTCGAGATCCGTACCCGCGCATTTACCACCAAGATCCTCTTCGAGGGCCAGAAGGCCGTCGGCGTCGAGTACGAGTGGCAGGGCGGCGTTCACCGCGTCTATGCCGAGAAGATCGTGCTGTCCGCCGGTGCCATTAACACCCCGCAGCTGCTGGAAATCTCCGGCATTGGTGACCGCGAGATTCTGGAGAAGCACGGCATCGACGTCGTCAAGCACCTGCCAGGTGTGGGCGAGAACCTGCAGGACCACCTCGAGGTTTACATTCAGTACGAGACCACCAAGTCCACTGCTTCTTCCCAGCCTTACCTGGATAAGTGGCGCTGGCCGTTCATGGGTCTGCAGTGGCTGCTCACCCACAAGGGCCCGGTTGCTACCTCCCACTTTGAGGGCGGCGGCTTTGTGCGCTCCAATGACAATGAGGACTACCCGAACCTCATGTTCCACTTCCTGCCGATGGCTGTGCGCTATGACGGCCAGAAGGCGGACGTCAAGCACGGCTTCCAGTGGCACGTCGGCCCGATGTTCTCCGATACCAAGGGGCACGTTCACATCAAGAGCGCCGATATCCACGACAAGCCGTCCATCCTCTTCAACTACCTGAAGACCGACCAGGACCGCCGCGAGTGGGTTGAGGCCGTACGCGTTGCCCGCTCCCTGCTGGATACCAAGGCTATGGAAGAGGTAGGCGCCCGCGAGTTCAGCCCGGGCCCGGATGTCCAGACCGACGAGGAAATACTGGAGTGGGTCCGCAACGATGGCGAGACCGCGCTGCACCCATCCTGCACCGCCAAGATGGGCGCGGAGTCCGATCCGATGGCCGTCGTTAATCCGGACACCATGGGTGTATGGGGCGTTGAGGGCCTCTACATTGCGGATGCCTCCGTCTTCCCATCCGTGACCAACGGCAATATCTACTCCCCAACCATGATGGTGGGCGAGAAGGCCGCCGACCTCATCGCCGGCCGCACCCCGCTGGAGCCAAACTACGCCGAGTGGTACAAGGCTAAGCACGATATGCCGCTCTACGCTGAGGGCGAAGCAGTCCGCGATCACAAGCACTCCATCCAGGGCGCTGACCACTAAGCAACCTCCTACCGGATTGCTCTAGCGCCGCGTTTCCCTTCCTTGGGGCGCGGCGCTTTTGCTTGCCGACGTCCCCGTGTTCCCACCGTCTCCCTAACGTCTAGGTAAGAGCCATGGTTTAATACCCTGGCAAGCGATTGCCCCAGTGAATCGAAGCGTCAGAGAAAAGGAGCCTGTGGATGCTAATTCTTATCGCGATGGTCATTGCTGCCTTGGCCGTTATTAAAAAACTCGACGACATAGATAAGCACCTAAAGGAGCTGCTCTCGTCGCGCGAAGATGGCGAAACACCGCGTTAATCGTGCGGGTGGCTAAGGAGATGGTGGACGAATTTCGAATTAACCAACTGCAAAAGGCCTATACCGACCGTGAAATGGAATTTTCCTGCGATGTAGCTTGAAGGGCTATGGCTTCGTAGACCAAAGTGGTTTCCAAGCAGCAGTTCCAGTACTTCGTATGCGGGGTAGACAACACTGCCGACTTCAAGGAAGTATCATTCCCGGATACTAGCGAAAAGAGATAGTCATTTGGATATTAGAAAGCTTCGCTACGTGTGGTTTGACCCGTACGTAATGTCCGTGAGTGTCTAGCCCTTGATGGAGAACCTGGTGTCGGTGTCGCTGGCCGCACCTACGCCGCCGTCATGTCCGCCGACACCCTGTTCATCACCATCCCCACAGGGGTGGGTGTGGACATCCACGTGAAGATTCTGGAGAACTTCGCCGCCCACGTCGCCCCCGCGTTGGGTTGGCAGCCGAACCGCGAAGGACCAGTCATCGGCTATCCCATCGACTAATTCTTGCAGGTGGCAGGACTTTCGCGTGACTGTTAGTTCAGCCCATTTTAAATAGTTCATCGCATACTGTATAATTCAGCGCATGCTGACTATTGCTTCGCGCCTCGACGTCATGAACCGGCTCGGCCGGGCCATGGCTGATCCGACGCGCTCCCGAATCCTGCTAACCCTACTAGACGGTCCGAGCTACCCGGCCGTGCTCGCGCAAAGCTTGGATCTGACCCGCTCGAACGTCTCGAACCACCTGTCCTGCCTGCGCGATTGTGGCATTGTCGTCGCTGAGCCGGAGGGCCGCAAGACCCGCTACGAAATCGCCGATCCCCACCTCGCGGCAGCGCTCGAAGCGCTGGTCCACGCGACGCTGGCCGTCGACGAGAATGCCCCCTGCATCGACACTGAGTGCTCGGTGCCCGACTGCGGCGAGAAAGGAACGGACGCATGAGTTCAGCATGTGGATGCGAACACGAACCCGTCACGGAGATTGACGAGCTCGATCGGCCATGGTGGAAGGACCCTGAGCTACTGCTGCCGATCTTCTCCGGGGTAGCCCTCATAACAGGACTGGCGCTGGACTGGTCCGACTTGGAGACGCCCGCGACGGTACTGTATTGGGTTGGCCTGCTGTTGGGCGCTTACACGTTCGCGCCTGGAGCGATCCGGAACCTTGTCACGAAGCGCAAGCTCGGCATTGGCTTGCTAATGACGATCAGCGCGGTCGGCGCGGTGATCCTCGGATTCGTCGGAGAGGCCGCGGCGCTAGCATTCCTGTACTCGATCGCCGAGGCACTGGAAGACAAGGCGATGGACCGGGCTCAAGGCGGACTGCGGGCACTGTTGAAGCTGGTACCGCAGACCGCGACGGTGCTGCGCGACGGCACAGCGGCCGAGGTCGCAGCGAAGGACCTCGAGGTTGGCGAGCTAATGCTCGTGCGCCCCGGGGAGCGGATCGCCACGGACGGCATCATTCGATCCGGGCGCTCCAGCCTTGACACCTCAGCGATCACCGGAGAATCCATTCCGGAGGAGGTTGCGCCCGGCGACGAAGTGCCTGCGGGAGCGATCAACTCCGCCGGGGTGCTGGAGGTCGAGACGACCGCAGCTGGGACGGACAACTCGCTGACCACACTCGTGGACCTAGTCGAGCAAGCGCAGGCGGAAAAGGGCGACCGCGCCCGGATCGCCGACCGGATTGCCCAACCCCTAGTGCCCGGGGTGATGATCCTGGCGGTGCTGGTCGGCGTTATCGGCTCGCTGCTGGGCGACCCTGAGACGTGGATCACCCGTGCGCTGGTAGTCCTGGTCGCAGCGTCGCCGTGCGCGCTGGCAATCTCCGTGCCGCTGACGGTCGTGGCCGCGATCGGCGCGGCCAGCCAGTTCGGAGTGGTCATCAAGTCCGGCGCGGCGTTCGAGCGACTCGGCAGTATCCGTCACCTGGCAGTGGACAAAACCGGAACCCTTACCCGCAACCAGCCTGAGGTTACCGGAGTGGTCCCGGCAGACGGATTCGATCGGACGCAGGTGCTTTCCTTCGCGGCAGCAGTTGAGCAGCAATCGACACACCCCCTCGCTGCGGCGATCGCGGCAGCGGGGCCCGAAGCGCCCACCGCCTCGGACATCAGCGAGGAAGCTGGGCATGGCATCGGCGGCACCGTCGAAGGCCGACGGGTGCTGGTGGGCAGCCCCCGATGGATCGACGCCGGACCACTGAAAGCAGACGTTGAGCGCATGGAGTCCGAGGGCCAGACCTGCGTCCTGGTCACCGTCGATGACGCTCTCGCCGGGGCGATCGGGGTCCGTGACGAGTTGCGGCCCGAGGTGCCCGAAGCCGTGCAGGCCCTGCACGCCAACGACGTGGAAGTAAGCATGCTCACCGGCGACAATACTCGCACCGCCCGGGCGCTGGCTGGAATCGCCGGAATCGACGACGTGCGCGCCGAGCTGCGCCCTGAGGACAAGGCAAGCATCGTCGCCGATTTCTCCTCCAAGACGCCGACGGCGATGATCGGCGACGGCATCAATGACGCGCCGGCACTGGCGGGCGCGACGGTGGGCATAGCGATGGGAGCGACCGGCTCTGACGCCGCGATCGAGTCCGCTGACGTCGCCTTCACCGGCCACGACCTCCGGCTAATCCCGAAGGCGCTGCAGCACGCCCGCCGAGGAAGCAGGATCATCAACCAGAACATCGTGCTGTCTCTGGCCATCATCATCGTGTTGATGCCACTGGCGATCAGCGGCGTGCTGGGCCTGGCTGCCGTCGTGCTGGTTCACGAGGTCGCCGAAGTGATCGTGATCTTGAACGGCCTGCGGGCTGCGCAAGCGAAGCGCTGAGGCTGTGACCGGCAAGTCTCATAAGGGTTAAACCACACGCCGAGCGGACACACCTTGGGCCAGGCACGTCATTCGAGTTCACGGTCCGTCTCCGTGGAATCGGGATCGTACTCGGTGACCTGTCCCTTCTCGGTGCGTGTGGGCATGGGGGCTGTGGGCGAGCCACCACCCGGCACGTGCCCCAGCCGGTCAAGGGCCCCCGAGCGCTCGGCGTCTCCAGCGCAGATCGTGGAAGGATCGAACTTGCTCAGGGACCAAGCGTCACTGCGAGACTCTTTTCGTCCCGCAACTTGAATAGTTCAGCGGCCTTGATACCGCGGACATCCATTCGGAGTGCTGCCGAGTCTCATCGACACAGCCCGTGACTACCTGGGCAGTGTGTTTGATAAAGGACCCCACCCTCATCAGCATTGCCGAGCCCTCGCCGTTCCAGTTGCCGTAACCGACTAGATGCAGATTCTTCACCGCGGTTTCGCGGCCGCGCATGAGGTGGCGGAATAGACCGAGAGCCGAACGAAAACCAGCGCACCAGATCAGATGGTCGTGGTCGTGCTCACTAAAGCTATCGAAGATGGGGGGATGTCCCCGAGGTTCGGGCCGGAATCGCCGCCGAGAATCCGGCGTCGGCTGCGTCGGTGAACGAACGGACCGCGCTTCAACCTACCCCTAATAACGCGAAGCGTCATCAACGCCCCGCGTTACACGTTTAATTTGAACTCCACAGAGTGTCGGCGCAGTTTAACGTGTGCGAGATTCATTCTTGGACCCAGCCCAGTCGCTGGCGTTAACCTTGCACAAAACTACGGCGATGGTCCTGGACGGCCTTGCTGACTGAGCACCCGGCACCTCCATCACAGGCGTTCGTGCTCCCCACATCCTTCGCTCAAGCGGACTTCTATCCCGTAAACCGATGTTGTCACCCCTCCAGGACGGTAGCCTTATCAACCCAGCGAGCCAATAGACTGAAAGCCGCGAGCTGCTCCAACGCGACTTGCTCCTCACCACCGTCGTGTGGAACATGCATCCCGGGATTGCGGATAGCCGCGTACAAGCCCTCTGCAAAGGCGCGGGCGCCCCGATGCAGGTTCTCAAACGTCTTACTGCCATCATTTTCCATAAGCCGAAGGCGCGGCACATTACGCTTCGGATCATGGAGTGAAAACGCCTCGTTGAAAAGTGCTGTTTCAGGTACGTCTAGGCGGTTCAGTTTCGCTTGGGGCTCTGCATTGACGCGGATGGCAGCCTGCATCACGGCTTGATGGTAGTGCCCGTGATTCCAGTAACCCTTGCCATTTTCCCACGCCCACGGATGCAGATTGGCTGCATCTAAGTCTGGCGTGTTCTCTCCGAGCTTTTCAGCGAGTTCAGACCGACGTTCAAGCGCTGTCTTGGCCCGGGCCGCTTGACCCCTCAGCCAGCTATACTCCTTGTCCTGGACCGGGCGTCCTTGTCTCCACCCGGGAAGCACTCGGTCAAGGATCATTTCAACGACATGGGCGCGTGCCGCAGCCTCAGTCGGCGATCCACTCATAACGGTTCCAAGGTAGGCGATGCCCGGGCCCATGTCGGGGACTACCTTCGCTGTGACTTGCAGGAACGCGTCTATCTCATTGATCGCCCACTCGGGGTCCAGCTCGGCCATGCCTCCATTATGACGTATGGGGTTGACATGGCCGGAGAGAACTGGTCTGATACCCCCACCAGAAACACCCCGCATTGTTGCAGGCGCGCTGACGCGCGCCCATCATGGAAACCATGAGCGATCCCAACTTCACGATCCGCCAGATCACCTTCGACTGCCACGATCCCTCAAAGCTCGCCAAGTTTTGGTCCGCCGCAACCGGCTGCGAAATCGCCGCGGATTACGGCGATTTCGTGATGGTTGATTCCACCCCGGCGCTGGGATTTCAGCGCGTTGAGGAACCGACACCTGGGAAAAACCGCATGCACGTCGACGTTGGCGGGGCGGAGCGCGAAACTTTAATAGAACGCCTCAAAGACCTAGGCGCCACCGAACTCACCACCCACGAAGCGCCGGGATTGGTGTGGACCGTCATGCAGGACCCGGAAGGCAACGAGTTCTGCGTGGGTAACCCCGGGGCCTAGCTACACGTTGAACTTGAACTCGACTTGGTTCAAGTCATCCGCGTGGCCCCGCGGTCGACCGGCGCCGGGTTGATGTGCGCGTTGGGGTGTGCAGCGGCACAGAGTTTTGGGTGACGGCATCCTTGGCTGGCGCTCCGCGGTGATCACTGCACGGCCTAGTGTGTTGGGTGCGCTGCAACTCATTGGCGGGCTTTTGTCCATATGAGCGTGTCTTCGATTCGTTCCGGTTTTAAGTCCGCCGCGTACCTACCGTGGTGGCGGGCACCGAGACTTACACGGAACAGGCCATCGCGGCCGGCAGCATTAATGACTTGACTGGCTGGCTCGCCTATAAGCTCGGGGTGGTCACGAACCTATCCAATCCGAAAGCGCTCGTGTTCTTCGGCGCGGTTTTCGCGCAGTTTATTCGCCCCGATATGTCGCTCACGTGGACCGTTGCAGTGGCGGTAATCCTCTTGGCGATGTCTGTGACATGGTTTCTACCTTTGCTCTCATTGTGCGCGCGGCATCGCGCTGGATTGCGCATCATTCCGCGGCCATCGATATCGTTTCGGGTCTTATCTTTGCGGTGCTGGGACTCGTTATGGCGGTGGAGGGCGTCATCGAGCTCTTCGGTTAGTGCAGGTGGCGGATTTCTATAAAAGAGTTGATATAGGAGCTACCTAAATCACAGAACTTACCTGTTTCGCTGCAGGTGAGAGCGTCCTTATAGTGGCATGCGTTGATCCAATGGCATGCGAGTATGGAGGTGTTAGGTGGCTATTAGCGCCCTCGTGACCCTGATGGGCGTGTGGTTCGCGGCGATGGCCTCGCCGGGCCCAGACGTAGTGCAAATCATTCGCTTAGGTGCGCGTTCTACGCGCGCAGCCGTATGGGCGGCGCTGGGTAGTACCACCGGCCTTACCATTTGGACCGTGGCCTCCTTGGCAGGGTTGTCCGCGCTGATTTCTGCGCACCCTGGGATCCTCGTGGTGCTGCAGGTTCTCGGTGGCTGTTACCTGCTGTGGATGGCCTATACCGCCATTACCGGTGGCATAAAGGAGCGTCGCGCGCCCGCAACCGTCGTGGGCACCGAAGCCCGCGCCCCGCAGCCGCGCGGGTTTACACCGGACGGCATCATCAAGGCGGGCACTGCCTATCGCATGGGATTTATCTGCGATCTTTCGAACCCCAAGGTGGTCATCTTCTTTGGCGCCATCTTTGCCAATTTCATTGATCCCGGCATGGGCATCGGCGCCAATCTCATGGTGGGGGCCGTATTGATTCTGGAAAGCCTTGTGCTGTTTGTGGGCGTGGCTTTGAGTACCCGCGCGGTCTCAAAGTGGATGGCTAAGAACTCCGCCTGGGTGGATATTGTCAGCGGTGTGGTCTTCCTCTTGCTGGGTGTCATCATCCTTTTCGAGGGAGTGCGTGGTCTTATAGCCATGTAATCTGGGGCCATGATTTTTACCACTACCAATACCGTTGATGGCTATGAGATTACGGACTATATCCGCATTATCGCCGGGGAAACCGTCATCGGTATTAATATGCTGAAGGATTTCGGGGCATCCATCCGCAATATCACCGGTGGGCGCTCCGCCGGGTACGAAAGCGAGGCCATCAAAGCACGCGAAGCGGCACTCGATGACTTGTGGCGGCGCGGGCAGGAGCTCGGGGCCGATGGTGTGGTGGGCATCGCCTTTGATTATTCGCCCATGGGAACGTCGAATGACATGCTGATGGTTACGGCTACCGGCACGGCGGTGAAGCTGCGCGCTCGTGATTAAGGTAGGCAAGAAAACACTGGCCCTGTGCGCTGGGTTATGCGCGGCCGCCGGACTCATGGCGGGGTGCGAGGAAGAACCGCCGCAGCCGGGCAGCGTGCCAAATGAATCGCAAGGTGCGGCCGATGGCTATATCACCACGCTGCCGGACCAGGGCACAACGGCCAATGGCCGCTACCAGATCATTAACCTACAAAATCATCGCAGTTTTGTGGTGCATGTGCCGTTTAATGCGGATAAGCACCACCGCCTGCCCGTGGTCATGGCGATGCACGGCTATGAGATGGACGCCGGAAATATGTTTAAAGGCACCGACCTTTCCCAAGGCGATGCCATTACCGTCTTTGTTCAAGGTGCGGGCAAGGCGTGGGCACCGGCACCCTATGCGGTGACCAGTTTGGAAGAAGATCTCAAATACGTGGATGACACGATCGATTTCGTCCGCCGCCACTATCCCGCCACGGACACCACCTATGGCGTGGGCTTTTCCAATGGTGGTGGATTCGCCCGCGCGGTGACGTGCAAGCGGCCGGGCCTATTCGATGCGGTGGCCACGGTCTCGGCGGCAAAATATGACCGCGTGGAAAAAGACTGCGCCAGCGAACCCACCGATTACCTAGATATCCACGGCACCGAGGATGTGCTGATGAAATATGGCGGTGGGCGCCAGCACGGTGCGCACTACCACTCGGTCAAAAAATCACTACGCGGGATTGCGAAAGAGAATGGGTGCAATCCGTTTCCAAAGAGGCGTCGGAAAGAAGCAGTGGAGCACTTTACCTGGCGGGTATGTGATGCACGCACCGAGCAGTACACCATCCACGGCGGCACGCACACGTGGAACGGTGGGGCCACGGACCATTCCGGCTTAGTTAAGGCAGAATGGACCACCGATACGGTGCTGGATTTCTTCCATATTGCCCACCCGTAGTCAGCGCAACGCGCGGGCTGGGTAAGCTGGGCGGCATGCTAGACATTCCTATCAACGGCGATTCCATCAAATTGGGACAGTTCATCAAGCTGGCCAGCTTGGTGGCTACCGGCGGCGAGGCCAAGGAACTCATCGCGGAAGGCGTGGTTACGGTCAATGGCGAGCCCGAGACGCGCCGGGGTGCAACGCTCCACCCAGGCGACGAAGTGTGCATCGAGGATGCTTGCGCACGGGTGGGCGAGCCGGACGAAGACGATGATTACTTTGATGAAGCCACGGCTGACGATGACTTTGATCCGGAAAAGTGGAGGAATATGTAGATGCCAGCATTCGAAGCTGAAGTGGGCATGCCCTACTGGATTGACCTGACCACCTCGGATCCGCGCAAGTCCGCGCACTTCTACGAGGAAATGCTGGGGTGGGAGATTTCCGCCGAGTCCGCGGAGGAAAAGCCCTATCAGATGGCGCGCTTACAGGGCCTGCCCATCGCCGGACTTATCCCGCAACCGGAAGAAGCACCCATGCCGGATACTTGGGTGACCTACTTCCTCTCCAAGGACATCGCTGGTGATTGCCAGCGCGCCGAGAGCCTAGGCGGACGCATCCTGGTGGAGCCGCAGCAAGTGCAGCTAGGGCACATGGCTTTGCTTGCCGACGCCGCCGGTGGCATGTTCGGCCTCATTCAACCCACCGGCCCAGAACACTTTGTCGCTGCCGGCGAGCCCGGCACCCCGGTATGGCACGAGCTCACCGCTACCTCGGGTTTCCAGCGCGCAATGGATTTTTATGGCGAGCTTTTCAATTGGGAAATTCGCGCCATGCAGTCCGAGGATGAGAACTTCATTTACGCCACCGCGGAAGAAGACGGTGCGCCGTTTGCCGGCCTGTGGAACGCCGAGGGCCAGTTCCCGCCGCAGGTGCCGAGCTTCTGGCAGACCTACTTGGGCGTGCGCGATATCGACGCCGCTGCGAAGAAGGCCGTGGAACTAGGCGGCGAGGTCATCCGCGAACCATGGGATTCGCCCTTTGGCCGCATGTGCCTCTTGGCCGATTCCACTGGTGCGACCATCACCCTCACCGAGGTCGAAGACGCCCCTGAAGAGGAGCCAACCGAAGCGGATGACGTGCTGGGGCTCGACCCGCAGTAATCGCGATGAGTGAGTCGCCACTGGTCAAGCGCGTATTGGCGGTCGTGGCCGTGATTCCACCCGGCAACGTCACCTCCTATGGTGAGGTGGCTAAGGTGGCCGGTTGCGGCGCGCGCAATGTCGGTACCGTGTTAAAGCGCCACGGTGCCGGTACCGCCTGGTGGCGCGTGGTCCGCGCCGATGGCACCTCTCATGATCCCGTCCGCGCGGCGGACTACTGGGACCGGGAGGCCATCGCCCACGCTGGCGGCCGCGTTAAAATGCACGAGCACGGAATCGACACCCGCGAATTACAGGAGTTGATGGAGTGAGGGCCTGGGTCATCCTTTTTCTCGCGATTGCGAGCGAAGTCGTGGGTACCATCGCGCTGAAATACGCCGTGGACCATTTCTGGATCTACGGTGTGGCCGCTCTTTGTTTCATCCTCGCCTTCGTGCTCCTGCACCGCGTCATGCAAAAAGGCGTCAATGTGGGCGTGGCCTACGGCCTCTGGGCATCCGGCGGAGTAATTTCCACCGCGCTGCTTTCCGCCGCGCTCTTTGGCGAGCCGCTCGGAGCAGTAAAACTCGCTGGCATCGCGCTCATTATGGCCGGCGTATTCTGCGTGGAAATGGGCGCTAAACCGCACGAGGATGAAAACCGCACGGTGGAGGTGGCACCGCAATGATCTGGTTTCTGCTTTTCCTCGCTACCGCCATTGAGGTCACCGGCACGCTGTGCCTGCGCATGTCCGCGGTGACCGGTCGTCGCTTCTGGGTTGTGCTCGTCGCCCTGTGTTATGTCAGCGCCTATGGTTTCTTGGCGCTCGTGCTCAAGGCCGGCATGGACTTGGGCGTGGCTTATGGCATCTGGGCTGCCACTGGTGTCGCGCTTACCGCCGTCGCCTCATATCTCCTCTTCAAGGAGCCATTCACCTGGTTAAAATCCCTCGGAGTGGTTCTGATCGTCGGGGGAGTGCTGCTGGTAGAAGCTGGTGCGTAGCACCTGCGGGGGCGCTACTATATTTTCATGATGAAAAAGCTGGCGGTAGGTTCCCTGGTTACCGCACTCTCCCTCGCAATCGCCCCTGCCGCCCAGGCTGTCACCCTCGATCCGCACGCTGTGCCCGCGCGCACCCAGATCACCGTCCGGCATGATTCTGGCGCGACTGTGTCCACCGCTAATGCCCATGAGTCTCGTCCCGCGCTGTCATTGAGCAAGCTCTACTTGGGCTATTGGGTCCTAAAATACGGTGCGCCGGCCGACAAAGCCCGCGTGGAGCACATGATCCGCGTCAGCGATGACAACGTGGCTACCGACTTGGATCGCCGCTACCCGCAAGCCATCCCCAGCACCATCCACGAGTTTGGACTGCGCGAAACGCACTACACCGGGTATTGGGGAACGACCACTACGTCCACCGAGGACGTAGCGCGTTTTACCTCGCGTATTCAGCACGATCCCATTGCCGCACCCATCATGACCGGTATGGCCAACGCCGCCCCTGTGGCTGCCGATGGCTACCGCCAAGATTTTGGTACCTCACGAATTCCGGGCGTTATCGGTACCAAGTTTGGCTGGTCCGATAATCGCCGCATCCATGCCTCGGTATCCACCGCCCCTGGATTTACCGTAGCCGCCAATACCTACGGTGACGCGGGCACTCATACCGCAGATGTCACCCGGGCCGTACATAATGACCCAGGCGCACTACCCGCAGCGGGCGGTTCTAGCCAAGCTATTGGCGCGCGCATCGAACGCGATTTGAATCTACAAGGCCCCGCGCGACAGGCCGTTCGCGATGCCACCCGCACGGCAGCGAGCTACGAGCGTCAAGCCTGCGCGAGCGCGAACCAGGCATTGGCGCAGGTAACGCCGATGCGTGTGTGCAACTAGGACTTGCAGAGCTCGACAGAACTACAAAGCGTGCTGGGGTTGGATGGCGCAGGCGGCTTTAGCGGATGAAGGCGAGGGCGTCTTCGGCGGTGCTGTGGCTGTAGCTCTCGTCGGTTTTGGCAAGCTTATTACCGCGCAGCACCAGCCAGATGCTCAGCGGGTAAAGAATAAGCGCCACGACAACGGCTTGGATGATCGAGGCCACCTCGGAATCGTGCAGGTAGTTCCAACAAAAATGCAGGGTGAATGAGGCGGCTAGGGTGCCGAGAAAGACTCCGATGCGCCACCACCCGGGTTTGGCGGCGGCATAGAGTGCCCAGCCGATGCCCCAGCCGGCCAGCGCGGTGAGCAATACGTGTAGGCCAGGACCGGCGATAAGGCGCAGGCCCCACATTTCAAAAAGCCCCTGGATATCGCTATCAGGATGCATGGTGGCGCCCATGGCGCCGTAGAGGATATTTTCGCAGGCCTCGAAGCCAAGGCCCACCACTGCGCCCACCATCCAGCCATGCCATGGGCGGTTGAGCTGGCGGAAGGACATGAGCACGAAGATTACGCCGGTGGCCTTAGAAATTTCTTCCGGATAGGCACCGCTCCACGACATCATGGCGTCGACCCAGCCGGAGCCAATGGCGAGCTGCATGACCGGCCCAGCGCTGATAAGCGCCAAGGCAACGGCTACTCCGCCGCCCCAAAGGAAAGCCAGCGTGGACCATAGGCGCGCCGGGCGGGCCCACATGGGGCTGCGCTGCAGAAGGTAGATGACCAGCGCCACGAGTATGGCGGCGATGAGCAGGCTGAGCAGGCCCATCAGGGGAGAAATCAAAAATGTGCTTAGCGTCTGGAAAAAGAAGGCGATGAGTCCAATGGCGGATAAGATCCACAGCGTGGTGCGAAAGAGCTTAGACATCTAGAACATCAACTCCCCGGAGAAATCAGCGAATTCTGAATCGGCATCGGCGGGTAGATCCTTTTGGCCGAAGGCATGCCAAATGCGAGAAGCGGTGGCGCGGGCCTGCTCACCCTTGCCGGTCACGGTGACCACCCAATCCTTGTTTTCGTCCTCGCCGGTGCCGTCGAGGGAGAGGGCGGCGGTGGAGGAGGGGGCGTCGGCAAGCAGGAGTGCCCCGTTAGTGCCGTCGAAGGTAGGGGCATCGGCCGGCAAAGGCGCCATGGCTAGGGCGCGGACCATGCGGCGCAAGGTGGTGGCATCGTCTTTGGCATCCTCGGTAAGGGTGGCTTGTACGCTGACATCGCCGCAGTTCCAGCCGATGCTGGCGAGGGATTCATAGTCGCGCTCGCAATAAAGATCGGGAACGTCAATCTCCCAGTCCTGGCTGGGCTCGGCTAGGGTGACCTGCTCGACGTCTGCGGAAGAATCCCCCAGCGCCGCCTGCACGATCATGGGCAGGGCAAGAACCACCGCCACGAACGCAATGACGGCGCAGAAAAGGCGCCGCGGCTGCGCTGGAGGAAAGCGATAAAAATTCATGGACCACACCTTATCTTGTCGCTTTGCCCTAGAGTGGCAAGCATGAAAGATCTTTATCAACTAGTCAATGGACCCTGGCTGGAAAGCCACGTCATTCCCGATGATCGCGGCGTGGACGGCACTTTCCACGCGCTGCGCGACGAGGCCGAAGAACTCGTCCACGATATCGTGCAAAAGGACAATGGCCGACCGGGCAAGCTCTATGCCTCCTTTATGGATACCGAAGGGGTTAATGCGGCCGGCATGGCTCCATTGGATGCGGATCTGGACCGCCTGAGCGCGGCCGACCCAGAGGAATTAGCGCAACGCCTGGGTGAACTCGAGCGCACCGGTGTCGGCTCCCCGGTGACCTTTTGGGTATCCAAGGACTCTGGTTCCGAGGACGCCATTGCCTATGTCATTCAATCCGGCCTGGGCCTGCCGGATGAGGCTTATTACCGCGAGGAAGCCCACGCCGAAACGCTGGCCGCCTATGAAAAGCATGTGGCAGAGATGCTGGAGTTCCTCGACCCAGCCCGCCTCTTCGGCCTGGGCGCCGAGGTAGCCGCCCAGCGCATCGTGGGTTTGGAAAAGGAACTTGCCGCTGGCCATTGGGATGTGGTCTCCACCCGCGATGCGGTCAAGACCTATAACCCGTGTGAGTTTGGCGAGCTGCCCGCCATGGCGCGGGCCGTGCTCTCCGGCGGCAACCTGCCGGAGCACCGCGTAGTCAATATGATGCCGTCCTACCTCGAGCACTTCGAGAGTCTCTTTACCTCCGAGCGCATGGCCGATTGGCAGCTGTGGGCCACCTGGCACATCCTGCGCTCCCGCGCGGCCATGCTGCCGGAGGAAGTAGGCGCGAAGAACTTTGAGTTCTACGGCACCAAGCTCTCCGGCGCCACCCAGCAGCGCGACCGGTGGAAGCGCGCGGTAGGCCTGGCTGAGTCCCTCGTGGGCGAAGAGATTGGCCAGGTATTCGTGGATAAGCACTTCCCGGACTCCTCCAAGCGCGAGATGGATGAGCTGGTGGCCTACCTCATTGCTGCCTACCGCGAGCGCATCTCTCAGCTGGGGTGGATGACCCCGACCACCCGCGAGCGTGCCTTGGAGAAACTTTCCCAGTTCAAGGCCAAGATTGGCTTCCCAGATTCCTGGCGCGATTACTCCGGCCTCGAGGTTTCCGGCAAGGGCGCGGACCTGTTGGCTAATGCGCGTGCCGGCTCTGCCTTTTCTCACGACTTCGAGCTGGCCAAGATTGGCAAGCCGGCCGATCGCGATGAATGGGTGACTACCCCGCAAACGGTCAACGCCTTTTATAACCCAGTGGTCAATGACATCACCTTCCCGGCCGCCATCCTGCGCCCGCCGTTCTATAACCCGAAGGTCGATGCCGCAGAAAACTTCGGCGCCATCGGTGCTGTCATCGGCCACGAAATTGGCCACGGCTTTGATGACCAGGGCTCGCAGTTTGATGGTCAGGGCAACCTGAACTCCTGGTGGTCCGATGAGGATCGCGCCGCCTTTGAAAAGCTCACCGCCAAGCTGGTGGAGCAGTTCAATGGCCAGGTACCGACGGTACTCAAGGAGGCCGGCATCGAATCTACTGGGGTGAACGGCAGCTTTACCCTGGGCGAGAATATCGGTGACCTAGGCGGCCTGGGTATCGCCGTGGTGGCTTTTAAGAACTACTGCGCCGATAAGGGCATCGACCTGCAGGGCAAGGAGGAAAGGTTCGAGGTAGACGGTGCCGAGCCAGAGCTGGCTGAGCACACCTACAATGGCCTGCAGCGCTTCTTCCTGTCCTGGGCCCGCGTATGGCGTACCGCCATCCGTCCGGAGATGGCCACGCAGTACCTAGCCATTGACCCGCACTCGCCGGCGGAGTTCCGCTGCAACCTCATTGCGGCCAATATTGCGGAGTTCTACGAGGCCTTTGACGTGGCAGAGGATTCTGCCATGTACATTGCGCCGGAGGATCGCGTCACCATTTGGTAGCTCTTTCCGCCGGTAGGCGGTGCGCGTAAGCTCGGTGGCATGACTAACGCAGATGCTAACCAGGATCCGCACCGCCCGCTGGAGCCGGGCCAGGAGTGGCATATCGGCGGCCAGGACCGCCAGATGGACGACAAGGAGCAGCTCGAGCAGCTCGTTGCCTATATCGCTGCCCACTATGACACCCCGGATTTCCGCCCGCCGTGGGCTGGGGGCGGCTCTCCTGAAGCGGATCAATATTGCGCGCTCTTGCCGGACCGGATTACACACGCGGCAATGATGGTGCTCGGCACTGCGGTGGATCATGCGTTGCCGGGCACCGCCTATACGGAGGGCATCAGCGTGGAAGAATCCGAGGTGGGAACCATTTTTCGGCCCACAAAGTCCACCGGCCGCTGGGCGGTCTCGCTCCACTCGGGCGGCTGGTGGCGCGGTGCTGGCCAGGCACTAGAGATGCAATGGCGCCCTGAGGTAGCCGCCGCCGCGCAACTATCTGGCACCACCATCATCGATGTGGACTATCCGCTTGCACCCGCGCACACAGTGGCAGAGATGGTCACTGCCGTGCATCACGCCATCGACTATGCCCGCAAGCAGGGTGCTTCCAACGTCACCACCTGGGGGTATTCCTCCGGCGGGGCTCTGGCGGCGCTTGCGCCTGCCGACGCCCTCCTGCTCACCTTCCCCGATTTCGGTGCCTTGGCGAATCTGCCTGAGGACCTCCGTGCCGGCTATGCAATTCCGGCGGACCTTTCTAAGCTCTGCCCGGATATTTTCGTCCAGACCGCGACCGAGGATGAGATTGCTGCGCGTGTTTCTGTGCCCGGCGCCGTGGCGCGCGATTATGTCTCTACCCACCGCGTGTCTACCCCGGCGGTTGCCCGTCAGCGCGTGCGGGATGCGGCCGCGTTCCTGGCAGGAGAGCTAGAAAAATAACAATTGCCTGGAGGTTCCATGCTAAAAGGGAACTAGTTTCAATAGGCTCGCGACTAGTTCCGCATGACCATATCCACTCATGGCGCGCTATCGCGCCTGCATAAATTCGCCGGCGTAATCATTGCGCCCTTTCTCATCGTCGCAGCGTTAAGCGGGTTTCTCTACGCCTTGGCGCCCACCTTTGAACCGTGGATTTACCACGATGAGGTGACAGCCACCGCGCAAGGCAGCCCGCGCAGCCTCGATGAACAGATTGCAGCCGCCCAGCGCCAGCACCCGGATGGGACCGTGGTTCGAGTCGAGCCTTCCGAAGACCCGCAGGAGACCACCCGCGTGCTTTTCGACGACCCCACCGCCCCCAGTTCCAGCTATACTCACGCTGTCTTTGTAGACCCGGTGGACCTGCACATCACTGGCGAACTACAACAATATGGCGGCTCGCGGGCGCTGCCTTTCCGTACGTGGGCCTCTAATGGCCACCGCACCCTATGGTTGGGCGAGCCTGGCCGTCTCTATGCCGAACTTGCGGCCTCGTGGCTCGGCGCGCTGAGCATCCTCGGTCTCTACCTGTGGCTCAAGCGTAAACAAAGGAATAAGAAGCAGCCCTCTAAGGTACTGGCGCTGCACGCCCGCGTGGGTGCCTGGTTGTTGCCGGGCTTCCTCTTTCTTACGGTTACTGGCCTGACATGGTCGCTGGTAGCGGGCACAAGTATTGGCAAGGTGCGGGAGGAACTTAATTGGAAGGAACCGTCCGTGGCCACCTCCGTTGCAGAAGCGGGGGCTAGCACTGGGACAGGGGAGCATGCCAACCACGCCGGGCACGCGGGTCACGCCGGGCATACGGGACACCACGATGCTGCAGAACTCGCCGGAGCCCAAACTGCAGAATCGACCGCCCGTAGCCAGGGTTTGACCGGGGTGCTGGAAATGACTCCGCCGGAAAAGCCCGGCGATGCGTGGGGCGTGCGGGAGGCTCGTGCGGCCTTCAAGTTACGCAGCGACGCCGTAGCGGTTACTCCGAACGGCGAGGTCATCGACCGCATCAATTCCGCCGATTGGCCGCTTGCCGCGCAGCTTACTTCGTGGCTCATCCAGCTGCACATGGGGACGCTTTTTGGAATCTATAGCCAGGTTGCATTGGCGGTACTCGCCCTCGGCCTGCTCGTGGTGAGCATTGCGGGCCTGTGGATGTGGTGGAAGAAACCGCGCCGCAGCCTGCCCGAGCTAAAAATTACCCCCGCCGTGCTGGCGGGGGCGGTGGCCTACTCAATCATCGCGCCGCTCTTTGGCGCTTCGCTGTTGCTCTTTTTCGTAGGTGATTGGATCGTGCGGCGCCTGCGCGCCCCGAAGCGGGATCGGGGCGCGGCCGCTGGGGAGGTTACTCCTCGCCCTCGGGGCGAATCTTCATCTCGGAGTCTTTCCACAGTCCGGAACGGGTAATGTCCTCATAATCAATCTCGGCTGGGACTGGGGCATTGCCCTGTGAATCGGTACGCAGTTCGTACTTTTCGATGGCACCCCAGTCGCGGGCCCAGTCATTATTGAGGTAGCTCGGGATCTCATAGGAGTAGTTGACCGCCTCCGCGGTGGACATGGCGCCACCGCCGGAGAAGGACTGGAAATCCGTCAGCGAGGTCTGTGCCGAGGAGTCCGGCAGGATGCGGTACTGCGGAATTTCGGTAACGCCGGCAAAGTGGTCAAAGGTGCGCTGGCACGGGAACTGTAGGGCTACGGCCCAGTCCAATAGTGCCGGGGTGTCCTTGGAGAACTGGTTATTGATGGTGTCTAGCTCTGGGACGCGCGGCGGAGTAAAGGCCAGCCAGTCATCCTCATCGGTGGAGTCATCCGTTGCTACCAGGCGCACCACGTTGGCATCCTTTGGCAACTTATCCAGCGGCAGGCGCAGGTTGCGCCACTTTGGCGTGGCACCGACGGCGGAGAGTTCTTCCTCGCCAGTATTGGTGACCTTTCCGGAGCCATCGATGGTGCCGTATTCGAGGCTAAGCTTCATGCCTTCCTGCTCTACCCCGTTGACGTCGTGGTGGTAGATATTGCCGGCTGCAGATACGGCGAGCACGGGAGTATTGTCCTTGGCCTCTGGCAGGTTGTACCACTTGGTGGTCACCTCAGAGGTGGAGTCTTGCGCCTCGGAATAGGAGCCGAGCACCGGGACCTTGGTGTAATCCAGGTTGAACGGTAGGTGCATGGTAGAGCCATTGACACCCTCAGTGCCGCGTACTCCACCCTCCGAGGTATTGGTAGTTTCCTTGGACTTTTTGTCCTTTTTGTCTTGCTTATTCTTTGTCTCCTGGGAATCAGCCGAATCGCTGCTACCGCCGGATTCGGTATCCGCACCCGAGGTAGCGGTCTCCGCGCTATCGGAGGAGGAGTCGCTGGAGCCATCCGCGATGGCACCTACGGAGGCGGAATTCTGGTTTTCCGGCTCGATGGATTCAGGGATGAAGTTTGGATCGAAGCCCTTGTGGGTCTCGTCCTGGTCCACCAGGGAATCGCCCAAGTCGCCTTCAACCGGGGTCAGGAAGGAATCATTGGTGTTGGTCTCCACCATGGTCTGATCCGCCAGAGCGCAGGTATTGCCGCGCAGGGAGGCCACGTTGCCCTTGCCCACGGAGTAGGAATCCGCCTGCGAGACGGTGGCCTTGGCAAAGGAAGCACACGATAGCGCTACCACGATGGCACAGGCCAAGGCGATGGGCGCGGACATGATACCGGCGGAGCGCGAAACCTTAGCGGCGGCATTTTTCTTAAATTCCGCCAGGGTGCCGGCCTCTTCTGCTTGGGACTTGCGGTAGCTATGGCGCAGGGACTGCACTATGCCGATGGCGAAGATGACCAGCGCGATGGCAAGGAGCACCTTATTGGCCTCGATGGCCTTGAATTGCACCGTACGGTCCCACCACGGGATGCCAAAGGAGGAAACGTACCACCAAGCGTTCCAGCCGGCGAAGGAGATGGCCAATAAGAAGACCACCGCGGCGATAGCGAAGGTGCGAGCGCGCGGCGAGCGCAGTGCGAATTGGGAGAGCACCACGGCACCGAGGGCGGCGATAACACCGGCCACGCCGGCGTAGATGCCAAAGTGGTGGGTCCACTTGGTGGGGGTGAACATGAGGAAGAACATGGACAGCGCCACGATAATGAGAAGGCGCTGGGTCGGACCAACGGCAGCACCGACGACACGGCGGTCCTTGATAAAGGCCGCCACAATCAGCACCAGGCAGAAGAGCATGGTGAAGACCGCGAAGCGCCGGGTGAGCGAGCCATCCACCGATTCCTGGAAGAGGGTGGAGTAGCGCGCGTACTCCGCGTACCACGGCAGGGAGGGGCCGACCTCGGAGCGCACGCGGGTGGACTCCAGCACGGTCGATAGCGTCTGGTCACCAAAGGCGGCAACCATGATGGCGGTGCCAGCGCTAAGGAATGGCGCAATGAGCGCGAGCCAGCCCAAGGTGCCACCGCCCATGGACGGCACGCGCTCGGCCATGGCGCGGAAGAGGTGCGGCAGGCTGACCAGGAAAACGCCCACGGCAAAGAGGCCGGTGGGGCCGGCGGCCAGGGTGATGGTTGCGGCGATGGTGCCCACGGCCGCCGGGAGCAGGCGGTGGGTGGAAATGGCACGCTCAAAAGAGGCCCAAGTAAACATCACGCCAAGCGCCACGATGGGCTCGGGGCGGGTGCCGTTGTTATAGGGCAGCCAGAAGGCCAAGAACATAAGCGCCGCGGTCCAGTGAGCGACCCGGCGGCCGTCGACAAGCTGGCCAAAGCGCGGAAGTATCTCGCGGGAGAGGATAAACCAGATGATGAGCCCAGAAATCAGGCCGGGCAAGCGCACGAAGACCGAGGCGGTGGAAATCTGGGAGAGAACGGCAACCAGGTCATAATAGGGGGCGCCGAAGGGCGCCTCTGGCACGCCGTACCAGCGGTAGTAGTTGGCCATGTAGGTCGCGTGATCGAAGACGCGGCTCATGGAGAAGATGAAGCCATCATCGGAGGTATTGGCGCCGAAGATATACCAAAATCCCAAGACGGCGGCCACCGCGCCATCGAGCGGGCGCACCTTCTTCCACGTCTTAGGCATGAAGCCAAAGCGGCGGCCATCGAGGCGGTCGATGCGCCATAGGCAGAACAGGGATACGACCACCATGGCGGTGCCCAGCCACATGGCGATGGTCTTGAGCACCGTCGGGGAGGAGGTGAAGCGGGAGTTGATATCGACGTGCACATTGAGGCCGTCGTCAAGCAGGGCCTGCACGTCCGCTTTATCGTCTATTTCGGTATAGACACCGGTGACCTGCGGGCGCAGATCCTCCTCGGTGGTCTTTTCATGATCCCCCACGCGCACGCTGGTGCCATCGCCCGTAGCGGAAATCTCAATCTTGGCGTCCTTAGGGAGCTTGGCTACCTCTTTGGAGTTGAGGGTAAGCAGAACCTCATCCAAGGAGACAACGGAAAGGCCCTCTTCATTCGCGCGGACGAAAAGACCGCGGTTGGAGGCTTTCTTGGACTCCGGCGGGACGGTGCCGTAGACCATGGACTGTCCCTCACGCAGCTCATCGACTGCGGAGATAGGGATGGTGGCCTGAAGATCCTCCGGCGCCACGGAAATGAGTGGCGCGTTGATGGACTGCACGGAATCATGCTGCGGCCAGTCATAAGAGGACTGAGTTTGGGTCACCGGCAGTAGCGGGGTGGCTACAAAACACAGGAAACCAATCAGTCCGGCAATGATCGCGGTCCACCGCAGGCCCGCGGGGGCGGCGGTGAAGCGGGAGCTAGCAGGTCGCGCTTGGGTGGTATTCGTAGTGAGGCTATCTGACACGGCGATTAGTCTACGTCAGATAACCCTCTCCGCCCGCGGGCACACCCTGCCACGGGCGGGAAGTGTGGGTGAACTTACTTGGTGCGAACGGCTGTTACGAAGGGGCCGGTCTGCTTTAGCTTCCAGCCCTTGTCAAAGACATCGGCGTTGAAGAAGACCGCGCGATAGCGAATATTCGGCTGATTGGGGTAGATATCTTCTGCCAAATGTAGCTTGAAACCATCGTCCTTATTTTCTAAATCACCGCGGAAGATCATGACATCTGGGCTGCGCCACGCAGCGGAATCCAGGGCCTTGCGGAACTCATCCGGCTTCATGTCCCAGGAATCGTTGGCCCAGGTTTCAATCTGCTCATTGCGGGTGCTGAACTCACCCAGTGGATTGGCATAGTGGCTGGTAAAGGCGTTGAAACCCCAATAAGGGTAGTAAGACATGAAGATCTTTTCATCAGTAAGCACCACCGTGTCATCCGGCGTATAGCCCTGGTCCTGGATGAAGTTGTGGATATCCAGGTAGTAATGAGCAGAATCGCTAGTGAAGCGGTCGGCGCGCTCGCCATAGCCATCGGTATCGCTATAAGCGTGGTCGATGGCGTCCTCGTTGGCCTCCGGAATCTGCTGTGCATAGAAGACGCCGGCCAGGGCAAGGATAATGCCCAAGACCGCGGTGATTTGCTTATTGGTGGTATGGGAGAAGCGCGCCGGGTAGAGGCGGTGTACGCCCAAGAGGCGAACCTCGGCTAAGGCTAGGACACCGGCGGTAGCAAAAAGGAGTACCACGATGATTTCCAGGCGGAAGCTCAGCAGCGTGGTGCCGGCCAGCGTTGCCACCATAGACACAACGATCCATAGATAGCTGCCAATGAGGGAGATGCCCAGCGCGCGCACCTCTTGGTCATTGAGACGAATGACCATGTAGATAAGTCCCATAAGGCAGAGGAAGCCCACAATGCTAAAGGACAAAAATGGCACCGGAATCTGGGTGCCTTCCTCCGGCAAGTAGTGCTGCGCGGTGGTCTGCAGCGGTACTGGCGAGTGCATGACCGCCCATACATAGGGGCCCCAGGCGATGAGCGCAATGGCAATGGAGCCTGCCGCCATTACCGCCAAGCGCACGATGGGGCGCCACGTATGCTCATATAGCGCGGTAAAGAGCGCGATGAGGCTGACCACGGTGAGCGCGGCCGCACCGGTGAAAAGCGTGTAGAACGTGGCGGAAATGCCCAGGTAGAGTGTCACACCCAGGGTGGAGAGCCAAGAGCCACGGAAGGCGCGGGCGCTGAGCACTGCGACGGTGGGCAGGCCCATGGCGATGACCGCGGAGTAGGGCTCCTCGGCCGCGATGGTGAGCGTAATCGCGGTGGTGACTAGGGCGATGGCGGTGGCGACCGGTAGGGAGCTGGTGAGGCGCTGCCAGAGGGGCACCAAAATGCAGCCGGCTACAGCGATGGAGATAAGCGCCCAGGGCTGGTAGACCTCCCATCCCGGAATGCCCAATAGCGCTCCCAAGCGGCCGCCCAGCCAGAACCAGCCAATGGGGTAAAAGGACGGCATATCCTGGTAGTTCATATCCGCATAGCCCATCTCATCCACTGAGCGGGTGAGGAACTGGGTGCGGAAAGCCTGATCCACCTGCACGCCGTCGAGCCACAAACGGGAGGCGGACAGCGGCAGACCCACGGCAGCCAAGGTCAGCAGCGCGGGGGAGAGATAGGTGACCGCGTAGGTCAGCCAGACCCGCCAGCGCGGCCGAGTAAAGGAATCCTTGTAGTGGTCATAAAGCCACCACACGCACAGCCCGCCGGCTAGAGCCAGCGTGACCACCACGCCCACCGTGCTCAGCGCGCGGGTGACCATGGAGGTATTAAAAGAAGGCAGAGATACCGTCTTGAAGGCAAACCAGCCCAGCAGCGTGACCACACCACTGGCTAGCGCGGTCAACACAATACCCAGCAGGGTCGCGCGATGAGTCAGCGCATCGGCGCGGTAGGCCTCGGTGCGCGGATTTTCGCTCACGGGCGTTGACTGGGTGGGTATAGCTGTGCTTGTCATGCCCATTAGTTTCGCATACCCAAGCGCCACAACCCAGATTTGGCGCGGGCAGGAAAACACTTGCTTTCCGACGCCCCCTTATACACCACCGCCCCCGCCCCTCCCCGCCGCGGGCGTGCAGCGAGAAGGAGAAGCGGGGGCGAGGCGGCTGGCAGGCGCCAGTGCAGAAACCGCGGTGATTTAGAACGGCAGCTTGCGGAAAATGGCCTGCGGGATGAACTTGAATGCCAAAGAAACGTATTCAAACAGCGGGTGCACGAAGATGGACTGCTTGCCATCGAGCACGGCCTTCACGGTGGCTTCGGCAACATCGGAGACGTTGACGGTCAACGGGGCGTCGCCAGCCTCGGCGGACATCTTGGTGCGAACCTGGCCTGGGCGGACAACCAGCACGTTGGCGCCGGTGCCGCGCAGAGCCTCTCCCAGGTTGATGTAGAAGCCGTCCACGCCTGCCTTGGAAGCACCGTAGACAAAGTTGGAACGGCGCACGCGCATGCCAGCCACGGAGGACATGGCGACGATGGTGCCGTGGCCCTGGTGCTTGAACTTCTCGCCCAGAAGCACGCCCACGGAAACCGGGGCGGTGTAGTTGGTCTGCGCGGAGGCGACGGCCTTGTCGTGGTTTTGCCACAGCTCCTCCTGGTCACCCAGGGTGCCGAAGGCAACGATGGCCACGTCTACATCGCCGCGTGCCCAGGCTTTATTGATTACCTCTGGGTGGGAGTCAAAGTCAGTGGCGTCGAAGTCCAAAACCTCCACGTCAGCGCCACGAGATTCCAGGTCTGCCTTGGCCTGGGCGATGCGCGGGGACTCCGGTCGGGCAGCCAGGGTGACCTTGGCGGGGCCGCGCTGCAGGAATTCGGAGACGACGCCGAGGCCGATCTCAGAGGTGCCGCCCAGAAGCAGGATGTGTTGTGCTTGGCCTACTGCATTAAGCATGGTCAGTAAATCTCCTTAAAGGTGTTATTTCCAGTGATTAGTGCAGCTCGAGGCGGCGGGACATATCGGAGGCGAAGACGCCGGTCGGGTCGATCTCATTGCGGGTCTTCAGCCAGCCCTCCATGCCCGGGTACATCTTGTGGAAGTTCTCCGCGGAAGTGCGGGACTCCTTGGCCAAGTAGAGGCGGCCGCCGAATTCCATCACGCGGCGGTCCAAGTCATCCAGGAACTTGCCCAGGCCCGGACGGATGGGGAAGTCCACGCAGACGTTCCAACCCGGCATTGGATAGGACAGCGGCGCGCGGTTGCCTTCACCGAAGAGCTTGAACACGTTGAGGGCCGAGTAGTGGCCGGAGCGTTGCATATCGCGGATGATCTCCTTGAACGGCTCCACGGCCTCGGTCGGTACCACGAACTGGTACTGCAAGAAGCCCTTGGAACCGTAGCCGCGGTTCCACTCGCCGATGAGATCCAACGGCTGGTAGAACTGCGTCAGGTTCTTGACCTGGTTCTTGGCCGGTGCACCCATGGTGTAGTATGCCAAGCCCACAGCGGAGAGGGAAAGCTTATTCATGGTCCAGGACGGGAAGATATCCGGCACCGTCATCAGCTGCGGCGCATTGAACTTCAACGGATCCTTAGCCAGCTTCGGGGCTAGCTCTTCCAGCTGTGCCAAGGTGGCCAGCGAACCGCGGGAAATGGTGGAGCGACCCAGCTTTGGTTCTGGGGAAATGACATCGAACCAGGCGGAAGAATAAGTGTAGTTGTGCTCGGAACCATCGGAGTGGAAGGCGATGGTTTCATCCAAGTTATCGGTGCGGTCCGTATCCGCGATGAAATAAGCGGTTTCCGTCTTGGTCATGCGGATGGTGGCGCGCAGGATGATGCCGGTTAGGCCCATGCCGCCAACGGTGGCCCAGAAGAGGTCGCCGCTGGGGTCATCCTCGGAGCCTTCCGGGGTCAGGTGCAGCACGCGGCCATCGGCCACGAGCAGCTCCATGGAGACCACGTGGTTACCAAAGGAGCCGGCGGAGTGGTGGTTCTTGCCGTGAATATCCGGGCCGATTGCGCCACCGATGGTGACCTGGCGGGTACCCGGCAGAACCGGAACCCACAGGCCATAAGGCAGGGCAGCCTTCATCAGCTGGTCTAGGGTGACGCCACCATCGACGTCCACCAGAGCGGACTCCGGGTCGATGGAATGGATCTTATTGAGCTTTTGCATGTCGATGACCAAGCCGCCGCCATTTTGGGCGGGGTCACCGTAGGAGCGGCCCATACCGCGGGCGATGACGCCACGGCGCAGGTGGGCGGGCTTATCCGAGTTATCTTCTGCCACCTGGGCCACGGCCTTCTTGATCACGTCCACGTCTTCGGTGGCGAGAACATGGGCGGTCGTCGGGGCGGTGCGGCCCCAGCCGTGCAGGGACTTTTCAGTGGTATGTAATTCCATCTCTTACTCTTTGCTCGACGGATTTGTGTCGCCTCCCTAGCCTACCTAGCTCACACGAGGGTGGACGGAGTGACGCGAGTGATATTCAGAACAAAACGGACGCTTGTACTGCCCGAATGTGTCCGTTTATAGATCCATAAGCGCGCGGATTTCCTCCGGCAGCTCTTCCTGAGATTCAATAGTCGGGCCATCGTACTCCCGCAAAAGGTCATAGACACGAGCGCGCGAGGAGGAATCCAGCATGGGCAATTCCTCTGCCATCAGGCGAGTCATGAAAGGACTCAACGGCACATCGGTGTGTTCCGTGGCCTCGAAGTGGCCGTTGCGCTTATCGTCTTCCGCACGCACATCCTGAGCCGCCTGCTGCGCTGGCGTCATGTGCTCTGTCTTATCCGAGTACATGCGCATTAGCTTACCGCCGCTTAAAGTGGTCGCTATGACCAACAACCACGAGACGCAAGATCAGCGCCAAGACAACTACGCCCTCGATGACACCCTGGCGGGCCGCATTACCCAAGCCGCTGCCGTGGGTATCGCGACCTCTTATCCTGATTGGATCACATCCAAAGGCGGTTTGATTACTGCCTATACCTTGTCTTTCTTTGGTTTTGGTGCCCTGGTGGCCTATACCAACGCGCACGCGGAACAGGATGGTGATGAGCCGCGCTCACCGCAGGATGCATCCGATCAGGGCCTCAAACCCTGGGCCATTTTTGCCGCGGTGGTACTGCTGCTCATCCTAGGCGGCTGGATGAACGTTGCAATTTCCCGCCGAATGGTAAAGTTCCTGCGCAAGCGCGGTGCCAAGCGGCCCTGGACTCTGTTGGGCGCCATTGGCGCGGCACTGACGTTCCTGATTAGTGAGCTGGAAGCGCGCGATATTGCAAAACTAGCTTCCTAAAACTTGCGTATGGTGGGGCCCATGAACGCAGGGGTCACCGATATCGCACAGGCGCGGGCCAAACGCGCCAATAGCGTGGTATCCCTCAAACGCGAGCCCCTAACAATCATTTGCCAAGCCGCGAACATCCGCGCCGATGGCGAGGTGCACCGCCAGATTGGCTTTAGCGATGCCCTGACCTTCACCGAGTTGCACCGTGTGCTGCGCATTTGCTTTGGCCTGCCGGAGGAGGAATCCCCCTGGCACTTTTATGAACACACCGAGGCGCGTGGCCCGCGCATCGATCCGGAACGTCAGGCCTCCGAATTCCTGTGGCGCGAAGGCGATCAAATCGACTTCGCCTGGGGGCTATGGGACTTCGAGCTGGTGGTAGCTGAAATTTATCCGCGCGATAATGGCACCCCGGAAGCGCTATGCGTGGGAGGCTCGGGCTCGCTCTTTGCACCCTTTGAATTAACCAGCGTCAACCGGGAATTGACCGGGCAAGAAGTCACCGATGAGGTCCTTTCCGCGGTAGCGTCCCCTGTGCGTGATTTGATTGAGCGCACCAAGCTCTATGACTTTGTTCCGCTGCTGCAGGCGATGGACCTGAGCAGGGGTACCGAATTGTCACCGCAAACTGCCCGCGTGCTCGCCAGCCTGCCGCGCGAGGTTACCCATGAAGGCAAAGACGCCTTTTGGTCCATGGCGCTAGCCCTATCGTGCATGGGTGGCGCGGAGCTGACCGATTCCGTCGTGGAGACCACCATGGATGCCCTCGGCTGGGTCAATGACGATGGCTCGGCGCTGACAGGGGCTGAAGTGCGGGAGTTATGTGCGGCATCGTTGCAGCAATTGGCTGGGATAGGCGCCTATGGTGCCGAATCCGCCGCGCCGGTGGATCGGTTGGACATGTACCGAGCGCTCTTGCGCGGGTAGGCTACTCACTCGTGACTAACTCCGCTGATGACGCCGTAGAAGTAAAACCTTCGTCCACCTCGCTGCACACCCAACTGGTGCGATTTATTTCCGTGGGTGTAGGTGCCGCCGCCATTGACTATGGCCTGACGCTTTTATTGACGTATGTGGGACTCCACCGTTCCGCCGCCAAGGCCATCGGTTGGGTCTTTGGCACCATTGCCGCCTACCTGGCTAATGCGCGGTGGACCTTTGGGGTCAAGGTCTCCGGCCGTACGGCCGTTACCGTGGGGATCTTGTACGCCTCCACTTTCGCGGTTCAAAACTTCTTGTACTGGGTGCTCAATGAGCCGCTTTTATCCCTTGGCTTAGAAGGCGTGCTTAAAGACACCATCGCCTTTGTCATCGCCCAGGGCGTGGCCACAGTGACCAATTTTGCCATTCAGAGGGCCTTCATTTTTAAAGAAAAATAACCTCACCACGGGAATCGAGCCCGACCAATCTGCGCGCGGGGTGTCAAGCTCTCGGTGGTGGCGGTTATATGCCGCGCTTATCGACGCCCCCCTTGCCCAGCCCCTGCAGTTCGGCTTCGGCCTAGCTAGGGCGCCGGAAATCTTCCCTGCGCCCGCGGTTGTGAAGCTTGAGCCATTCGAGAAAGCCGGCCGGATCGTGGCGCTGGACTAGGAAGAACCAGCCAAAGCGGGCGAATTCCTGTGGCAGTAGCTTGCGCATGCCGCGTTGCCACAGCAGGTAGCCGCGATTGCGGTAAGTGAAAAACCGCTTGAACTCACCCTCTGGGAACTGGGTGTGCATCTTGCCGCCCAAAATGGGCTTAAACTCATCCGATCCATCTGGGTGCAGGTAGCTTGTGGTCAGCGCCGTGCCGAAAGAAAGCCCGGAATTGACCAGCCGGCGGTGGTATTCCACCTCATCGCCACGAATGAAGAGTCGATAGTCCGGTACACCAATGATCTCCATGGCCGCTGCGGAAATCAGCGCGCCGTTAAATAGCGATGCAATGCCAGGCAGGAAATCGCCCTCCAGCTCATCCATTCGCCGGCGCCACACCAGACCTTGGCGCAGGGGGAAGGCGAGCTGGTCGGGATCGTTGATATTGCATACCGCTGGCGAGACCTCATGCAAACGGTTGGCCTCGGCCACCCGATACAGCTCCGCAAGTACCGTGTGATCGGCGGGGCGGCCATCGTCATCGGCACACCACACGGCATCCGCGCCCAAAGAAAGGGCGGTGAGAAAGCCCAGCGCAAAGCCGCCAGCTCCGCCTAGATTGGTCTCCGAAGGCACGTAGACGCCGCGGTCTCCCGCCATGGACTCGACAAGTTCACGCACTGCATTTTCCGCACCGTTATCGACCACGATCACCCATTGCACGGGGTGGGTTTGGTGTACCACCTGTTCGAGCGATGCCCGCAGCAGTTCGGCGCGCTGATGAGTAACAATGACGGCGGCGGTAGAACCGGTAGAAGTCAGGGTGGCAGTCATGGGTTCCATCTTGCCACCGGGGCGGGGACCAGCGCAGAAACACTCCGCATTGGTGGAGCGAAAAGTGGATATAGGCGCCACTTTGCGGAGACTGTGAAACCTATGGAAAACTTCTGGCCGCCTTTTGCGGTGACCATTCGGGTCTGCGATGATACGGGCCGCGGAGTTGACCTGCGTGTCATGCGCGATGAGGACATCGCACAGGTAGCGCAGGTGTGTGCGGAAGATATCTATGGCGACGACATTCCAGAACATGCATTTCCCTGGCTTTTTGATGAGAAGACGAATACCCCCGCTGCCATGGCCCAGCACCGATGGGAGCACCGAGCGAAGCTGTGCCCCCAGAAGTGGACCTTGGATTTCATCGCTCGCCAGGTAGAAACCCAAGAATTAGTAGGCGTGGTGGACCTGGCGGCAGAAAATTTTGCGGCCGCACGGGAAATAGAAACTGCATCATGGGTGCTGCACCGCTTTCAAGGCCAAGGCTATGGCACGCTTGTCCGCCAGGCGATGGCGGCGTTTTCCTTCTTGCACCTCGATGCGGGTTCGCTGTGCACCAGTTGGATAAAAACCAACCGCGCCTCAGCCCGGGTGAGTGAAAAGTTGGGCTACCGCGTTAGCACCGAGGAAAAGGAAGAGCCTGCGGGCCCAGGAAAAATTAACCGGCCGGTGGTCAGCGCGCGCCTAAGCGCTGCGGACTATCACCGGCCGGAAGGGGTGCAGGTGGACGTGACGGGTGTGGGGGACCCGCTGCTGCATATGCTCAGCTAGTTGCCGCTGGTGTCCTCATTTTCAAAACGCTCGCGCAGGTCGCGGACGTAGTCGCCCACCTCAGGTCCTTCGTACTCACCGACGACCTCGGAAACTTCGCCTACCGAGCGGATCTCACCGTGGTCGATCCACAAGGCGGTATTGCATAGCTGGGCCAAAAAGTCATTGGAGTGGGAGGCAAAGACCAGGATGCCGGAGCGCTTCACCAGCTCCTGCAGGCGTACGCGTGCCTTGGCCATGAAGGCGGCGTCGACCGCACCAATGCCCTCATCCAACAACAGGATTTCCGGCTCAATGGAGGTCACCACGCCGAGTGCCAAGCGCACTCGCATACCGGTGGAATAGGTGCGCAGCGGCATGGAGAGATAATCGCCGAGCTCAGAAAACTCCGCAATCTCATCCATCTTCTTTTTCATCTGCTTGATGGACTGGCCCAAAAACAGGCCGCGGATAATGATGTTGTCGTAGCCAGAAACTTCCGGGTCCATGCCTACGCCCAAATCAAAAACGGGGGCCACCCGCCCGCGCACATCGGCAGAACCGCGGGTGGGCTCATAGATCCCAGACAAGAGGCGCAGCAAGGTGGATTTGCCGGCGCCGTTATGGCCCACCAAACCCACACGATCGCCCTCGCGCAGGTGCAGGTTAACGTCCTTCAGGGCTTCCACCACGACGGTGTTTTGGGCATTTTTGCCAATGGCGCCACCGGCAGAAGAGAGCATGGCCTTCTTCAGTGAGCGAGATTTGGCATCAAAGATGGGAAAGTCCACGCACGCGTTATACGTATCAATCGAGACCATCAGTCAGTATCCTTTCGAGGAATCTCCACAAGTACAGGGCGTGGGCTTAGACCCAGTAGCTGACGCGGAAGCGCCACTTGCGCATGACCAAGCCGGCGATGAGCAGGCCGAGCACGGTGCAGCCGATAACGATCCACCAGTGGTAGGCGGCTACCGGCTCACCGATCATGGGTGCGCGGACGATTTCTAGGTAGTGATAGAGCGGGTTGATCTCCGCGATGCGGGCTCGCCCGGCCACGGCACCGCCCTGATCCTTCAGGGTATTGGTCATCCACACAATCGGGGTGACGTAGAACAAGAGCTGGGTTAAAGCCTCCAGCAGCGGGGCTACGTCACGAAAGCGGGTGGCAATGATGCCAAAGAACATCGTGACCCACACGCCGTTGACCAACAACAACGCCAAGCCTGGGATAAAGAGGAAGAACTCCCAACCCAGGCTGCGCGGGAAGATGAGGATAAGCAACAGCCAGATGATGAGGTTATGGCCCAAAAATAATGTTTGGCGCCACACCAAGCGGTAGACGTGCACCGAAAGAGGGGCGGGAAGCTGTTTAATCAAGCCCTCATTATCAATGAAGACGGTGGAGCCTTCCTTGATACAGCCCGAAATGAAGGTCCACATAATAAGGCCCACGGTGACGTGGGGGAGGAACTCCGCGACGGGAATCTGGAAGAGCATGGAGTACAAAAGGCCCAAGGCGAGGGCCATCACGCCGGTGGCGATGGTGATCCAAAACGGGCCCAGGACAGAGCGGCGGTAGCGCTGCTTAATATCTTGAATACCCAGTTTGAACCACAGCTCGCGCTGCTGTGCACCCTGCGCAAGGTCCGCGAAGGCGGCCTTGAGGGTCTCGGACTGGGACGCTGGGGTGGCCTCGCCGTCTGGCTGGGAGGTCATGCGGGCGATATCAGCGCGCAGTTGATTGTTATCTTGCACGCTCAACACCCTAGCGCGCGGGCTGCGCAAACGGGAACTACACGCCGCTAGCCTGCGAAAACGGCCATATTCAGCGAAAATACAGATTTGGGAAACTTGCGGCAAACGCGTATACAGTAGGGAATCGACCGCCACTGAGTGGCGATGCCTAGCGCGAAAAAGAAGGGACCGAAATGCCAGCAGGAGCTTCGGCGCACTATGACGTATTCAGTGTGCGCGGTTTATACACCGGGCTATCTGATGGTTGGACCTACCTCAACGCGCACGCGGTTCCTCAGATTTCTGAGCGAGTAGCCTCCGGCGTGGCCCGCTCTTTCCGTATGTCTACCGCGGTGGCGCCCCAGGAAGGGCCGGGCGGCGCCCACTCTGCCACACCCGCCCCGGGGCGATTGGAAGGAGATGGGAATTACACCGCTGCGCGCATGGCCGTAGCAGATCTGACCGGTTCCAAAGCAGACCGCGTGGTGCTCGGTCCCTCCCTGCCGGTGCTATACCAGTCCTTGGCGCATGCGGCGCGCCCGCTGCTCGGCAGCAATTCCTCACTAGTGCTCTCAAAGCTGGACCCGCCTTCCTTGTATTCAGCATTTTCTGAGGTTAAAGCAGAAACCCGCTGGGCCCAGCCGGACTTAGGTACGGGTGAGTTGCCGGGTTTCCAATTCGCCGAGCTTGTCGACGGCTCCACGCGACTCGTCGCTTTCTCTGCCGCCCACGAGCTTTTGGGTACGGTCTCCCCGACGGCTGAGATCATAGACACCGTGCATGAACGCTCTCGCGCCTGGACGCTTCTCGACGTCTCTGGGATCGCCCCCTACCGCCCCATCAACTTCGATGAGCTCGGTGCCGATATCTTGGGTCTCGACCTTGGTCTGCTGGGCGGCCCGCAGCTAGCGGCCTTGGTATTCCGCGATACCCGTATGTTCCGCCGCCTCGATGCCCTCGATCCGGTGCATGCCAGCAAGGGCGCTCGCAAGCTGGAAACGCCAATTTCCTCTGGCCTGGCCGGCGGTGTCGGACCACTCGTGGACCATCTTGCCGCCCTCGCCGGTGGGGAGAATGGCTCCCGCCGCAAGCGCCTGCGCACCTCTATGGATGCGCTTAGCGCCTACCTCGAGGACCTGCGCGGGGACCTTTATTCCTTCTTGAGCACCTTGCCTGCCGTACACATCCTCGGAGTGACGGGAGAGGCGGCCGCAGGCGCATCCGATGATCGCCTGCCGCGCCTTACCTTTGCTGTGAGGGGTGTTCCAGCGGAGACCGTGTACAAGCGTCTCTTTGATAATGGGCTGGTCACCACGCTTGCCCCGCAGACCCCGTTGCTAACGGAGATGGGCGTGGAGGAAATCGGCGGCGCCGTTACCGTTGCGCTTGGCCCCTTCAACACTTATCACGACGTCGAACACCTCACCCGTGTTGTAGCCTCACTGGCTTAAACACTAAGCACCAGGGTGCCGGTGACTTCGCCGCTATCGAGTGCAGCGTGGGCACGGGCGGCGTCGGCAAGCGGATAAGTGGCATGCAGCGCATGCTTTACTCGGCCGTCTGCCAACATGGGCCAGACATTTTCTACCGTGCCGGCCACAATCTGGGCCTTATCGTCTAAGTCGCGGGCGCGCAGCGTCGTACCCTGAATAGTCAGACGCTTGGGCAACATGGCGCCCAAGTTAATTTCTGCTTTGGTGCCGCCCTGCATGCCAATAATGATGAGCTTGCCGTCCTTAGCTAGGCACTTCATATTCTTTTCAAGGTATTTTGCGCCGATGATGTCCAAAATGACATCGCAGCTTCCCTTCAACTCGTCTAAGAAGTCCTGCTTCTTATAGTTGATGAGAATGTCGGCGCCCAGCTCGCGGCAACGCTCCAACTTCTCTTGCGAACCGGCCGTTACCGCCACTTCTGCTCCTAGCGCCTTGGCTACCTGAATGGCAAAAGTACCAATGCCACCGCCTCCACCATGGATAAGCACACGCTGGCCCTCGTGGAGGTTCGCCTCAATGCCCAAGTTGGACCAGACGGTGCATCCAACCTCGACTACCGCCGCGGTTTCCTCAACGCTATACCCCTGGGGTAGAGGGAGTAGCTGGCCCTGTGGGACCGCAACGTATTCGGCGTAGCCACCACCGGCGAGCAAACAGCCCACGTCGGTGCCTACCTCCCAGTCGGTATCCCCGGCGTCCGCGATGGTGCCTGCTGCCTCCAAGCCTAAGATTTCCGACGCCCCCGGTGGTGGCGGATAAGCTCCCATCGTTTGCAGGATATCGCCGCGGTTAACGCCCGCTGCCTGCACCTTGACGAGCACTTCGCCTGATTGCAGTTGCGGAACGTCGACCTCTTGGAGTTCCAAGGAGCGACGCTCCTGGGGATCGGTCTGCACGATTGCCTTCATCTTTGTTGTAGTCATAGGGCCCAATCTAACGGAGCTCATGTGTCCTGCGCCACGAAAGGGGCTGCATTTCAGAACTACAGGTGGATTTTTGGGAAACCAGGCCATCTATTTAGTACACTGACCAAGTTGCTTCGTGGGCAAGAAAAGTGCCTTCGATATACAACGTGGAGACGTGGCAGAGCGGCCGAATGCACCGGTCTTGAAAACCGGCGAGGTTTATTCCTCCGCGGGTTCAAATCCCGCCGTCTCCGCCAACGTCATAATTTATGACTCGGCGATACCTCGGTAGCTTCTGGCTCACGCTAGGAGTTACCGTTTTCTCGTTTTACTTATGTGCGGCTATCCCGGGAGGCCTCACCCTGGATGGTGTTAACCCGAACTTGGTCATGGCGGGGCACCGGAAAACGGCTTGGGGTTAAAACCTGCTTCTTGTGGTGCTGCGGCATTTCATACCGGGGGATGATGTGCCTGGTGCGGCGCAGACTTAATCTTGGAAATGTACAGGGCAAGTGAGATGTGATTGTGGTCAAGCTCTGTAGCGAAGATAAAAATCACTCGGCGAAAGGACACTATGAGCACTTCGGAGTTTTACCTAGCAGCAGCGGAATCTACTAACCCTAACGATACGTGGTGGTTCCTCGGGTTCCTTCCCATCCTTTTGCTCGTCGCGTTCTGGATAGCGGCCATAATTTCTATCATTTTTTCTGGGTACACGCTTGCGGCGAAGGTGCTCTTTATCGTCGCTACCTTCACACTGCCCTTCTTAGGACCGCTGATCTGGTTCCTCTTTGTTCGCGGAAAAGAAGACAAGAATAGAAGGGTCTAGACGACTCGCCGGGGGCGTTAAGACGCTCCTTGTTGTTCCAACCACGCGTTAATACCGCCACGCAGGGAAACCACCTGTGAGTATCCGCGCTCGCGCAGAGCGTGGACGGCTTGGGCGGAGCGGATGCCGCTGGCGCAATATATAACGGCTACCTCGTCCCGTGCGATATCGGGGTTTTCACCGGCGAGGATGCGGTTGAGGGGAAGATGCGCTGAATTAGGAATGGTGGACCGGGCGCGCTCGGGGTCAGTGCGGACATCGATAAGCATGGCGTGATCAGGGATCTCGCGGACCTCGGGGGCATCGTCCGGCTGGGTAGGCTCCGCCCCGGTGGAACGGATGGGGATATACTCCCACGTCCCAGAAAGGGCCTCGTAGTAGCCGAGCGTGCCCATAAGCGGGGTGCCGACGCCGGTAATGATTTTTAAGGCTTCCAAGGCCATCGCGGATCCCACCACGCCGACGATCGGCCCCAGAACGCCGGCCTGGGAGCACGAAGGAACCTCGCCTGGGGCAGGGGCAGTGGGAAAGACATCCTCGTACACGGGGCCCTTGCCCGACCAAAAGACGCTCATTTGCGCATCGAATCCCAAGATAGAGGCCCAAATGTGCGGAATGCCCAAGCTATGGGCGGCCCAAGAGCACAGGTAGCGGGCGTCGAAATTATCCGTGCCATCGAGGAGCACGTCGCAGCCGCGCAATTGCTCGAGGGCGGTGGCCGTTTCGAGGCGACCATGGCAGGTGATGTCCACCTCCGGATTGAGCGCGCGGAGAGCGGCCGCGGCAGAATCCGTCTTCGGCGTGCCGATGGCCGCGGTGGTGTGGATGACTTGGCGGTGAAGGTTGGAAGGGGAGACCACGTCGTCGTCGAAAAGCGAAATGTGGCCTACGCCCGCACCGGCCAGGTAGAGCAAGGCGGGGGAGCCTAGGCCGCCGGCGCCGATAACCGCTACGTGGGCTTGAGCGAGCTTGCGCTGTCCCTCCTCGCCCCAGAGCGCTTCTTGGCGGGCATAGCGGATGCTCATTCCAGACCCACCCAGTTAGTGGAGCCATCGCCGTGGCTTTGTTCCTTCCAGATAGGCACTTCTGCCTTGACGCGATCGGCGCATTCTTCGGCCGCGCGGAAGGCATCGCCGCGGTGCGCGGCGGCCGCAACTACGGCAAAGGCCAGGTCGCCGACCTGAAGATCCCCCGTGCGGTGAGCGGCCCAGAGGCGCACCGGATGGCTGGAGGAGACGGCGTCGGTGATGTCCTGCAGCTTCTCTGGCGCGGAAGGGTGGGCGCTATAGGAAAGAAGGGTGACATTCGGCCGTCCGCCATCATGATCGCGGACGACGCCTTCAAAGGTGACAACGGCACCCATGGCGGCCGTGGCGGTCTCTTCCTTGGCAGCGGCAAGGTGGGATTCAAGGGGCTGATCGCTCAAAAGCGTGCCAATGGTGCAGCCGGTCTGTTCGGCCACATAGGAGGGATCAGTGCTCATGTACTCCTTCTAACATATCGACGATCGGAACAATTAATTTATCCAAAACCGCACAGCCGTCTTTTACCCCGCCGGTGGAACCAGGCAGCGTCATAGCAAAGGTGGAGTCATTAACACCGGCAATCGCGCGGGAAGCCACCGCGGTGGGCACGCTTTCCAAGCCTTTCTGCCAGAAGGCCACTGCGATGCCAGGCAGCTCGCGGGTGATATGCGGCGCGACAGCCTCTACCGTCTTGTCGTCTTGGGTCAGACCGGTGCCACCAGAGGTTAGGATGACCGAGGGTTCTTCGGCGAAGGCGGCAGCAACGGTGGCGGCAATATCGGCATCGGGGACGATGCGTGCAGCGGGGCAGTCAAAGCCCTTGCGTCGCAGGAAATCTACCGCGATGGGGCCGGATCGGTCCTCGTAGATACCCGCGGCGGCGCGAGTAGAGGCGACGATGACGATGGCGGTGCGTTGCGGACTCATAGTGGGTAAACCTCGACTTCTTGGCCTTCCGCAAGGCGTTGGCCGGCAGGGATGCGGATGAGATGGGTGGCATCGGCCGCTTGGGCGAGCAGATGGGAGCTAGCGCCACCGAGGATATGGGCGTGGGAATCGACGCGCCCGCGGCGAAATTGGTCCTTGCATGGGAGGCCTTCAATGCCTGCCGCGAGCGGAACGCGGAATGGCTCCGGAGCCCAGCCCAGTGCCGGGGCCACGAAGAGGCGGAAACTTACCAACGTGGAAATGGGATTTCCCGGCAGACAGATCACCGGCGTGCCGTGGAAAGCAGCGATACCCTGTGGCCCGCCAGGCTGCTGATCCACATGACCAAACCAGCCATCGAGCACTTGGCGTACTACTTCAAACTTCCCAGCAGAGATTCCGCCCGAGGTAATGATGGCGTCTGGGTGATGCTGCGCAATGGCTTCTGTCAAAGCGTGGGTTAAGGCCTGCGGGTCATCATCGGTGGTGATATAGCCCGCGACGTCGATGCCGGCGCGGTGGGCCAATGCCGTCAATAACGGCGCATTGGCGTCAGGGATGGCGGCGCTACCACTGCCAATCTCTGCTCCGCCGGTGCAAATCAGGATGCGGGCGGGGCGGTAGACCTCCACCTCGGCGATGCCTTGGGAAGCAAGAGCGGCTAAGCGGACCGGTGTGAGCTTATCGCCTTGGGCCGCCAGGAGGGCGCCTTCTTCTAAGTCCGAGCCGGCGCGGCGTATAAATTGTTCCGGCTGGGTCTCCGGCACGGTGACACGGTCACCAGGGGCGAGGAATTTTTGTGGTTCGCAGTGCTCAATGGGCACGATGGCTGCAGTTCCTTCCGGCACCTTGGCGCCGGTCATGATGGGGCAGGCCGCGTTGAGTGAGCCGTGGAGCACTTGGGCGGGCTCTGTACCGGCGGCGATGGTGGGGCCTACCTGGTAAGTCTCGGCCGCACACTGGGGGAGGGCGTAGCCATCCATTTGTGAATTATCAAAGCGCGGGGAAGGGAAATCAGCGCGGATATCCGCAGCTAAGACCATTTCCTGTGCCTGATTGAGGGCCACGGTGGTTACGTGACGTACGGGCAGGGCCGCGGCGACTTCACGCGCGTGGGCTTCAGGTGTGCGCATGACGGCTAGTTTACCCACGGTCTCGACACGGCAGGGGTGCGTAGGCATAGTAGAAGGCATGTTGACCGTTCACTATTTCGCTGCCGCACGCGCCGCCGCGGGGGTGGCTTCTGAGCAGGTAGACGCCCCCGCTACCTTGGGTGATTTGGTAGTGCAGCTGGGCAGGGACCATACCGGCACCACTGCGGCCGGCATGAGCCTGAAAGAAGTGCTGGGGCGCTGTAGCTTTCTTATCGACGGCGCTGGGAACACCGCCATGGATTCCCCCCTGGCCGGCGTGACCCGCGTGGACGTCCTGCCGCCTTTTGCGGGCGGCTAATCGCGCTGGCGCAGCGGACTGGTAAAGAAATTAATGACGCTGCTGACAATGGAAAGCACGATGGCGCCGATAATCGCGGCGCCCCAAGAGTCGATGACAAGGTGGCCAATCCCGAGGTCAAGCGTATTGAGCGCCCACTCCACGATGATGAGCGCTGCGCCGTTTATGACGAGGGAGAAAAGCCCGAGTGTCAGGCAGGTCAGCGGTGCACCGAGGATGCGCAGCACCGGCGTGACTACGGCATTAATGATGATGAATACGATGGCAATGGCGATGAAATTTCCGGTTTCGGCCGGAGTGATGGAGATTCCGGGAATGACAGTGACCACGGCCCACAGCGCCACCGCAATGGCAAAGACATTCAGGGCGAAGTTAATAAGCGATCGCATTTAGCCTCCTACGGTTGCATTCCATGCCTTAAGCAAAGTGTCGGTTTCTTCCTCGGTAGTAACGGTAATACGAATTCCCTCGCTAAAGGCGCGAACGAGCACGCCGCGTTCGGCGAGGCGGGCGGCTATCTCCTGCGGAGTGCCAAGACTGGCAAGATTCTGAGCCGGCAGCCACACGTGATTCGCCTCGGAATGCGGCACGCCCCAGTCCTGTAGGGCTGCTTCTAAGCGCTCGCGCTGGACGACGGTCTCCTCGGTACGCTCCCGCAGCGAATCCTGCGCCGCCAGTGCCGCGCGGGCGCCAACCTGGGCTACGGTGCTGGCGGAGAAGGGGATAGCCACCTTATTGAGGGCTTCAATGATATTTTCCGGGCCGAAGGCATAACCGATGCGCACGCCGGCTAGCCCATAAGCCTTAGAGAAGGTGCGCAGGCACACCAGGTTGGGATAGGTACCCACCAGCTCCGTGCCCAGCGGGGTGTCGGTGGCGCGGTTGTATTCGATATAGGCCTCGTCGAGGGCTACGAGGACGTCGGCAGGCACGGCATCCATGAATGCGGCGAACTCGGCCTTGGTAATCGTGGTACCCGATGGGTTATTGGGATTGCACACGAAGATGAGCCTGGTTTTATCCGTGATTTTCTTCGCCATGGCAGGAAGGTCCACGCGCTGGTCTGTACTGAGCGGAACCGGGATAGGGTGGGCTCCCACCACTTGGGCAAAGATGGGGTAGGCCTCGAAGGAGCGCCATGGGAAGAGGATTTCTTCGCCAGGGGTGGCGGCAATTTCTACCAGCTGTTGGCACAATGCGGAGGAGCCGGTGCCCACCGCTACCTGCTGCTGATCCACGCCCAGGTGCGCGGATAGGTCCTCGCGCAGTGCGGTGGCCGCAATATCCGGGTAGCGATTAGCCTGTGCGGCTGCCTCCGCCATGGCCGCGGCCGCTTCTGGCAGGGGCGGGTGAGCCGCCTCGTTAGAGGAGAGCTTGAGTACGTCATCGTTGCGCGCACCAGCGACATAGGCAGGGATGGCTTTCAGATCGGGGCGAATCATGCCTACCACTGTAGGGCCTGCGCCTTTGTTGCGGGAGCGAAAGCAGGGGGCTAGTTTGGCAGCGGCGGGGCAGGCAGGTATTCTCAAACGAGGTTCCTTGTGAACCGTGGAGATGTGCCAGAGCGGCCGAATGGGGCTCCCTGCTAAGGAGTTGACCCTTCTGGGGTCCGGAGGTTCGAATCCTCTCATCTCCGCCATCTAATCCCGAGCGCGCACGCTCGGGATTTTTTAATTCGCGTTTTCTATTCTCGTCGGCTCCGTAAAGCGGAGAAATCTGCTATTTGCGCTGGTACTTGGCGCAGCGGCGGAAGAGCGTGAGCATGCCAACGCCGAAGATGAAGCTTCCGGTAAAAGCCGCAGCGCGCAGGGAAGTGACCTCGTGGAAGAGGGCAGGCACCATGAGAATGGCGATAACAGAGCTAATGACTCCTAGGACGAGGAAAGTAATCGTCACGATAGGTCCCGGTGTGGATTGCTGCGGCATGGAGGTCAGTCCTTTCATCACTCAAATCTGATGAAAATAACTCTAGGTTGCCCTCCCAGGAGCTGCAATAGGAAATTCTTAAGGGATCAAGCAGGGCCTTAGGATTCTAGGGCAGGAAAGACCTCGTCGCGCAGCAGGTGGGCGAGCTCGCGATTTGGGTTGGTGGGGTCTACCCATGCGACTTCCGCAATCTCTGCGGCTGCGCGGGTAAGGATTGGGCGCGGATAGGTAAAGATGTGGCCGCGCACGGTTTCGCCGGGCTCGTTGGCGGCCGGCGCGTCGAAGGTGCCGAGCGGGGAAAGCTCCGGGAGGCGGACCTCCACACCGATTTCCTCTGCGACCTCGCGGGCTGCGGCCTGTGCGGGGGTTTCGCCAGCCTCAAGCTTGCCGCCAGGTAACTGGAACTTGGTGGACGAATCTTTGCGCACGGTGAGGACATGGCCAAAGGAATTTCGGAAAACTACGGCGGCAACTTCAATCATGGGCCCGACTATAACTCGCCGCGACGGCTTAATTCAGAATGCCGGGTGCCCACTCGCGCTCCACTTGGGCAAGCGCTGCTTCTATTTGTTGCTCTTTCAAGCCGATATTGGGAGTGCCTGTGGATACCGGGTCACCGGCGAGCACGGCAAGTAGTGTCCAGCCATTATTAACGCTGGGGCTCACACGCAGATCGTCGGGGTTTTCCGCAATGGCAGTGCCATCTGACCTCATCAATTCAGGCGGATAGTCGACAGCTTTCACGGTTGCGAGCTCTGGTAGTACTTCCGTGGAGCCATCAGGAAAGAACACCATGATGCGCGCCTGGTGGAAGTAATAGTGGTCATCGCCTACAGGGTTCTTTTCTTCCTTGGTATCAAAGTGGTAGAAGTTTCCCACCAGTACGGGATAAAACTCGAGCCAGTTATTGGCCCACGCTGTGCGGAGCAGAGTGCGCTCATTGTGGGTCGAGGCCAGCCAGCGAACGGGCTTGGAAATGCCGAATGCGATGATGGGCAGGCTGATGAGCAAGGCGATGCGGAAATCGAGTCCCGTAAGAGCAAAGGGGAAGAGTCCGAGAATTACGATGCTACCCATATGGAAGAGCTGGAAGAGGAAGTCGAATTTCGTATGGTTCTTGGAGGGGCAAGGGCCGTTATTAATAACGGCCTCGCGCAAGCCGGTGGCATCGGGGCGGGTATTTGGGGTGCTAACGCGCTTGATGTTCTCTTTGCTGAAAAACTCGTCCTCGTTCGGGGAGGATGGCACGTAGTTGCACAAGCGCAGGTTCATAGGGGATGGATGCTCCTTTGCTCAGGGGGCTGGCCTGTGCCTATGAGGCTACGGAAAGGCGAAGCGTTGCGTGGGCTTGTCGCGACGCAAGAGACAAATGAATATAAAGTGGTGCCCATGAGTGACTCGAGGTTTCCCCGTTCGGTGTTTGCAGTTGGCGCCGACCCTGATCCGCGTTTCACGCTCGCTAATGAGCGCACGTTCCTGGCGTGGATTCGCACTTCCCTGGCGTTGATTGCTGGCGGAGTAGCACTTGAGGCCTTTGACGTTCCGCTGCCAGGCACCCTGCGTGCCGCGGTATCGGTCTTCATGCTGATAGTCGCCATAATCTTGCCCGTGGTGGCGTGGGGGCATTGGAAGCAATCAGAGCGCGCAATGCGAGAGAATCGATCGCTACCATTTAGTTTCGGCCTTCCGGTCCTTGTTGCTGTAATCGTGGTGGTGGCTGGTGCGCTTTTGGTAGGCGAGTTCCTTGTCTAACCAGCCCTTTGATCCTGGTCTGCAACCAGAGCGCACGCGCCTGTCTTGGCAGCGCACCCTTTTGGCGCTTTCCTTAGTGTTGCTAGGCGTGATGCGGGCGGTGAGTGTGCACGTCTTCTTGCCGCTCGTCCTCCTTGCCGCCGGGGTGCTGGCGCTGGTCTTGGCGGTGTGGCAACGTGCCTCGCTTGTCGACGTCGCCCTGTCTTCCCAGGCTCCCCTTCCGCATGCAATCATTTTGGCCAGTACCGCCGGTCTGGTGTCTTTGCTGGCAGCCTTCGCCCTGTGGGGTCTATTCCTGTAGTCATCCCGGTGTCGTCATTGAGGTGGCTTCTGGGCGTCGTCATGCGGCCAGGGAGGATCTCTGGCGGATTTTCTGGGCAAATGACGTAGTCTAAGAAGGCTGAAGTCAATAACCTGGGGCTGGAAAGGCGGGTAGGCCATGGCGGAGACCACCGAGCGGGCTAGCGATATTGTCGAGGCATGGCTCAAACAAGAAGACGCCATTGACCCCACCAAGGCCCCGCGCCTCCAGGAACTCCTGGAGAGGGTGCCCCTGCAGGAACTCATCGCCGTCGTCGAGCGGCAAAATGCCGTCCGGTCGGCCTTGGCCCTGCGCTTGCTGCCGCGCCAGAAATCAATCGTCGTCTTTGATGCCCTCGATGCAAAGCATCAGGCCGATATCATCGATGAGCTGGGCAATGCTGATGTCTATGAGTTCTTCGACGAGCTTGACCCGGAAGACCGCGTGGCTTTGCTGGATGAGCTGCCCGCGGAGATTGCGGACCGGCTGCTGCGCTCACTGACTCAATCCAAGCGCGATGTCACAGGCGTGGTGTTGGGCTATGTCAAGGGTTCGGTGGGGCGCCGAATGTCACCCGAGGTGCCTGGAATCCACCCGGACATGAGCGTTAGGGACGCGCTGTTTAAACTGCGGGAGACCGCACATGAGCTGGAAACTATCTACACCGTGCCCATTACCCGCGAGGATAGGCGTCTTGTGGGGGTGGTGAGCCTGCGCGAAATCTTCACCGCTGATGCCGCGCTGACCATGGCCGATATTATGCACGACCCCATTTTTGCCCGTGCTAGTGCTGATGCGGAAGAAACCGCGCGTTGGTTCCTCCCATTGGACATTCTTGCGCTGCCAATCGTGGATGATTCGCACCGCTTGGTTGGTCTGCTGACGTGGGACGATGCTACGGACATTGTGGAGGAAGAAGATAGCGAGGACTCCGCTCGTGCTGGCGGTACCGAGGCCCTTCAACAGCCGTACCTATCCACGCCTTTGCTCAAGCTGGTGCGCTCGCGCATCGTATGGCTGCTCGTGCTGGCAGTTTCTGCGCTGTTGACTGTGCAAGTATTGGACTCCTTTGAAGGCACGCTGGCCAAGGCCGTGGTTCTCTCACTATTTATCCCGCTGCTGACCGGCACCGGTGGCAATACCGGCAATCAGGCTGCCACCACTGTGACTCGTGCTTTGGCGCTGGGCGATGTCCGCACCCGCGACCTCGTTGCCGTTTTGTGGCGCGAGCTACGCGTCGGCATGTTGTTAGGCGCCGTGCTCGGCTTGGCGGGACTGGGCCTGGCTACGCTGGTCTATGGCATGAGCATCGGCTTGGTCATCGGTTCGACGCTGTTTTTGATTTGCTCGATTTCTGCGACCGTAGGCGGGCTGATGCCCATCGTGGCTAAGACCATCGGTGCCGATCCGGCGGTCTTTTCTAACCCGTTTATCTCTACCTTCTGTGATGCTACGGGCCTCATTATTTACTTCCTCATTGCTAAGACCGTCCTGGGCATTTAACCCATCCTTCATCGATCGGGGGTGGAGGAGTGGTGGAACCATTTCTGGTTTTAGGCAGGTGTGGTGTGTGCTATTCGGGGGTGCGGGGGTGGTTTATTGTGACGGGATATGGTTTCTGCGTCACATGTTTTGTATGGTCAGTGCATGCTTCGCAGTGAATTAGATAACTTTCTATTTGCTGTCTAGGCCAGCTAATAACCTGGGAAGTACGGAGCATATCCCTCAGCACAGTCCTCTCTTAGTGAAGGAGCGCGCGGTATGACCACCCCGCATACTCACGAATCCACCGCCCACACCGAAGGTGACGAAGCCCCTAAAGTCCCACGCGGCGAATGGCGCCGGCAGTTTATTGGCCTCTTCGCGGGCTTGGCATTGGCGGTACTTGTCTTCTTTATTTTCCCCTCCAATGCCATTGAGACAGTCCAAGGCTCCTCTGGCGCAGATCCGGAAGCCGAGTACACGCTTGGTGCCATCCGCGCTGTTGCAGCGGTGACGATCCTTATGGGCGTGTGGTGGATGACTGAAGCTATTCCGCTCGCTGCCACCGCGCTGCTTCCGTTGGTTATTTTCCCTCTAGCTGGCGTCGGATCAATCAAGGAAGTAGGCGCCCCGTATGCCTCCGCCACCATTTTCTTGTTCATGGGTGGCTTCCTCATCGCGCTGTCCCTGCAGCGCTGGAACCTGCACCGCCGCTTGGCCCTTTATGTGGTGAAGGTGATTGGTACCTCTCCCAAGCGCCTTATCTTGGGCTTTATGCTGGCCACCGGATTTTTGTCCATGTGGGTTTCTAATACGGCTACGGCCGTGGTCATGTTGCCTATTGGTACCTCGGTGCTCGCGCTGACCGCAGAGACCGTAGGTGGCTGGGAGAAGCAAAAGAAATTTGCCACGGCCCTCATGCTGGGCATTGCCTATTCCGCGTCCATTGGTTCGCTGGGTACGCTCATTGGCACCCCGCCGAATGCCTTCCTGAACGCGTATATGGCCGATACCTGGGGCGTTACCCTTGGCTTTGGTCGATGGATGGCGGTCGGTGTGCCGCTCGCCGTGATCTTCCTGCTGATTGCTTGGGCACTACTTATCACCATTTTCAAGCCAGAGATGAAGGATATTCCGGGCGGCCGTGAGCTTATCGACGATGAGATTAAGGCCCTCGGCCCTTGGACCCGCCCTCAGATTATGACCGGCATCATCTTTGTTCTGGCCGCCGCAGCGTGGGTAATCCTGCCGCTGGTGCTTAAGGAATTTGAGAACTATGACGATGCCATCGTGGGTATCGCTGCCGGCATCGTGCTCTTTATTCTTCCGGCGGATAATCAGCGTCGCACTCGACTGCTCGACTGGAAGACTGCCAATGAGATGCCGTGGGACGTTCTCTTGCTCTTCGGCGGCGGCCTGTCGCTGTCCTCGGTCTTTAATTCTTCCGGACTGTCCCTGTGGATTGGTGAGATGGCTAAGGGACTGAGCGTCCTCCCAGTTGTCCTTATCGTCGCCGCCGTAGCCGCACTGGTGCTCTTCCTGACTGAGATCACCTCTAATACCGCAACGGCTGCCACCTTCATTCCAATCATGGGCGGCGTTGCCGTGGGGGTTGGCCTGACCGCGGAGGGAGATATCAACGTTCTTCTGCTCACCATCCCAGTGGCGCTCGCGGCAACCTGTGCATTTATGCTCCCCGTGGCTACCCCGCCGAACGCCATTGCCTATGGTTCTGGCTACGTCAAGATTGGCGAGATGATCAAGGGCGGTCTCGGACTCAATATCATCGGCATCTTCCTCATTACCCTTACGGTGTATCTACTGGCAGTGCCTATCTTCGGCCTCTCAATCTAGGCGACATAGCCATTCCCTAATGAAAAACGTTATCATTAGGGAATGGCTACACCCGTTACCGTGCTGTCCGGATTTTTGGGCAGCGGAAAAACCACGCTTTTAAACCACCTGCTTGCTAACCGCGAGGGGCGCAAGCTGGCCGTCATTGTCAATGACTTCTCCGAGGTCAATATTGACGCCGCCCTCGTTGCCGGCGAGGGCCACCTTGAGCGCGGCGAGGATCGCTTTGTCGAGCTATCCAATGGCTGCATCTGCTGCACCTTGCGCGAGGATCTCATCGAATCCGTGGGCAAACTCGCCCGCTCCGGCCGCTTCGATCAGATTGTCATCGAATCCACTGGCATTTCCGAACCCATGCCCGTTGCGGCCACCTTTGAGTGGGAGTTTGAGGATGGCACGACGCTTGCCGAAGCCGCGTCTATCGACACCATGGTTTCCCTCGTTGACGCCTCGACCTTCCTGACGCACTTACGCCGCGGCAAGAGTCTCGCGTCCCAGAACATCGAAGCCACGCCTGGCGACGACCGCACCGTGGCTGACCTCCTAGTGGACCAAGTTGAGTTTGCTGACCTTATCCTCATCACCAAGACTGATTTGGTTGATGCTGCCGAAACCGAACGGGTCATCGCTACCGTGCGCGCCATGAACCCCCGTGCCCGCGTCGTGATTGTTACCAACGGTGTCATCGACCCGCGACTCGTCCTCGATGCCCACTTGTATGACACAGCTACCGCTGCCGCCTATCACGGCTACGCCGAAGAACTGGCCAACCCACATACTCCCGAGACCGAGGAATATGGCATCTCCTCGGTGGTCTTTCGCGCGGATCGGCCCTTTAATCGCGAGCGCTTACTTGCCGCCCTGCGGGCCAGTACCGGTCTGGTGCGTTCCAAGGGTTATTGCTGGATCGATACCGATCTGCGCGTCGCGCACGCCTGGCAGCAAGCCGGCCCGAACCTCCAGATCATGCCCGCGTCCCTCTGGGCGGCCAATGGCGTGACCCCTGGCGCTGAAATTGTTCTCATCGGCATTGACTTCGATCACGAGGCCACCCTGCAAGCTTTCCGGGACGCCCTGCTTTCCGACGCCGAAGTTGCCGCCCTCATTCCTTCCTAAAGCCTTCCTTCTTCTCGTGGGTAAACACCAAGTGAACTGGGGATTTGGTAGTTTCCCAGACCGTGGGTATAGTTATTTCTCGTTGCACAGCAGAGCACACGCACTGCTTACCAACGGTCTGCGCCCGTAGCTCAACGGATAGAGCATCTGACTACGGATCAGAAGGTTGGGGGTTCGAATCCCTCCGGGCGCACAAAATGAGCCGCCTTCGGGCGGCTTTTCTTGTATCTAATCTATTTCGCAGGTGCCCGTCTATGAAGTCTTCCTCATTGCTGCCGGGGCTCATTGCTGGCATTGTCCTTGGCCTCGCACTATGGCTCGGTTCTGGGAGCCTGTGGCTCCTTCTGGGCGGAGTTGTGCTTAGTCTAATATGCGCCCCGCTTCTCAAGCTTGCTGCTGATCCCTTTCGGTCGCGCAAATATCGCGATGATAACTTCCGCGATTAGGCGGATTTTCACTGCCGCAATAAGTCATATGTAACCCCTTTATAAAATGCAGGACACGTATAAAACATTCACAGCAACCTCCCAGACAGACTTAGTAGAAAAAGAAAGTCTTTATTAATAAGGGGACTGCGGCAACGCGCTCCCCTCTGTCTTGAAGGAGAACGCCCGGTGTCCGCATCTTCGCGCATCGTTGGGCTTGATATAGCCCGCTCACTTGCCATTATTGGCATGGTAGTCCTGCACATGGCCTCCCTCGTGTGGCATACCAAAGTCATTCTCAACGGCCTGCCCGCCGCGCTTTTTGCCATTTTGGCGGGCATCACATTGATGATCATTGCCCGCAATTTCACGGTGACGACGCTTCTGCGCATCCTCGCCCGAGGCTGCATAATTACACTCATCGGCCTTGCTCTACTGCCCCTTGGAGGAGAGATTCAGGTCGTCCTAGTAGTAATTGGCATCACCATGATGTTGCTGTGCTGGGTTCCCCCGTTGCACTGGGCCTGGAAGCTAATCCTTTTCGCTGCGGCCACCGTAGCCGCGACCGTGAAATACGCTCCGCTGACCCTACCGCAGGTCTACCCACTGCTGGCCTATATCGCTTATTTCTTCGCCGGCATGCTGCTCTATGAAATCTATATTCGCAAGCAACGCGCAGCTGCGCAGTGGGCTTCCACTGCTATAGCCGGCATCGTTGCCGCTATCGGTTTTTACTTCCGCTTTACTACGGACATTCCTGTCTGGCTACGTTTTACCGGCCACACCGGTGTCGTGGGTGAGATCGTGCTGTCCATTGCCGTCGCTGCAGTCGTCCTACATCTCTGCCTGCTTGCTGGTCGAGCTGCGTCCAAGCTGGTCTATCCCTTTGCTGCGCTGGGTGCGATGTCGCTGAGCATCTACATCTTGCACGTGCTCACCGCCTACTACTGGCAAAGCCACATCGCCCTGCACAACACCGCCTGGGCCTGTGCCTTCATTGCCCTCTTCCTCGTTATCGCAACCCTGTGGCGCCGCCTGATAGGGAAGGGGCCGGCCGAATGGGCCGTCGCCAAAGCCATTGCCATCGCCGTTCCTGCCGGAAAGAAGGACTAATCATGCAGCACAAAATTTTCCCCGCCTTGCTCGCCGCCAGCATCGTGGCACTGACTGCCGCCCCAGCCACTGCACTCGAACACGGTGATCCAGCAACGGACTCCCCGGAGGCCCGCACCGTCGCCCAACTCAAGATAGGACGCGTGGGTAGTTTCGGTGATTGTACCGGTACTCTCGTGGCCGCCCAATGGGTGCTCTCCGCACGTCACTGCCTCGAGTCCGTGAATAACACGGGCACCCAGGCCCGCATCAACGGAACCACCTACGACACTGATTCCTGGGCACTGTCCCCGCTTTCCGACGCCGCCCTTCTCCACCTCACCGCCCCTGTCACCGATACAAAGCCCGCAGAGATTTCCACCCAAGTTCCGGAACCGGGCAAACGCGGCACACTCTACGGCTGGAGCAGTAGTTCTTCTATGGCGCGCCGCGGTCAGCTGCCCCAAGCGGAAATGGAAGTAGCCGAGCTCCTCGGCGGTAGCCCCGCCGGACCTACTGCCGCGGACGCTGCCGCGAGCGCCGGTGAGGATGCCGATGTCGGAGAAAGCGTTCCCGCGGCCGAGGCTATGCCGGGGCTTAAAGCACCGGAGGGTACAGAAAGCGTGCCAGCCGGCGAGGCGATGCCGGGTGGGGCGCCCGATGGCCCGATGCCGCTTATCGAAAGCGCCATCCTTGATGTTCACTCCACCGGCCGAGCCGGTATGCAAGGCGGCGACTCCGGTGGCCCCTTCTTTGTCGACGGTAAACTCGCCGGACTCGCCACGGCGGGCACCGCGAACGGGGACCCAGACCTGCCTTGACCTAGCGCGGCTATTACCACGCTGGCCGGCACCAAGGACTGGATCGAGGGAGTGGTAAGCGGACGCGATAAGGAAGCGATTCTCACCGCGGAAACCACTCCCGAACCGCCGAAAACCCCGCAGACCAGCGCCGACCACGCTTGGCTTTATGCCGAAATAGCAGTGCTAGGTCTTATTGCCGCCGCGGTAGTATCCCGCATTCCCGGCCTACGGGGGCGCAAGCACTAGAAAATCTCGATGCGCCCGCCCAGGGACTCGGATTGGCGCAGCTGCGCTACCCACTTCGGACCGCCTGGGTGCAGGCGCAGCACCGGGCGGGAAGAAATCTTGACCGGGGAAACCGATTCCTTGCGCGCGCCAGAACGGGCATCGATACGGGTGCGGGCGCGATAACCGGCGTCGGAAAGCTCGGCGATGGAAGGCTCGGGGGAGTCGAGCTTCTCGCGGGCGTCGCGAAGCAGATCCAAGGCCTCGTCCAAAGCCTCCACCAACGCCGGGGCATTGGTTTCGCACATCTGCTGCACTAGCTCTGGGTGCGTACCGGCCACGCGCGTGGCGTCCTTGAAGGAACCGGCAGACAGGGACTGCGCCAAGATTCCGCCGTTATCGCCCACCACGGCGAGAATTTCGGCGAAGACATGCGGCAGGTGGGAAATGCGCGCCACCGCAGCATCGTGGTTAGCTACGCGAATAGGAACCGCCTCCGCGTGCACCATCTGCGTCATGCGTACAACCTCGGTAAAGGTCTCAATCCACTGCTTAGGAATCTTTTCCCCACGCGCCTCGCACTCTGCGGCATAGTCATAAGTAATGCCCCACGCCGCACGGCGGAAGAGGTCCCGCTGGGAGTTATCCCAACCGGACTTGGAGGTGCCCGCCATCGGGTGGCCACCCACGTAGCGCGATTCCATGCCGCGTTCGAGGACCTGCTGGCGTACCGCGGTCTTCACGGAAACCACATCTGTAATGCCGCAGCTAGGCGCGTGCTCCTGGATGGCATCGAGGACCTCGCCCACTGCGGTCATGGGAACAGCAATCACAATGAGCGCGTTTTCCGCTTCCGCGCGGGTCAAAATAGCGGGAAGATCATCGGTGACGTCAAAGCCCTGCTTTACTGCAGTGCGGGCGCCAGAAGTGGAGTGGTTATATCCAAAAACGGGGTGTTTATATCCGGCTAGATCGCGCAGCAGAGAGCCGCCGATGAGGCCGAGGCCAATAATGCAGATAGGGCGTTGAACATCTTGAGAACTCACGGTGACAATTGTGGCACAACACGACTAATCTCACGAGGTATGAGCAACGAAAATTACTCCTTCGCGGTAACCGTCGCCCGCACTGCGGGCCAGTGGCTGGTGCGCAGCTTCAACGATGACTTCGAGGATCCGCAGACCTCCATTAATGCGGTGCGCAGCCTGCGCTCTGAGGGCGCTGCGTTCGCGCTGCTGTGTGTGGAGGATGCCTATTTCATTGCCGTGCGCCCCGTGCCGGGCGGGGTGAAGATGCTCATTTCGGATGCCACCTATGGCGTTGATGATGACTTTGCGGCCGATTTCATGGATATCAACGACCATGAAATCCCGGATGTGGACCCTGAAGAGGCCGACCCTTATGGTGAGGGCGATTTCGATATCTTCGCCGATCTCGGCCTATCCGAGGATCAGGTGGGCTACATCATCGACAATGACGAAGACTGGCCTTCTGATATGTTGCTGCGCATCGCCGGCGAGCTCGGCTTCGGCGATGAACTGGAAGACATCATTGATAACGCCTGAGCCCCTCCAGCGCGCAGAGGCCCGCATGCGCCGCGCCCTGGACGTCGCCAAGTGCACCCCGGCAGGCGATGTACCGGTGGGTGCGGTGCTTTTTGACGCCACCGGAGCCGAACTCGCCACCGGAGTAAACCGCCGCGAGCAACGCGCCGATCCCACTGCCCACGCCGAGGTAGAGGCCATCCGCCAAGCAGTGCGCGTCTATGGAGACGGCTGGCGCCTTTCCGGCTGCGAACTTGTCGTCACCCTAGAGCCCTGCGCCATGTGCGCCGGTGCTTTGCAGGCTGCGCGCGTTTCTTCCGTAGTCTTCGGCGCTTTTGAACCCAAGACCGGCGCGTGCGGCTCGCTTATCGATGTCCTGCGTGCCCCCACCGCCCCCTTTGCCCCGCAGGTTCGCGGCGGCGTTCTGGAAGAGGAATGCGCGATGTTGCTCAGAAACTTCTTCGGCGACCTGCGCTGAAAGTGCGTACACTGGTGCTCATACATTATCCGTCTACTCAAAGGAGTGATTATGGGCGATTTGGAAAACAAGAAGGATGGCCTCGTAGGCAAGGCAAAGGAAGCCTACGGCGAAGCTACCGATAACAAGGACGTAGCTAACGAGGGCAAGGCCGACCAGGTCACCTCCGAGGCTAAGGACAAGCTGTCCGACGCTGCCGAGGGTATCAAGGACAAGGCTAACGAGGTTATCGGCGGCCTGAAGGACGACTAATCCTCATCCGTATTTCTGCATATCGCTGCGCTGGCACCCCGCTGGCGCAGCGATTTTGTCGCTCGGGCGCACTCCCGTAATCTGGAACGCGGTGGCGTGTCCGAGCGGCCGAAGGTGATCGCCTCGAAAGCGATTGTTGGGTAACCCCCAACCGCGGGTTCAAATCCCGCCGCCACCGCACCGAGATCCCGGTCTGTTTGCGCAGGCCGGGATTTTCTTTTTCCCGGCTAGGCCGCGGGGCACGGGGGGAGGGGCCCGGCTGGCCGCCAGCTGTGAAAACTGGGACGCAGGTGGCTTCGCGATAGGGGATTATAGGGTGCGGCCACTACACTAGGGCGAAGTTCACCCCGTCCCCCACGTGAATGCGAAGGTACATCTACCCGTGGCTACATTGCTTTATCGTCTTGGGCGCTGGTCTTTCCTCCATAAGTGGAAGGTCATCGTGGCATGGCTGCTGCTGCTCGCCGCCGTTGGCGGTGCCGCCGCCTTGCTGATGAAACCGATGACGAGCGAGTTCTCCATTAAGGGAACCCCGTCTATCGATGCCACCTATAAGACCATGGACCTCTTCCCAGAGGGCGGCAACCCTGCCAATTCACCCTCGGTCAACGTGGTCTTCAAGGCCCCAGATGGCCAGAAGCTTTCTGATCCAGCAAACCGCGAGGCCATCGACGCCACCATCTCCTACCTCGAGGACAACCTGAAGATGGGCGATACCACGCGCTTTGGCAACCCGCTTGAGGTCTCGCCCCGTCTGCAAGATCAGGTCATCCACCAATTCACGGATATGGGGCTGCCGGAAGCATCCGCCCGCGCTGACGCGGATAACCTCGCGATGGTCAATGACGATGAGACCATCGCGTATACCACCTTCAATTTTGACGCCGAGTCGCCTTATAGCGTGGAGCAAGCAGATAAAGACACCGTCACGGAGGCGATGAATATCGCCCGCGACCGCGGCCTTACCGTCGAAGGCAATGGCGCCGGCTTTGGCGATGAGATCGCGGTCAACTCCACCTCCGAGATCATCGGGCTGGGCGTCGCTTTCCTCGTGCTCATTTTTACCTTCGGCTCGCTGGTGGCCTCGGGGATGCCATTGGTTTCCGCCGTCATTGGCGTGGGACTCGGCGCGCTGGGCATGTTTATTGCCACCCACTGGATTGAGCTCAATAATATGACCCCGGTTCTGGCCATCATGATCGGCCTGGCTGTGGGCATCGACTATGCGCTGTTTATTCTTTCGCGCTACCGCGCCGAGCGCCGCCGCATGGATGGGCCCGATGCCGCAGGCATGGCGGTGGGTACGGCCGGCTCCTCCGTGGTCTTTGCCGGCGCGACGGTCTTTACCGCGCTCTTCGCGCTCATCATTGCGCGCATTGGCTTCCTCACAGCCATGGGCTTGGCCGCCGCCGGCACCGTCGCGATCGCCGTCTTGGTCTCGCTCACGCTCATCCCTGCGATGCTGGGCTTGCTGGGCGATAAGGCCTTCCATGGCCGAATCCCCGGCGTGGCCGGCAACCCGACCCGCAAGGGCAAGCGCCGCCGCGGGCCCACCATGGGCAACCGGTGGGTGCGTTTAGTCCAGAAGGTGCCCGGCCTGGCTATGGCGCTGGTCGTGCTCTCCTTGGGGGCTATGACCGCGCCGGTACTCCAGATGGAGCTTGCCCTTCCGGCCGATACCACGTCGAACCCCGATACCACCCAGCGCAAGGCCGCCGACATCATGTCCGAGGGCTTTGGCCCCGGCGTCAACGGTCCTTTCCTCGCCGTGGTCGATGCCCACACGGTCAACGCGGAATCCGGCGCCTTGGCCCCGCTTGTCGACGCCCAGTCCCAACCCGAACCAGCCCCAGCCCCCGCACCCGCTCCCGCGCCGGAGCAGGACGCGGCCGAGAATGCTGCCCCCGAAGAGGAGATGCCTGAGCAGCCGCTGGGGGACCAGCCCTCAGCCGAGCCGGAGATCGCCCCGGCCGCTGAGGTGGTAGACACCTCCGCAGAGGATAAGGCCGCGCTCGCGTCCTTCCTCTACACCGCGGACCAGCTCAAGGGCTTGGGCGGGGTGAAGCACGCGCAGATTGTCGGCCTGAGCCAGGACAAGCGCGCCGCACAGATAATGGTTACCCCTGAAACCGCGCCCACGGACGCCGCAACGGTGAACGTTGCGCACGCGCTGCGCTCGGCCACCGGCGAGATCGAGGACGCCACCGGTACCGACATCGGCCTGACCGGCCTGACGGCCGTGCAGCTCGATATCACCGAGCGCCTCGAGGAAGCCATGGTGCCGTACCTGGCCATCGTCGTGGGTCTGGCCATTGTGCTGCTGCTGTTGGTCTTCCGCTCCATCTTGGTGCCGCTGGTTGCGGGCTTGGGCTTCCTGTTGTCCGTCGGCGGCGCCTTCGGCCTGACCGTCCTGGTCTGGCAGGAAGGCCTGTGGAACCTGGTGCCCGCGCCGGGCCCGCTGATTTCCTTCATGCCCATCTTCCTCATCGGCGTGACCTTTGGCCTCGCGATGGACTACCAGGTCTTCCTGGTCACCCGCATGCGCGAGCACATTTCTCGCCACCCGGAGGGCACCGGCGGGCGTTATAGCGCCGTCGACGAGGCCACCATCACCGGCTTTACCCAAGGCGCCCGCGTGGTAACGGCCGCAGCCATCATTATGATTTCGGTCTTCGTGGCGTTTATTAACCAGCCGCTGCCATTTATCCAGATCTTCGGCTTTGCCTTGGCCGCCGGCGTGCTTTTCGACGCCTTCTTTATCCGCATGACCCTCGTCCCCGCCACCATGTTCCTTATGGGCCGCGCGACGTGGTGGATGCCAAAGTGGCTGGCCAAGATTCTGCCCACCCTGGACATCGAAGGCACCGCCCTGGAAGAAGAATGGGAAGCTAAACACGCCACCCCAGCCCCTATCCCTGCAGACAAGGAAGAAGAATAGAAATGGACTTGAGCTTCGACATCGGCAAGCGCCTGCCCGAAGGTCCCGGCAAGCACGGCCGCAGCGGTGTCATCCGCACCCCACACGGCGATATTCAGACCCCGGCCTTCATCCCGGTGGCCACTAAAGCCACGGTAAAGACCCTGACTCCGGAGCAGATTCGCTCCACCGGCGCGCAAGCCATTTTGTCGAATGCGTACCACCTTTACCTGCAGCCAGGCCACGACATTGTGGACGAGGCCGGCGGCGTGGCGGAGTTTGAAAACTGGCACGGCCCGACCTATACCGACTCCGGCGGCTTCCAGGTGATGTCGCTGGGCGTAGGTTTCAAGAAGGTCCTTGCGATGGATATCGCGGAACTTAGCGATAAGGACATCCGCGCGGCAAAGAAAGAGCGCATGGCGCAGGTGGACGAGGACGGCGTGGATTTCAAATCCGTTATCGACGGCTCCAAGCACCGTTTCACCCCCGAGAAGTCCATGCAGATCCAACACGGGCTGGGGGCAGACATCATGTTCGCCTTCGACGAGCTGACCACGCTCGTTGATACGCGTACCTACCAGGAAGAATCCGTCGCGCGCACGCACCGCTGGGCTAAGCGCTGCCTGGATGAGCACGACCGCCTCACTCGCGAGCGCACCCATCGGCCGAAGCAGTCCCTGTGGGGCGTCGTTCAGGGCGCGCAGTATGAGGACCTGCGCCGCCAGGCCACCCGCGGCCTGCTCGACCTCGATCGCACCGCCCGCGAGGAAGGCAAGCGCGGCTTTGGCGGTTTTGGCATCGGCGGCGCGCTAGAGAAGGAAAACCTGGGCACCATCGTTGGCTGGGTCTGCGATGAGCTACCCGAGGACAAGCCGCGCCACTTGCTCGGCATCTCCGAGCCGGATGATATTTTCACCGCAGTCGAGGCCGGTGCCGACACCTTCGACTGCGTGGCGCCGACCCGCTTGGCGCGCCGCGGCGGCGTCTACACCCTCGACGGCCGCATGAACCTCACCAATGCGCGCTTTAAGCGCGATTTCGCTGGCGTCGACGAGGAATTCGGCGGCTACGTATCCGAGAACTATTCCCGCGCCTACCTGCACCACCTGCTCAAGGCGAAGGAATTCCTTGCGGGTACGCTGTGCACCATCCACAACGTGGAGTTCATGATTCGCCTGGTGGATAATATCCGCGCCGCCATCGACGGCGGCTACTACGAGGCCTACCGCGATGAATTCCTCGGCCGCTACTACGCCGGCAAGTAGTCCTCGCGCTTTTTAACCCACGAGATAACCATGGCCGTCACCGGCAGCATGACGGCCTCCATCAGGGTCTTCCACACGAATCCCACGATGACGTAGTTAATAAACCTGCCCACGGTGTCCACGCCGATTACCGGCGCGGCGATGGCGCAAAACAGCAGCGTATCGCCGAACTCGCCCACCACGGTAGAGGCGATAAGGCGCGCGAAAAGCCCCTTTTCGCCCGAGCGCTTCTTCATCGCAGTCAGCGTCCAGGCATTGAGTAGCTGGCCCACGAGATAGCCGGCTAGCGAGGCGGACAGAATCTGCGGCATCAGGCCAAGCGTGGCCGCGAAGGCCTCCTGGCCCTCATAGAAATCGGCCGCCGGCAGCCAAATGGCGATATAGAAGCACACGGCCGCCAAGATGGCCATCGCGAATCCGATGTAGACCGCGCGCCGGGTGGATTTAAAGCCATAGCACTCGGAGAGCACGTCGCCGACGATATAGGCCAGCGGGAATAGAAAGAAGGCACCGTCGGTCACCAGCGGGCCGAGCTGGACGCCCTTGGTGGCGTTGATATTGGAAATCAGGAAGGTCACCACAAACACGGTGACCAGCCAAGGGTAGAGAGTAGAGCGGACGGGAATGAAGTGCACTTCAGCGCCGTTCGTTTTTTCCATACCCGCCATTGTGCCAGTCCGTAGACTGTGGGCATGAATTCTGCGACCACCGGCGCCGGCCGCTATGCGCCGAGCCCCTCTGGCGATCTGCATTTTGGCAACCTCCGCACGGCGCTTCTGGCGTGGCTTTTTGCCCGCTCGACGGGGCGGCGCTTTGTGGTGCGCGTGGAGGACATCGATAAGCAGCGCTCTTCCCAGGAATCGGCCGAGCGCCAGCTGGCGGACCTACGCGCGCTCGGACTGGATTGGGACGGTGAGGTCATCTACCAGCACGATCGCGACGCTGCCTATGAGCAAGCCTTGGCCCAGCTGCCCACCTACGAGTGCTATTGCTCGCGTAAGGACATCCGCGAAGCCTCCCGGGCCCCGCACGCTATTCCCGGCCAGTACCCGGGGACCTGCCGCAACCTCACCGACGACCAGCGGGCGGCCAAGCGCGCCGAGCTTGCTGCCCAGAATCGCCAGCCTGCCCTGCGCCTGCTTGCCGACGTCCCCACATTCACCATCCACGACGCCCTCCACGGAACCTATACCGGCGACGTCGATGACTTCATCCTGCGCCGCGGCGGCCAGGACACCGGTTGGGCGTATAACTTGGCCGTCGTCGTCGACGATGCCTTCCAGGGCATCGACCAGGTGGTCCGCGGCGATGACTTGCTCTCCTCGGCGCCGCGCCAGGCCTACCTCGCCTCGCTGCTCGGTATCGAGCCGCCGGAATATATCCACGTCCCGCTCGTGCTCAATGAATCTGGCGAACGTCTGGCCAAGCGCGATGGTGTGGTGACCATGCGGGAAATGGGGGACGTCGTCAAGCAGCTGGCGGCCTCGCTGGGGTACGAAGCTCACAGTGCCGCAGAGCTGCTCGCGCAATTCGCGCCCGACCGCTTAAGCCCTGATCCCTATATCTGGCGCGGGTAAAATCTGGGACCATGGACGTTCTTCTGGTGCTCATTGGGCTCATGCTGCTGACCGTGTTCGTCGTCGCCATCGGTGACAAGATTGGGCTGCCGTGGCCGGCGTTGCTGACGATCATTACCGCTTGCGCCGTCTTCGTGCCGGGGCTGCCCAGGTTTGAGCCGCCCACCGAGCTCATCCTGCCGATTTTCCTGCCGCCGCTGCTGTGGGCGCTGGCCCGGCGCACCTCGTGGGGCGTTATCCGCGAACAATGGGTGACCATCCTGAGCCTTTCCGTGCTGTTGGTTGTCGCCACCACGCTGGCCGTCGGTGCCACGGCCTACGCCTTCTTACCCGGCATTAGCCTGGCCGCCGCCATCCTCATCGGTGCGGCCATCGCCCCACCGGACCCCGTCGCAGTCGATGCCGTGGCCGAGCCCGCCGGCATCCCGCGGCGTATTATCACCACCTTGCAGACCGAAGGCCTATTTAACGATGCCGCCTCTATCGTCGCCTTCAATCTTGCCTTGACGGCCGTAACCCAAGGCGATGATCTCTCCTTCGGCGGCGGCGTGCTGAACTTCTTCTACTCCGCATTCGTCGCGGGCGGCCTGGGGTGGATCGTCGGCCGGCTGGTGGCGCTGTTTATCACCCACGTCCACGACGTCACCGCGCGCAACGCGCTGACCTGGGTGACGCCATTTGCCGTCTACCTCATCGCGGAGGAACTCGGTGCCTCCGGCGTTATCGCCGTGGTCATCGCGGCCGTAGAACTTAATTCCCGGGCCGATATCCAGGCCGAGGACCGCCTATCCGGTCAGTCCTTCTGGGAGACCATCGAACTGCTCTTTACCGGCGTGGCCTTCGGACTCATTGGCCTGACGGTCAATACCGCCATCGGCGAAGTGGGCTCGGACCTGTGGCATTCGGTGGTCGTGGGCGTCATCTTGTCCCTCGTGGCCTTTGTTGTCCGTTTGGTGTGGATGTATGCCTACTACCGCATCAACGTCTCCCGCGGCCGCCCGCGCGTGGCGCCGCTGCGCCTGCAAGAGGTACTGCTGATGACGTGGTCCGGCATGCGTGGACTTGTCACTTTGGCGCTGGTTTTGTCCATCCCGGCGGGCGTGTTTAGTTTCCACCATGAGCTCGCCGTCATCGCGTTGACGGTCTTGCTGGCCACGATGGTGGTGCCCGGCCTGCTCTTGCCGTGGTTGATGGAGCGACTCGACCTCACGGAAGCCTCCCAGATTGCCAGCGATAAGATGCGCGCTGCCGTGGTTGGCCGTGCGCGTGCGGCCAGCATCGAGGCACTGTCGAACTTCCGGCCGGATGGGCATATAGCGCCCGACGCCGAAAAGGTGGATCCGGAAATTTCCGCCAACGTTATCCAATGGCTGGAAGACCGGATTGGTGATGGCGAGGATGTTTCCGAAGACTCCCGCAAGCAACGCGCCTGGCAGTTCCGCCACGTGGCTCTGGAGGCCCGCCGGACCGCTCTGACGGCGGCACAGGAGGAGCTGCTGCGCATGCGCGGCTATCGCGCCTATAACCCGGCCATCGTGGACGAGGTGCTGGAAGAAATCGACCGCATGGTCCTGGGCACCAAGCGCCACTAGGCTGGGCGGCATGAATGCCTTCGATTATGCGCAGCTTGAGGACGCGCTGGATTACCTCTATGACTTCCTCGACCAGGATCTGGCGGATCGCGTGCGCGCCGAGCGCGAGTCTGTGCCGGCCGGGCTCGAAGGCCTGCTTGCCGACGACTCCCTCGACGACTACGTCTGGCTGTGGATCAAGGACTCGGGCCCGAACGGCTTCCGGCAGTACCTGCGCGACGGAGGCTATCCCGAGGCCGAGGTCGCCCAGGCCTTCCTCTGGGCGCGCACTGAGTGGGGCATGAACACCCCGCCGCATATTGCGTGGCTAAAAGAAGACGGCTACGAACCGTCGGTCATCGATTAGCGGCTAGCGCGGCGTCGGCTAGCGCGGCCAAGCGCAGGTATAACAAAAATCCCGGCTCCGTTGCTATGCAGCAGGAGCCGGGATTTCTTGTGGCGGAGGATGTGGGATTTGAACCCACGAGGGGCGTGAACCCCGCACGCGTTCCAGGCGTGTGACATAGGCCGCTAGTCGAATCCTCCGAGAAGAAACATTAGCAGCCGTGGCAATTATTTTACCAATCGCCAGGTCAGGTCGTGTTTTCGGGGAATTTTAACCGTTGTGTGGTGGCTAGGTATCGAGAGCGGTACCCGCGAGCGGCGGAGGGCTGCGCCGCCGGAGTCCCATTTGGCTAAACCGGCGCTCGGGCGTTAAAGTATGGGACAGGATTCCGCGTGGCGTCCATCCTCTGAACTCCCCCAGGGCAGGAATGCAGCAAGGGTCAGGAGGCTCTGACGGGTGCGCGGGGTCCCCTTTTTGTATGGCGTGCGTTACTATTGGGGGCTAAAAGTCGCCCTATGCATGGAAGGTAGACATACGCATGTCGCTTCTTACTTTGGAATCGTCCGAACTCGCGGAGCTCGCCGCCCAGGTCCGTAAGGACTACGAGGACCTTAAGGCTAAGGGCCTGAAATTGGACCTGACCCGCGGAAAGCCGGCCAAGGCACAGCTGGACCTCTCCAATGATTTGCTGGCGCTGCCCGGCCTAGGACATTACACCGACGCGGCCGGAAACGACCTGCGTAACTACGGCAACCAAAAGGGCATCAAGGAACTGCGCGACATCTGGGGCAAGCTGACCAACATTGACCCCGAGCTGCTCGTGGCCGCAGATTCTTCCTCCCTGAACATCATGTTTGACCTGATTTCTTGGGCGTTCCTCTTCGGCACCAATGATTCCGCGCAGCCGTGGAGCAAGGAAGAAAAACTCAAGTGGATCTGCCCAGTGCCGGGCTATGACCGCCACTTTGCCATCACGGAGCAATTTGGCTTCGAGCTGGTGACGGTACCGATGGAGGAAGACGGGCCGGATGTAGAGGCCGTCGAAAAGCTGGTGGCGGACCCGACAGTCAAGGGCATGTGGGTGGTGCCGATGTTCGCCAACCCCACCGGCGCTGTGATTTCTGAGGATAAGGCTCGTCGCCTCGCCCGTATGCAGGCCGGCGCACCGGATTTCCGCATCGTGTGGGATAACGCCTACGCCGTGCATACCTTGACTGAAGAATTCCCGGAAATCCTGCCGATTCTGGATATCGCCGCGGAAGAAGGCAACCCGAACCGCTTCTGGGCCATGTCTTCCACCTCGAAGATTACCTTCGCGGGCGCGGGAGTGGGTTTCTTCGGCACCTCGGAGGATAACCTCGAGTGGTACCTAGAGCATGCCGGCATTCGCGGCATCGGCCCGAATAAGATCAACCAGCTCGCGCACCACGAGTTCTTCGGCTCCGCAGAAGGGGTGCGCGCGGTAATGCGCCGCCACGCCGCGCTGATTAAGCCGAAGTTCGATGCGGTGCTGCGCATCCTGGAAAAGCGCCTGGGCGAGTACGAGGTGGCGCAGTGGACCAACCCGAAGGGTGGCTACTTCATCTCCCTCGACGTTGTCGACGGCACCGCCAACCGCGTCTGGGAGCTTGCGCGCGACGCCGGCATCCTGCTTACCCAGGCGGGCTCGGCCTTCCCTTATGGCCAGGACGACAATGACCGCAATATCCGCCTCGCCCCAACCCTGCCGCCGCAGGAAGAGGTTGAGGCCGCGATGGACGGCGTCGCTACCTGTGTGCTGCTTGCCGCCGTGGAGAAGCTGGGGGCCTAAAATCAACGCCGACGAGTCTGCCCTGTGGCTGAGCGAGATTATCCCGGCGCCGCTGGAGTTCCGCTACGTCGATGAGCGCCGGCTAGGCCTCGCCGCGCTTGCCGACGCCCAATCGCTCGCCCTCACCACCACCTTCAATAACACCGACACCGGCCTGCAGAGCCAGGACGACGGCACCGATGTGCGCTGCGAGCTGTTGACGGTGGCGCGTACCGGGCAGCCCGAGGTGGCTGCCGCCGTAAACGCCGCGGCCGATACTTTCGAGAAGGCCGACGGTCTGCTTCCGGCGCAGCCGGGCGTGATGCTGCCGTCCATCCTCGACGCGCCGGGAATTACCGTGCACCACGGACTCTTCATCGCGCCGTACCTGTGGGGCGGGCAGACCCCGCAGTTTCGCGAAGAGGGCCGCCTGACCCTCATCCTGCAGCTGGTCATGCTGACAGATTCGGAATATGCGTTTGGGGTAGAAGAGGGCGTCGGCAAGCTGCAGGGGGCAGTGGCCGAGCAGGGCATTGACCTGCTGGACTGGTCGCGCGAGGGTTAGCCGGTAAACTGGCTAACCGTGGCTTTATACCGGAAATACCGTCCAGCAACGTTCGCGGAGGTCGTGGGCCAAGAGCAGGTCACCACGCCGCTATCCGCCGCCCTTGATGCAGGGCGCATCAACCACGCCTACCTCTTTTCCGGCCCGCGCGGCTGCGGCAAGACCTCCTCGGCGCGGATTATGGCCCGCTCGCTCAATTGCGAGCACGGGCCGACCTCGACGCCGTGCGGTAAATGCGATTCCTGCGTCTCCCTCGCCCCCGGCGGCCCCGGAAACTTGGACGTGACGGAGCTCGACGCCGCCTCGCACAACGGCGTGGAGGACATGCGCGAGCTGCGCGACCGCGCCTACTACGCGCCGGCCGAATCGCGCTACCGCATCTTCATCATCGACGAGGCGCATATGATTTCGCCCTCCGGTGCGAACGCGCTGCTCAAAGTGGTAGAGGAGCCGCCCGAGCACGTCATTTTCATCTTCGCGACCACGGAGCCGGAGAAAATCATCGGCACCATTCGCTCGCGTACCCACCACTATCCCTTCCGCCTGCTGACCCCACCGGCCATGAAGGGCCTGCTGCAGCGCACCGTCGCGGCCGAGGGCGTGCATGTCGAGGACGCCGTATACCCCATGGTCATTGAGGCGGGCGGTGGTTCCCCGCGCGATACGTTGTCCTTGCTGGACCAGCTGCTGGCCGGTGCCGGGCCCGATGGCCTGACCTATGACCTCGCCCGGCCGCTTTTGGGTGTCACCGATGTTTCGCTGCTTGACGACGCCATCGACACCCTCGCCAACCAAGACAAACCCGGCCTCTTCGCGATGGTGGACCATGTCATCGAGGCCGGCCACGACCCGCGTCGCTTCGCTATCGATTTGCTCGACCGCCTGCGCGATCTGATGATCCTGCAGGCTGTGCCCGGCGCTATCGAGGCCGGCCTCGTCTCCGCGCCCACCGACCGCGCTTCTGTGCTTACCGCCCAGGCGCAGCGTTTTTCCGGCCCGCAGCTGACCTACTTGGCTTCCACGGTCAACGACCGCATCAGCGATCTCACCGGCGCGACGTCGCCGCGCCTGCTGCTGGAAATCATGTGCGCGCACCTGCTTATCGGGTCCACCGGCCCCGCGGCCACCGGCGCCACCGTCCCCGCGGCCGCGCCCGGAACGCCCGTGCCTGCCGGCTCAGCGACCCCGGGCGGTGCCGCCGCGGCAACCTCAGCTGTCGCAGGTGCCCAAGACCCCCAGTCCGCTGCGGCCGCCATTATCGCGCGCCGTCGCGCCAAGTCCCAGGAGCAGCACTCCGCTGGCTCTGAGCCCGCCCCTCAGCCGCAAACGCAAACCCAGCCCCCGGCTAAGACCGCGCAATCGTCCGCCGAGCAGCAAACCCCGCAGCAACAACAGCAGCCGCAGGTAGAGCCGCAGTCGGAGCCGGAGCCGGAGCCGGAGCCGCAAGAGTCCCAGGATCCGTGGCAGCGCGAACGGCGCATACCGCAGTCGGCGCCGGCCCAGCAGGAGCGGCAGGAGCAGCGCGAGCCATTGGAGAAACCCGTACCGGCCCGCGCGGAGGAATCCGCCCAGGAAGCAACGGCGCGATCTGGGGGCCAGCCCGCTGCGGAGACGGCGTCGGAAAGAGTGTCGGAAACGGCGCAACCGCAGGCAACGCAAGAGCCGGAAGGCGACTTTGCGGAAGCCGTGAGGGAGAAATGGGTGGCGTTGAGGGGGAGCGTCGGAAAGCGGAATAAGGTAGCGGAAATTATGCTTGCCGAAGCCCGCGTGCTTGGCTTCCGCGATGGCACGCTAACGCTGGGACACACCACCGGTGCCCTTGCCGAGCGAATCAATGCGCCCGCCAATAACGCCGTTATCGTGGAGGTACTCAAGGAGGAGTTCCAGCGCGATGTGGCCGTGACCTGCGTGGTAGGCACTGACCCGAAGACCGCCGGTTTCAATGCCCCACGGCCGGCGCAGCGCAAGGAGGCGTGGACACCGAATCAGCCCGCGCGCGAGCCTGCCGACGACCAGGAGGCGGAGAGTAAGCAGGAAAACACGCCGGGCTGGCGCTCGCGCATCGCACGGGCGACGCAGGCCGCCAAGCAGCGCGATGAATCGCAGTTCAGCAACGGCGTGCCGCTGCCGCCCGAACCCGAGCCGGAGCCCGATGAGGTACCGCCCGAGGAACCGCCGGCCTATACCCGCGATGACGAAGAACGCGACATGATGGAGGCCGCGCAGTCCACCGGTGAAATGGATCATCGCAGCGCTACCGAGGTAGCTATGGAATTGCTGGAGCGGGAACTAGGCGCGCGGCGTGCCTAGGCGGCGAGCACGGTACACTCGGGCGGTAGCGAAATTTAAAGTTGATTTAGAAAGGAAACACCATGGCTGACCAAGACCCAATGCAGCAGGCAAATGACATGAACGACCTCATCGCGCAGGCCGCGCAGGTGCAGGCGGATCTGCAGAAGGCGCAGGAAGAAATCCTCGCTACCAACGTCGAGGGCCAGGCAGGCAATGGCCTGGTCAAGGTGACCATGACTGGCGGCGCCGAGCTCGTGGACTTGCAGATTGATAAGTCCATCGTGGATCCAGAGGACGTCGATACGCTGCAGGACCTGGTTATGGGTGCGTTCAAGGAGGCCCACGCTGCGGCCGGACGCCTGGCACAGGAAAAGATTGGCCCGCTGTCCTAGGGCATGGGTAGCCAGGGAGGCCCGTCTTTTGAGGATGTCTTCGGCGGCAACCAGTAGCCCGCGCGATACGATATAAGGCCGTTGCCCCGGGGTGGGGCGGCGGCTTTTGCCGATTTTGGGAGTAATTGATGTTTGAAGGACCTCTGCAAGACCTCATCGACGAGTTTTCGCGCCTGCCGGGAATCGGCCCGAAGTCGGCGCAGCGCATCGCGTTTCACGTTTTGCACATGGAACCCGAGGACATCGAGCGGCTGCAAAACGCGCTGGGCGCGGTGCGCGACGGCGTGACCTTCTGCCGCATTTGCTGCAATATTTCGCGTGAGGATGTCTGCCGCATCTGCATTAACTCGCAGCGCGACGCCACTACTATCTGCGTGGTCGAGGAGCCTAAGGATATCCAGGTCATTGAGCGCACCGGCGAGTATGAGGGCCGCTATCACGTTTTGGGCGGCGCGTTGGACCCGCTGGCGAATGTGGGTCCGCGTGATTTGAATATCTCCACACTGCTGCAGCGCCTAGGCGGCGTGTTGCCGGACCGAGAGCTTGCAGACTCCACCCCCGAAACCCCGCTTTACGACGCCACCCCCACCATCCACGAAGTCATTCTCGCCACCGACCCCAATACGGAGGGCGAGGCGACCGCCGCATACCTGGTGCGCTTGCTGCGCGACTTCCCTGATTTGAAGATCACCAGGTTGGCCTCCGGCATGCCGCTCGGAGGCGATTTGGAGTTTGTGGACGAGCTCACCTTGTCTCGGGCGCTTTCCGGCCGCCTGACCATATAGCACGTTGAGCGCCCCGGCCAGTACTGGGCGAATGCGGAGCTACAGCGGCTAGGGCACCGCGGCCGTGGGCCCGGTTCGCGCTCGGCCGGTGAATACCGGCGGGCCGTGCGTCTCCTTTGTCGTCGTACTGCATCTGCTGCTGCGCCCGCTTCGCCTGTTGCCGGGTTCATTGCTGTGCCCTATGTGTGTATGCCTGTCCTGGCTAGCGGGCAGGAGCCAGGCGATCCGGCCCCGAATGCGCGCCATCCGGCCGCGGCCCGGCAGCCCGTTGATGGAGTTGTGATACGGGCACAATAGCGTCATGTTCTCAGGATGGGTGTGGCCGCCGCGGGAGTATTCCAGGAGGTGGTGGGCTTGGCATTCGGAGGCGGGGCGTCGGCAAGCGGGCCAGGCGCAGCGGGCGCCTTCGGCCTCGAGCATGCGGCGTTGCTTTGCGGAGGCCTGCCGGGTGCGGTAGAGGTTGACTGGGCCGCGCTCGGGATGGATGAGCGTGAAGAGTCCCGCGCCGGCTAGGGTGCGGCGGACTAGTTCGGCGCCGGTGATGGTGGCGCCGTTGGTCATAGCGAGGCGGATATCATCGCCGTTTCCGGCGAGGATTTTCAGGTAGTCCGGCAGCTCGATGATGACATTGGTAGTCACGGTAGCGGGCGCGGCGGCGCGGGAGCCGTTAAGCCAGGCTAGCGGGTCGGATTTAGCGGCGGCCCAGATATCGGCCATTTGTGCGGCGGGGCCGGTGAAACTCAGGGTGGTTTTCTCCCCGTGCATTATCCGGCGTCCGCCGTCTTCGCGCTCGGGCGGAGGGTTGAGTTCGCGCAGCAGACGGGTAGCCGCGCGCGAGACATGCGCGGTGGTGCCGGCGGTGGCGCAGAGCTGCTCGCGGAATTGCCAGCGCTTGGTGGGGTCGCTAATGCTGCGCGAGCGACGGGCGATAAGCGCGAGGGTCTCTAGGCAGTGGTGATTGCGGCGCGCGGCGGCCAGTGCGCGGGCTTGGTAGCGCGAATGGCTGGTGGGCGAGAGAAAGGCCGCGGCGGTCCGGCGCAGGGTGCGCGCTTGGTCCGCGGGCAGGGGCAGGCTGGAGGCGGCGTGGGCCTCTTCGAGAAGATCCACGCCGCGCTTAGCGATGTCGCCCAGCTGCTCCAATAATGTCATGCCCCGCAGCCTATTGGCGTGGGATGCGCGGCTACAAGGGGCAGCGGCCGGGCCTGTGGATAACTCGGAGTTTCAAGGCCGTCGGGCGCAGTTATCCACAGGCTTGGGCCTATCTTTGGGAGCGCGGGGGCTCGGAGGCGTTGAAACGTTCGACACGCAGGCGGTCGACGGCCGGAATCTCAATCGGCTCGAGGTCCGCGAGGGCCACGCCCATCGCTTGTGCGAGGAGGAGATCGGCCAGCTGCGGGTTTCGGGCCAGTGCCGGGCCGTGCATATAGGTGGCGATGACGCTGCCTTGGACGGCGCCTTCGTAGGTGCGCTGGGTGGAGCCATCGGCAAGGTCGGCGGTGGCGGCCTGGTCTGCATTGCCATTGCCACGCGTGAGCGTGCCGAGGGGCTGCGCGGAGGGGCCAAGGATGGTGGCGCCCAGGTGGTTTTCAAAACCGGTCAGCGGCTCGGTGAGGTCCGCGGTAACTCCAGCGTGGGTGGGTTTGGAAGCCACCTCGCCGATGGCACGGTCCTGCATGCCGGCCGTGGTGGCATCGAGCAGGCCGACGCCGTCGATGATGCGACCGGAGGCGCGGAAGGACTCACCCAGGACCTGCAGGCCAGCACAAATGGCAAAGACCGGGCGGCCGGCGTTGGCGGCGCGGCTCAGGCCACCATCGGAAATCAGGTGGTCCGCGGCCAGAATCTGCGCGGTATCTTCGCCGCCGCCGAGGGTGTAGATATCCAGCATCTCGGGCACGGGCTCGCCCAAGCGGATCGGGTGAATCTCCGCTTCGAAGCCGCGCATGCGGGCGCGCTGGCGCAGGACGAGGGCGTTGCCGTCGTCGCCGTAGGTACCGAGGACGTCGGGAAGCACTAGGCCGATATTAAGCATTGGTGGCCTCCTTGGAAAGCGCCTTCTTCAAATCGCGGAAGGCGGTGTAGTTGGCGAGGACCTCGATGCGACCCTCCGGGCAGGCGGCGAGCGCATCGAGCGGATCCGGGATGAGCTCGTGGGAGATATCGGCGTAGACCAGGCGCACCGCCAGGTCGGTGCCGCGCTCGCCGGCGGCCTTCACGCTGAGGCCATTGAAGCCTTCGAATTTCACGTCCCACAGCCAGGACATGTCAATGCCATCGGCCACCTGGCCGTTGGTGGCGATGATCAAGCCATCGGCGCTGCGGTCCACCATGGACAGTGCTTCTTGCCAGCCGGCCGGGTTCTTGGCCAGCAGCAAGCGAATCTCGCGGCCGCGCCAGTGAATGGTGGAGTAGCGACCGGCCACATCATCGATGCTTTCGGCGGCCGCAATGGCTTTGTCGAGGTCCACGCCGAAGCCTGCGACGGCGGCAGCGATGGCTTGGGCCGCGTTGCCCCGGTTAGCACGGCCAGGCAGCGCCAGGTTCAGGGGGCGTTTAGCGGTGGGGGTGATAATGCCATGCTTATCGACGCCCCACGTTGGCTGCGGCCGGCGGAATTCGCGGCCGTCGGCAAGCGGCTTGACGGCGTACCAGTCATCCTCGGTGCGCACGACGTGCCCGCCGGTGCGCGGGCAGGTAACGGAATCGCCGAGCCAGCCGGCGCCGGCCGAAACCCAGATGACATTCTTGGCGTCATAGGCCACGGAGGTCATCAGAACGTCATCGCAGTTGGCGATGACGAGCATGTCCGGGTGGGCTTCCACAGCGCCGCGCAGAGCCCGCTCGATCTTATTAATCTCGCCCACGCGGTCGAGCTGGTCGCGGGTGAGGTTGAGCAGAACTAGCGCCTGCGGGTTCAGGTTATCGGCTACGTGGGGCACGTGGAGCTCGTCCACCTCGAGTACCAGGTGGGAGGCGTCCTTGCCGGCCATGAGTGCGGAGATGATGCCGGCATCCATGTTGTCACCGCCGTCGTTGGTGGCTACGGTGTGCTCGGCGCGGACTGCAGCGGCTAGCATGCGGGTGGTGGTGGACTTGCCGTTGGTGCCGGTCACTAGCACGGCCGGGCGCCCACCGCCCAGGTTGGTCATGATGGAAGGGTCAATGGCATTGGCGATTAGACCACCGATCATTCCGCCGGCGCCACGGCCGGTGGCGCGGGAAGCGGTGGTGGCCAGCTTCGCGGCGGTAGTGGCGGTGGTGGTGCGCAACTTCCTCAGCGCACCCGGGACTCTAAAACTCATGTCCCCTAGGGTAGTCGCGCGGGCGGCTTAGTCGTTCTTTTTCCCCGCCGAGCCGCCAGAATTTCGTCGGCCCCTGCCGCGACCACCGCGGCCGCCCCGGCGACGGCGGCGCTTTTGGTTCTTAGCGCCGCCTTTTTTGTTGTTGTGGGATGAGCGTTGGGGCCGGGGCGTGGGTTTGCCGGATTCGGGTTCCGGCACGGCGTCTTCGATGCGGGTGAGGGCGTCAAGAAACGCGGTATCGGACATCAGCGGAATGCCCTTGCGGTGGGCGTGCATGGGTTTTCCCACCAGGTCAGTGGTCACGTTGCACACGACCAGCGAGGATTCGCGGGTGAGCTTTTCGGAATAATTGAGCTCCTCACGCATGAGCGCGGCGATGATGGTGTCCGGGTCCTCGAGGATTTCCGGAGCGACCACGATTTCCATGCCGCGGCGCAGTTCCTTGCCCGGCTCGTATTTGCCGGGGTTGTGGTGTTGGGCGGGGGCTTCGGCAGCGTCGACTCGCACGTGGGAGCGTTGCAGGCCGAAGCGGTCGGCGCGCACGTCCTCGGGCGCATAGCTGCGCACCGTGCCACCTCGTTGCTTGCGGTAGAGCGCGATGAGCAGTTCGGTTTGTTCGCGCGAAGTCTCGGGTTCGGGCCGCTTGGCGCGCTCCACCGAGGCCTGTGGCGAAGCGTCCAAGCCGCTCTGCTTAGCGACACCCCCTAAGCGCACATCATTCGACCGCACCTGCTGCGCATAGGAGGTGCCCAAAGTATCGATGATGCGGACGGGGGTGGGTACGTGTCCGACCTTCTGGCGGCGCCGGCGGCCCTTGTTGCGGCCGCGGTTGCGCGCGCGATTTTGGCGGGCGGCGGCCATCATGGCACGGCGGGCCTCGGCGACGAGAAAACCCCAGGTATAGGGGAGGTCGTGGACGATGAGTGTGCGGCCGTCAATAAGCTTGTCCAGCGATTTGAGGATCTTGCCAAAAGCTGGCGCCTGCTCAATATCGGTGGTGCTCAGCCCGTGGAGGTGGCGCGGCCCGGCATCGATATCGGGCTTGAGGACGGCGTGGAATTGCTGGCCCTGCTCGCTGGCGTCGTTGAACGTAATGGCGTCGATAGTAACGATGCGCCCGGTGCTGGGATGGATGCCGGTGGTCTGGATGGTCAGCGCCACATAGGGAAAGTCCGCTTCCTCATTGGGCGAGTCGGCCTGCTGTGGCTGTTGCTGGGCCGGTGGGTGCGGTTTCGGTTTCGGCTTGGGTTTCGGGGCGTCTGGCTCTCCGGAGGCACGGATCGCGCGGCGGGGCTTAGTGCGGCGCTGTTCCATGCCTGGTTTGGGCGCTGTGGACCTGGCCGCGTGGCGCGAAGCTACCGTCGCGGGCGACGGCGCTGGGGCCGACGCCGACGGGTGCTGCGGGGAGGGGCCAGGTGTGTTGTTCATTAAACTCAGTGTAGTATCCCGCATTTCGTGCAGGGGGACAGGGCGCGCCGCTTAATCTTCTACAACGACGACAATGACCTTCGGCGGGGTTGTTTGTTCCTCAGGTTCTTCAGGGTGCCCCGGTGTCTCTGGCTGCTGCGGTTCAGCCGGCTCTTTCGGCTCTTTCGGCTCTGTCGGTTCTTCTGGTTCGAGCGGTACGAGGGGGTCATCCGAGCCGTCCGGCGCGCCGCGGTCTGCCGTGGGCAGTTCCGGTTCGACCTCTGGTTCTGGCTCCGGGGTGGGCACGATTTCCGAGCCAGGGATGGTCGTCGTTGGGACAGTAGTTTCCGGCTCTGGCGTTGGCTCGAGTTCGGAACCTGGGATAGTGGTGCTTGGCACGGTGGTATCCGGTGCCGGCTCAGCCTGGGGCTCCGAGGTCAATAACGAAGATGTCGTTGTAGGCGCAGTCGGCTCCGCAGGCGTTGGCTCTGAGGACTCTGGTGCGGGCAGTGGCGTCTGCTTATCCGTCGAGGTGGTGGCGCCGGCTTCAGTTGTGGTCGTTTCAGCCGAAGTCTTTTCCGAAGTAGGCGTATTTGAAGTAGGTAGGTCGGACGGCTCGGCAGGTGCGGTAGCCTCCGTCGACGTCGTGGCCTTCGATGGTGACGTCGAAGTTGCAGAATCCGTAGATGCCGTGGTCTGCGCGGGCTCCGTGGTCTGCGTTGTCTGGGAAGGCTCGGCCGATGACGAAGACGTGGAGGTTGCAGTCGGTTCCTTCGCCGCTAGCTGCGGCGCCGGCTCAGAGCTGGAAGATGGCGCCGCGGCCGGAGTCGAAGCCGGGGTCGATTCGACGTTATTAGCCGTAGCGGCGGCGGCAGCGGCTGCGGCGGAGGTGGCGCGGGAAATTGCCTGGGAATCCTGGCGGTGGTGCTCGCCATGGTCCTCACCACGGTGCTTGCCGTGGTGGCCGGCGGCAGGGGTCGTGGCACGGTCAGTCTGAGGGGTGTGCGTCGGCCGCGCCTGCTTAGACGGTTGGGGCGCGGGGGCGTGGCGGTGCTGCGGTGGTGTCTCAGAGGGGGCGTCGGCAAGCGGGTGCTGGGTCGGGGAATCCGCGCGGGATGGCGCGGCGACACCGCTGGTGGGGCCAGCATCGTGGATGCGGGGCGTGGCGGGGTGCGCGGGGCGCTTGGGACCAATGCCATCGAAATGGGAAGAATCGTCGGTGGAATGATTGCTTTTCGGAGCAGGCGCGGTGGAATGCGAGTGGGTGTCCGAAAGAGCTTCGTCCTCACTAAGCATGTGGGTAGCCACGGTGGTGCCGCCACCAACTAGCACGGCGACACCGGCTGCGGCCAGCAGATTCGAGGTCACGGCCCCAGAAACGCCGGCGGCATTGGCGGCAGAGGTGATGGCAAAACCACTTGTGGAGGAGGTGCCAGCGGCAGAGATTCCGGCAGTGGGGCCGCTGGGAACGCTGGTTGCGGCCTGTGCGCGGGCTGCGGTGGCCGCGGACATGACGGCGGCGCCACCGGCGACAACGCCCAGAACTAGGCCGGCGTGGTGCCTATTGGCAGCGTTGTGCGCGTAGATGGTCAGCGCGGGGCGGTCATCGGCGTCGTAGTGGAAGTAGCCGTGGGCAATGGCGAGGCGGCCGGATTTGGTGCAGTCGAGCACGGCGGGGGCAATCTCGCGGGCGGCATCGCGCGGGAGGGAGCCTAAGAAGATGCTATTGACATAGACATCAACGGTATTTCGCCGCAGGAAACCACGGGTGCGCAAGGAGACGAGGTAGTGCTCGTCGGTGTGCGGAAAGCCAGTGACGTCTTTGGAAAACTCCGTCAATGTGGCGGCAGCCTCGCCCGGCAGCATGGTCCAGCGCTGCGCCGGCGAGTTATTGGCGGGGATGCACAGGTGCGGTGCCGGCAGGAGCAGGTTGAGCGTGGGCCACTCTTCGCCGGAGGCATCTGTCATGCTCACGTGGGCGGTGGCGCGTGGGCGTAGGCCGGCGCTGAGAACCCAGTCAAAGAGTGCGTAGGCCTGGGAATCGGCGGCGCTGAGACGGCCAAGGAGAGAATCGCCGATCCACACCGCGAAGCCGTCCTGGGCGGTGCGGGGGCCGAGCTCCGCAGAGAGGTAACCGCCTTCTGCGGCGGTGGACTCGAGCAGTTCGCTGAAAACTTCTGGCGAAACATCCTCGATGGGCAGATTATGGATCACGCCAAAACCGTGGTCAGGGACCACGTAGGTGGCGGAATCCAGCGAAGTCATTGGGGCCTTTCGATAGGGGGTAATAGTAACACTGTATTTTAGGCACTGCCGTGGGCCATTTCCAATTTCCCCGGCCGGTGAACAAGGGTGTTATCCTGCCCGAAAGTTTTACAGAATAAAAATGAGCACGGCGATGAGCGCTGCACTCACTAGTAGGGCCACGACGGCGGGACACCACCGGCGGCGGGGTGTGGGGTCATCGGTGCTTATGGCGCGGAAGCTCGTGGTTTCGAAGGTTTCGGTGGCGGCGGGGGAGGTAGGGGCGGCGTCGGCAAGCGAGGCTTCCTTCGAATCCGGCAGCGGCGCCCCCGCGTAGATGCTGAGCACACGGCCGGTGTTGCGCGGCGCATGGTAGGCATGGGCCAGGGTTATGCCCTGCTTGGCGACGTCCACCCCTTCCAACCGCCCCACAAACTGCGGGCCCAAATAAGCATCGGTGCCGGAACCGGTGGTGCTGGGCGAGAGCGTAACCAATACGTGCATGCGGGCGTGGGCGGGAATGTCCAGATCCGCGGGAAGATCGGCGATGTCGATGGGTGGGGCATAGCCCAGCATTGTCCACGGGCCCGCTGGCGGATTATTCGCCGGCAGGCAAAGGCCCGGCCGGGGCAGCAGCAGCGAGAGAGAGCCATCGGGCTGCGGCGCGGCGGTGGCTGCAGGGGTCAGCCCGGCGCGAAGTAGTAGATCTATTTCGGGATACTCCGCGCGGTCGGCGCTGGTGATGTGCCCGATGGTGGAGTCGGTACGCACCTCCAACCCGCCGTCCGGGCGGGGTGCCAAGGTGACGGTGAACTCTCGGTTTTCCTTCGTCTGCGCATCATAGATGGGCAGGGCCTGCACGGCGCCCAAGCCACGGTGCGGTATGAGGTAGGTAGAAGAAGGCATACCCACCCTTCTACCACGCCGGGCCGCGGCGCCGGCGAGCAGGCCTAGGCCAGGGCGCGGTTGACGGCGGAGTTAATCGCGTTGATGGAAGCCCGCGTGGTGGACCCGGCGATGCCCGCTCCCCAGACCTTGTTCTGGTTGACGTCGGCGGCGATATAACAGGCGGCCTCGGCGTCGTCGCCGGCGGAACGGGACTGCTGGGAGTATTCCATGACCTCGAAGTCGATGCCCAGGGATTCCAGGGCGTTGGCATAAGCCGCAATGGGTCCGTTACCGCTGCCTGAGACGGTGGACTTTTCCCCGTGGAAAGCCACGGTGGCGGTCACCGATGCATCCCCATCTTCTGTTGGGGCATTGTCCATATGGAAAGACTCCAGGGTCAGCGGATCCTCGCGGTCCAGGAACTCGGTGGCAAAGATATCCCACATGTTTTTGGAATTGACCTCGCCGCCTTCGGAGTCGGTGATTTCCTGGACCACGCTGGAAAATTCCGCTTGCATGGCGCGAGGCATATTGATGCCGTGATCGGTCTTCATGATGTAGGCAACGCCGCCCTTGCCAGACTGGGAGTTGACGCGGATGACCGCCTGGTAGTCGCGGCCCACGTCCTTTGGATCGATGGGCAGGTAAGGAACCTCCCAGATGGCCTCGCGCATTTCTTCCCACGAGACCTCGGTATTATTCGCGCCGGGGCGGATGGTGGCTGCCAGCGCGTCCAAGCCCTTATTAATTGCGTCCTGGTGGGAACCGGAGAACGCAGTAAAGACCAATTCGCCGCCATAGGGGTGGCGCTCCGGCACGCGCAGCTGGTTGCAGTATTCAACGGTTTCGCGAATCTGCGGCAGATCGGAAAAATCAATCTGCGGGTCCACACCCTGGGTGAGCATATTCAGGCCCAAAGTGACGAGATCTACGTTGCCGGTGCGCTCGCCGTTGCCAAAAAGGCAGCCTTCGATGCGGTCCGCGCCCGCCATAAAGCCAAGTTCGGCGGCGGCGATTCCCTCGCCGCGGTCATTATGCGGGTGCAGTGAGAGCACGACGTCCTCGCGGCGGGCAAGATTGCGGTGCATCCATTCGATGGAATCGGCGTAGATATTGGGCGAAATCATCTCCACGGTGGATGGCAGGTTGATGATCATTGGATTCTCTGGGGACGGATCCATGATGTCTACCACCTCATCGCAGACCTCGCGGGCGAAGTCCAGCTCGGTACCGGTGAAGGATTCGGGGGAGTATTCCCAGCGCCAAGTGGTATCTGGGTAGTCGGCGGCGATGGACTTAATGAGTGTGGCAGCATCGGTGGCCAGCTTCTTAATGGCAGGTTTGTCTTTGCGGAAGACTACGCGGCGCTGCAGCTTCGAGGTGGAGTTATAAAAGTGCACGATGACGTTCTTGGCGCCCTCGCAAGCTTCAAAGGTGCGGCGGATCAGGTGATCGCGGGCCTGTACCAGGACCTGAATGGTGACGTCATCGGGAATTTTATTGCCCTCGATGATTTCGCGGACAAAGTTGAAATCGGTTTGGGAGGCAGAGGGGAAGCCCACCTCGATTTCTTTGTAGCCCATCTTGACCAGCAGGTCGAACATGCGGTGCTTGCGCTCTGGGCTCATGGGATCAATCAGCGCTTGGTTACCATCGCGCAGATCCACCGCGCACCACTGGGGAGCGTGGGTGATTTTCTGACTAGGCCATGTGCGGTCCGGCAGGTCGATGTTTTCTACCTCGACGGCGAAGGGTTGATAGCGCTCGTGGGGCATGGCGGAGCCGCGCTGCTTATTCCACGCGGGTTGTCCTTCGCGGCGTGGGCCGGTGGGGGTGGTGATGTCGCGCGGGGCGCTGATAAAAGAGTCGGTGGGGGACATGGGGTGCGGTTTCCTTTTCTGGTGTCTATGGGGAAAGACGGCCAGCTGGGCTTGGGTAGCCGGACTCCGCGACGGGGCGCTGGCCAGTGCTTAGGCCGAAATCCCGCCGCGGCAGATAAGGAGTAGGTCATTCCGCTGTGTCATATCGGTCACACTACAGGCTTTCTCACTGTGCGGCAAGAGATTTCATTCAATGAGACGCGGTGGTGGTGGGGTACCATGCCTTTCGTGTCTAATCCCCGCCATGCCAAGCCCCAAACATCATCCATATTGCGTTCCTTGTGGGCGCCTGCCGCACTCGTTGCACTCATTGGAGCCGCATTGCGCGTAGGCGTACTCGCAGCGGTGGCCGCCGCGCAGGACGATAAGCTGTGGGGGCTGCTCAATAAGTGGGACGCTAAGCACTACGTAGAAATCGCCCGCGGCGGGTACTTTGGTGCGGATATTTCTACGGATGGGCCGGTCCATGAGACGACCATGGCCTTCTTCCCGGGATTCCCCTTCCTCGTGCGTGGGTTAAGCAGCATCTTTGGTACCGACGAAGCGGGCACGGCCATTGCGCTCAATGTGCTCTTTAGCATCGCGCTGGCTGCCGGTGTGATGGCCTTGGCTGCGCGCATGGGCATGGGGAAGTGGGCCCAGGTGCTCAGTGCTGTGATGGTGACCTGTGCGCCGATGTCCATCGTGTTTTCCATGCCGTATACCGAGGCACTTTTTGGGGCCCTGGCCATATGGGCGGTGGTGGCGCTCGTAGATGAGCGATGGTGGGCTGCCGCGGCACTAATTTTTGTAGCCGGACTCGTGCGTCTTACCGCGGTGGATCTCGTTGCGGTCTTTGCATTCATGGTGCTGCTGCGGGCGCGAAAGAACTGGCGGTCCTGGGCCGCGGTGGTGTTTTCGGTCGTGCCGCTGGTGGGGTATTTGTGGTGGTCGAGCAGCCATCTCAAAGAAGTTGGCGGTTATTTTGGGATCCAGAAAGAACATTGGAACTCCAGCTTTGATGGCGGCAAAGCCACGGTTATCTGGCTTTGGGAGACGCTTAGCGGGGCTACTAACGGTGGATATCTGCTCAGCGCCGGCGTGATGATCGCTGCCCCGGTTTTCCTTGTGTTGGCATGGCGCCGCCTGCCGTTAGCGGCCTGGCTATTCTCTGCGGTGCTGATGGCGAACGTGCTGCTTTCTGATGGCATTATGCACTCGCGGCCCCGGCTGCTCCTGCCGGCGGTGATTGTGTTGTTGCCGTGGGTGAAAAAGGGGACGTCGGCAAGCGTGGCGGTTGGCGCCTGGGCCCTGTTCGGGGCGTGGTTTTCGGCCTATATGCTCGGCGTATTTGAGTGGGCCATTTAGCCGCGCTGGCTTACCGGGCTGCGGGAGAGCACGATGGTGGAGAGCACCATAACGGTAAGGGCGATGAGCATAATTGCCCAACCGACGGCCGTATCGATGAGGAATTTCTCTCCCAGCACCATGTAGCCCAAGCCGAAGGCCACGATGGGTTCAAAGATGGTCATGGCCGGCAGGGAATGGGCTAGGGGGCCGGCATTAAAGGAATATTGCTGCACTACGGTGCCGGTGAGCGCGAGACCGATGAGGCCGTAGAACTGCCAGCTTGCCAGTAGCGTGGCAAGGCCTTCGTGGGTGAAAATGTCCACCACGGCCTTTGATAGCAGGGCGACGAAGCCGTAGATGACGCCGCAGGCCGTGCCCAACGCTAAGGGACGGTTATCCGGTAGCTTCGTGGCTACCGCAGCAAGTAGGGCGAGGGTGACCAACCCTACAAGGAGCGCCGGCCACCAATCGCTCCATTCCGGGCGGGGGTTTCCTGCGACCGGACGGCCGTAGACGACCATGATGCCCACCGCGATGGTCAATGCAATAGACCAAAAGACCTCGTGGAAAGGCATTTTGCGGCCGGAATACCACGCCGAAAGCGGCAGGGTAAACATTAAGGACAGCACCAAGATGGGCTGGACCACCAGCAAGGTACCAAAACCGAGGGCGATGACCTGCAGGCCATAGGCGCCAATGGCGGCCGCGGTGCCCACCCACCACAAGGGGTTGGACATGGCGGCGCGCATGACCGAATCATCGGCGTCGAGGGCAATGCGGTGGCGGATGACCGTGCCCCAAGCAACCGTCAGCGCGGATGCGAGCGCGAAAAAGATGGCGAGGAGGTTGCTTAACACCCGCTCAACGGTAGTAAAAAATCCTGCTATATGCATATTCTTCCCTGCATGGCGCGCGTTTTTCTGCGCTGAGGAAGCGAGCGTGTGGTGCGCTTAACATTGGGGGCGTGTGAATAAAAATTAAGCATTGTCTAGGAATTATGATGAGGGCAAAGACCCTGCGGGGTAGCATGGGTCTTTGACTAATGAACGACAGGTATTTCCGGGCGTGTACACACACGCCAGGGATGCCTTGAACGACGAAAGGCGGCATCCTTACCGTGGCCCTGATCGTGCAAAAGTATGGCGGCTCATCCCTCGAATCCGCAGACCGCATCCGCGCCGTTGCGGAGCGCATCGTGGCCACCAAGAAGCAGGGCAACGACGTTGTCGTGGTGTGTTCCGCCATGGGCGATACCACCGATGAGCTGCTCGACCTTGCCGCCCAGGTCAATCCTGTCCCGCCGCAGCGAGAGATGGATATGTTGCTCACCGCCGGCGAGCGAATCTCTAATGCTCTGGTGGCCATGGCAGTGGAATCGCTTGGTGCCCACGCCCAGTCCTTTACCGGCTCCCAAGCCGGAGTGCTCACCACCGAGCGCCACGGCAATGCCCGCATCGTGGACGTCACCCCGGGCCGCCTGACCGAGGCTTTGGACGAAGGCAAGATTTGTATCGTCGCCGGCTTCCAGGGCGTTAATAAGGAATCGCGCGATGTCACCACCTTGGGTCGCGGTGGCTCCGACACCACCGCGGTGGCACTTGCTGCCGCGCTAAACGCGGACGTGTGTGAGATTTACTCCGATGTTGATGGCGTCTACACCGCAGACCCGCGCATCGTCCCAGACGCGCAGAAGCTAGACAAGCTCTCCTTTGAGGAGATGTTGGAGATGGCCGCGGTAGGTTCCAAGATTTTGGTCCTGCGCAGCGTGGAGTACGGCCGCGCATTCAATGTACCCTTGCGAGTTCGCTCGTCTTATTCAAATGACCCCGGCACCCTAGTTACCGGATCGATGGAGGATATCCCCGTGGAAGAAGCAGTACTAACTGGTGTAGCAACCGATAAGTCCGAGGCAAAGGTCACCGTCCTGGGCATCCCGGATCGCCCGGGGGAGGCTGCGAAGGTCTTTCGCGTCATTGCCGATGCAGAGATCAATATCGATATGGTCTTGCAAAATGTCTCCTCCCTGGAGGACGGCACCACCGATATCACCTTCACCTGCCCGCGTGCCGACGGCCCGCGTGCCATGGAGCTGCTGAGCAAGCTGAAATCTGAAGGAGGCTGGGCCAATGTGCTGTATGACGACCAAGTGGGGAAAGTCTCCCTCGTCGGCGCCGGCATGAAATCCCACCCGGGCGTTACCGCAGAGTTCACCGAGGCCCTGCGCGACGTCAACGTCAATATGGAGCTCATCTCCACTTCTGAAATCCGCATCTCCGTGCTCACCCGCGAGGCTGACCTGGAAAAGGCCGCCCGTGCACTGCACGAGAAATTCCAGCTTGGTGGCGAAGAAGAAGCCACGGTTTATGCTGGAACCGGACGTTAAACACCCACAGCAACTACAGAGGATTTATAGTCATGACCACTGTTGCAGTAGTAGGCGCTACCGGCCAGGTCGGCCGCGTTATGCGCTCCATCTTGGAAGAACGCAATTTCCCGGCCGATAAGGTGCGCTTTTTCGCCTCTTCCCGCTCCGCCGGCACCGAGCTGGAATTCCGCGGCGAGCAGATTACCGTCGAGGACCTCGCCGAGGTTACCGAGCAATCCGTCGCCGACGTTGATATCGCCTTGTTCTCTGCCGGTGGTTCTACCTCCAAGCAATGGGCTCCAGTGTTTGCCGCGGCCGGTGCGACCGTGGTGGATAACTCTTCGGCCTACCGCAAGGATCCAGAGGTTCCCCTCATCGTCTCCGAGGTCAACCCCGAGGCAGCCAAGAACACCCCTAAGGGCATCATCGCGAACCCAAACTGCACCACCATGGCCGCTATGCCGGTGCTGAAGGTCTTGCACGATGCCGCGGGCCTGAACAAGTTGCATGTGTCCTCTTACCAGGCGGTCTCCGGCTCCGGCCTGGCCGGCGTGCAGGCGCTGGCCGCGCAGGTCTATTCGGTTGGCGAGCACAATGTGGGTTTGGTCCACGATGGCTCTGCACTCAATGACGAGGACTTTGGCCCTTATGTGGCGCCCATTGCCTATAACGCGCTGCCGATGGCCGGCAACCTCGTGGATGATGGCTCCCTAGAGACCGATGAGGAGCAAAAGCTGCGCAACGAATCCCGCAAGATCCTAGACATTCCGGAGCTGAAGGTTGCAGGTACCTGCGTGCGCATCCCGGTCTTTACCGGCCACACCCTGACCATCCACGCCGAGTTCGACAAGGCAATCACCCCCGAGCAGGCCACCGAGCTTTTGAGCGGTGCCCCGGGCGTTAAGCTTGCCGACGTCCCCACCCCGCTCGCTGCCACCGGCATCGACGAATCCTTGGTAGGCCGCATCCGTCAGGACCAGACGGTGGACGATAATAAGGGCCTCGTGCTCGTTGTCGCCGGCGATAATCTGCGCAAGGGGGCCGCGCTCAACACCATCCAGATCGCGGAGCTACTCGTTTAAGCAGGTTCCGCTTCGTCGCAGGTTACACAAAAAGCTCGGCGCCCTCCTTCCTCGTTACGGGATAAGGAGGGCGCCGAGCTTTTATCTTGATTGACGTGGGCGAGAAGGCTAGTACTCAGAGACTGGTTTGGCGGTGCCCGTAGCCTTGCCGCTATCAGCGGCAGCATCCTTCTTGCCAAAGTCAAGGTCGCTATCGGAGGACGGAACCTCCGGCTTGGTGTGCTGCACGTAGGTCACGGATGGCTCCGGATCTTCGCGGTCGTAATCGAGATCGTCATCGTTTTCGAGCTCTTCGTGGATCTCTTCGGCGATATTGGTGACGAACTCGGTGGTTTCCATATTGGACGCCGCAGCCAGCTTGCGCAGCTCGCGCTCATTTTTCTTGGTGAAGCGCTTACGCGGATCCAGGCGGCGGGAAACCAGCTCGTGCGCGCGCATGCGGCGGTCGGACTCATCCGAGAGCTTGCTGCCGTTCTTAATGCGGTTGAAGACCATCACCACGATCATCAACAGACCCAGGTAGCCCAGAATTGGGTAAACATTGCTGACCAGCGTCTGGAAGCCCACGAAGGACAGGACGAAGCCGATGATGCAGCACACAGCGTAGACAGGGTAGAAGCGCTTGGGATTATTGCGGGTCAAGCGCTTGCCCAAGGCGTAGAACATACCGATAGCCGTATTGAAGACCATGCCGTAGATAATGAAGGTCATGAACACGCCGAATACCGGGTGGATGCTCGTGATGAGGGCCAGCACCGGCATATCCTCGCCGTTGACGGTCTCGGCCTCGAAGAAGAGGGCGAAGACCAGCAGGGCTAAAAGGATCAGGTAGAGCAGGCCACCAATGAGGCCGCCGATGCCGACTGCGCGGTTATCCAGGAAGTTACCGCCAATGACGATGGACATGGACACAGCCGTCATAACGTTCAGGCCGGTGTAGTTCAACGCAGACAACCACCAGTTAGGTAGCGAGGTATCGACGTTAGCTACTGCCCAGTCATTGAGGGAAGAAAAATCAACATCTGCGTTGAGAATGGTGTAGCCGGTGGCAATCACCACGAAGATAATGATGAACGGGGTGATGGTACCGATGACCGCGGTCACGCGGTCAACATCCATCAGGCCGACGAGCAGTACCAGAATCAGCATCGCGGTGGCGCCTACCCATACAGGTATGGACGGGAATTGCTGATTGATATTCGAACCACCGCCGGCGAACATGACGAAGCCGATGGCGAATAGGGTCACCAGGGTGGACCAGTCCAAAATCTTGGCGGTAAACGGCGATGCGACCTTGTCGTAGACAGCGGTATGCTCCTCTGCCTGGAAATACGAGCCGAGCTGCAGGATGGACACGCCGGTGATCATCATCAGGCCAGCGGCTAGGGCGATGCCCCACAGACCCCACTCGCCAAAGGCTACGAAGAACTGCATGGCCTCCTGGCCGGAGGCAAAGCCTGCGCCCACGACGACGCCGATAAACGCCATGGAAATTCCGATTGCGCGTTTTAACATGAAAGGGAGAAACTCTCTTACTCACACGCGCCGGGCCCGGCATTGGGATCGCACGGGCCCGGATCGACGGTCGATTTATCACGTGTGTACACATCTAATAAACCACACATTGGACAGATTTTTCGGGCAAGAATCGCCCTAATTGTGGCCTCCTTCACCCAGTATCCGGTGTACAACCTGCAGCTAAATGCCAAAAATTGGGGCTCTTGGGGTGCAAGGTAACCAGAGCGTAACAATTTGCAGGTGAAATTATCTCGCCGCCTCAAGGGGCCGGTATGGGGGTATTAACCTGTCCCTGCGATCAGATCCTTGCGGGCGCGCGCGACGCGGGAGCGGATAGTACCTACCCGCACGCCAGCAATCTTGGCCGCCTCCTCGTACGTGTAGCCCAGCACCTGGGTGAGAATGAGGGCTTCGCGGCGGTCGGCCGGGAGGGCGTCGATAAGCGCGCGGGCATCTATCCATTCACTCCATGCCGTGGACTCTTCTGGTGCCGCACCCATGGCGTCTTCGTATTCGGTGGCAGATTTGCGCGGCCGGGCCATATCGTGGCGAATATTATCCACCCACACCCGCCGGGCTAAAGACAGCAACCACGTGCGTGCCGAGGACCGGGCCGCAAAGCGTGGCAGGGCGCTGATCACGCGCAGATAGGTCTCTTGGGTGAGATCGTCGGCGCCTTCCGGCCCGCCTAAATGCGCTAGCAAACGCCACACATCATCCTGGGTAGCCCTAATAAACTCCGTCAGCGCCGCACGGTCACCGCGACCGGCCCGAAGGGCAAGGTCGGTGACGCGGGCGTCATCTGCTGCGGAGTGGTGAGTCACCTGAATGAATCTACCAGTAGCCCCTACACTCCTTTTAGATCCCTGACAACCGGTGATTCTTTTGCCACACTGGTGGTACATATCCACTGATTGCCAGGAGGCAAAATGACTGATTTCACCGCTGATGACATCCTGAACAAGGGCCAGCGCCCCGCTGGCAAGGGCAATACCACCCGCCCGTCTGGCCAACCAGTTCCTTCCGAGAACACCTCGGTGACTGCTGGCCAGCAGGGACCAGTGGTGCTCAATGACATCCACCTCATTGAAAAGCTTGCCCACTTCAACCGCGAGCGCGTGCCGGAGCGCACCCCGCACGCTAAGGGCCACGGCGCCTTCGGTGAGCTGCACATTACGGAAGATGTATCCGCCTATACCAAGGCCAAGGTCTTCCAGAAGGGCACCGTCACCCCGATGATGGGCCGCTTTTCCACCGTCGCCGGTGAGCAGGGATCCCCGGATACCTGGCGCGATGTACACGGCTTTGCGCTGCGTTTCTACACCGAGGAAGGCAACCTCGATATCGTGGGCAATAACACCCCAGTCTTCTTTGTTCGCGATGGTCAGAAGTTCCCTGACTTCATCCACTCCCAGAAGCGTCTGGGCACCAATGGTTTGCGTGATGCGGATATGCAGTGGGATTTCTGGACCCGCAACCCGGAGTCTGCCCACCAGGTCACCTACCTCATGGGTGACCGCGGCACCCCGAAGTCGACCCGCCACCAAAATGGTTACGGCTCCCACACCTTCCAGTGGGTAAATGAAGAAGGCGAGGCTTTCTGGGTGAAGTACCACTTTAAGACCCGCCAGGGCGTAGAGAACTTCACCGACGAGGAGGCCACCACCACCGCCGGCCAGAACCCGGATTGCCACCGCGAGGACCTCTACAACGCCATCGAGGAGGGCAATTACCCAGTCTGGGACGTCAAGGTACAGATCATGCCGCTGGATGAGGCGGAGAACTATCGCTTTAATCCTTTCGACCTAACCAAGGTCTGGTCCAAGAAGGATTACCCGCTGCACGATGTGGGCTACTTCGTGCTCAACCGCAACCCACGCAATTTCTTTGCGCAGATTGAGCAGGTGGCGCTCGATCCATCCAATATCGTGCCGGGTGTTGGTCTCTCCCCAGATAAGATGCTGCAGGCACGCGTTTTCGCCTACGCTGACCAGCAGCGCTACCGCATCGGTGCTAACTATAAGCAGCTGCCGGTAAACCAGCCGCAGAACGTGGATGAGGTCAATACCTACGAGCACGAGGGCAGCATGCAGTTCCTTTTCAATGCCCCGGAGGATCCGGTGTACTCGCCGAACCGCTATGAAAAGGGCACTGGCGTGCTTGACGACGCCGCTGTGAATGACCGCTCCCAGCTCGAGACCACCACCGCGGCGGAGCTTTATATCAATCCGGAGTCCTACGGCGGCGATCTGGTGCGGGCACCGTACGTTCGCCACTCCGAAGATGATGATTTCGTGCAGGCGCGCGACTTGTACGAAAACGTCTATGATGACGCCGCCAAGGAGCGCTTGGTTACCAATATCACCAATGCTATGGCAGGTGTATCTGAGGAAACCGAGGAGCGCATTTATGACTACTGGACTAAGGTACACCCAGCCCTTGGCCAGCGCGTGCGTGAGGTCTACGCCGAGAAGAAGTAATCCTTCCGCGGCAGTCCCTCCGCACTAAAAACGCCGCCCCCGTATCGCGCAGCTATAAAGCGCGGTACGGGGGCGAAGTCATGCTGTGCGACTAGTCGCAGCGGCGCATATTTTCGGTAAGGAAAGCGGGCGCACCCTCGGCGGCCCATTTGTCTACGTCGTAGCACGGGGCGGTCATGCCGGAGGTGGCTTGGCCAATGGGCTCAATGGCTACCCACTGGCCATTGTCGTAGCGTGCCCAAGCCGTCCAGTCCGTGCTGTCCTTGCCGAAGTGCGCCCATTGACCATCGCAGTCACTGACTCGGATATTTGTCATGCTTGGGGCCGCGGGCTGCAGTGCTTCTGGGGAACAATCGCCCTGGCCTGTATCGGCGGGCGCGGCGGCTTGGTCTTCGCTCTCTTTATCGCCGGCTTCTGCGGGGGATGAGGAGGGAGCTGCTTCTACGGAAGTAGGTTCAGCCTCGGCGGTGGTCTCTGCGGCTGCCGACGTGGTGGCCTCACTCGTGGCTTCTTCGGAGGAGGTCTCCTCGGCGGAGGAGCTAAGAGCAGCGGCATCGGAAAACTCGGGTTCTGCGGACGTATCGGCGTCGTTGGAGCAGGCAACAAGGCCAAAGCACAGCGGCACGAAGGCCGCGGTGGCAAGGTAACGGGAAGGAGCTAGGGAATAAATGTGGGGCATGCCATATATTCTAGAGTAATCGGCAATGTGGGGTGCTCGGCGCGCCTGCAGCAGGGGAGTGACCTGCAAGGATAGGTTCATTACCATGACCTCACGCCTTGCTTCCCCAGACGCTGCGTCTCCCTCCCGGTGGCGCAGCGTCCTCTTGATCTTCTTGCTTGCCCTGCCGTTGGTTATCGGAGCTACGGTGGCGGGTCTCGCGCAGTGGGAACCTGCCCATGCTTGGTCTAGCGCCGCGCAGCCGTTTGGCGCGCCACGGGAAAATTCTTCCTCTCCAGAGGTGAAAGAAGCCGCCGAAGCAGCCAGCCGCGCCCAGGCACAGGCAAGCATGCTTAAATCGGGCGCCAAGCAGCTTGATGACGGCACGGGGGAGCTCAACAGGGGGGCCGATGAGCTTGGAGGGGGCGTCGACAAGCTGGCGACGGGCTCCCAAGAACTGGTATCCGGCCTCAATCAGCTGCAGTCTGGAACCAATACGCTCGGTGGCGGCGCCACGGAGCTGGCCAATGGCGTAGGTGGCGCTGTGGACCAGGTGGTCGGCCTCGGGGCCGTCCAGGGGCAGATCCTGCAGGCCATCGATGGCACGATGCACGATCTAGAAGGCAATAAATCCAAAGAAGCGAAGGATATTCGCGCGCAGCTGGGTGATCTCCGCGCGCAGGTGAATAATTTCCGCCTGGATAATTCGGTAACTGGCCAGCTCAAGAAGCTCAAGGACGGCTCGCGCGATCTGTCCAATCAGTTGGCAGTCAATGGCTACGCCTATCACGATGGCGTGAATCAGGCGGTATCGGGCGCGCAAGAGCTCAATGAGGGTATAGCGGAGCTTAGCAAGCGCGTCGGTGAGGCGCAGGAAGGCGTGGACAAGCTTGACGACGGCGCCGGCAAGCTCTCCGGCATGGCGGCCCAAAATCAGACGAACGTGGGCGATATTCAGCGTGCCCTGCCGCCGGTGCCTACTGCATCCCAAGGCCCGACGCATTTGCTGAGTCCTATTGTGGCGCTGCTGATCTCCGCCTTGGTCTTGCTCGCAGGTGCGGCAGCTGGCATGGCCTGGCACGTAGGGTTCCGCCCTTGGCTAATGGTGGCTGGCGGAACGCTGGCTGCGGTGGCCATCGGGGAAATCCTCCTCTTCGTGCTTGCCACTGGTTTTACTCCCGTGGCGGCGGCTTGGGCTGGGGTGGCGCTTCTCCTGGGCGCGCTGTCCATGACGGCCATTACGCGTGGCCTGCTAGGCCTGTGCGGTATTACTGCCGGCAGTATTCTTGCGGCACTCTTTGGCATCGGCCAGACCGCGCTGGTGGGCTGGTTGTGGAAATCCGCTGCAATTGCCGGGGTTTCTAAGGTATGGCAAGTTATTTCTAATCTTTTGCCGCTGAATTGGACTACCGCGGCTGTCACGGTGGCGGGCAACGAAGGCGAACAAGCCGTCCTCTGGGCTGGGATTGCGGTATTGTTGGCTGTCACTCTCGTTGGGTTAAGTGCAAAATGGTGGGCCTTGTCCACAGTAAAAACTAAAGATTCGGTTAATTAGGTCTGAAAATGCAGACCTAAGAATAAAAAATATTGGTGGAAACTGGGAATCTTGGTGTCCGCTACCGTTTGCATTGTGTGAATGCTACAGTTGGTCTTGCTCACAAAGCCTACTTAGGGGGTAGGCAAACGGTTTCTCCAATCCGTTGTGAGTGATAGGGAATAGGGACGACGCGGCGCTGTAGGGGCACCGCGTCGTTTCCCATATATGGGGTATTTATCTGCATTTTCTGCGCAAGAATCCGTACACAACGGCCGCCGTTTTATCGGGGTGGGGTAGTTTTCACGCTTTGCATACCTTTTTGACGACACTTATCTATAGACAATTCAATTCAAAGTGGTGTGAATTTTTTTGAGGTAGTGGTAGTGCTGCCGGTGGCCAGGGTTTAATCTGAGTCACACCCCGTCTATCTGTGTCACGTGCGGCACGGCGGGACGTCAACTTGTAAAGGAGCACTATGCAGACCCCGCTCGGCCTTACGACCGTAGGCCTTTTGGTCATTTTCGTGACGGTGGGAATTTTAATTCGCGGCCGGGTAAACCCCATCATTCCCATGACATTGGTGCCTGTAGTTGGTGCCCTAGTATGTGGATTTGGTCTAGGCGAAATATCTGACTTTTTCAGTGAAGGCTTAAGTTCCGTCATCAACGTTGTGGTGATGTTTATCTTTGCCATCATCTTCTTTGGCATATTGCAAGATGTTGGCCTATTTACTCCGGTTATCCGCGCGCTCATCAAGGCTACCCGCGGAAAAATCATGGCCGTAACGTTGGGCACTGCGGCGATCGGCGTAGTAGCGCACCTCGATGGATCTGGTTCTACCACCTTCCTTATCACCATCCCCGCGCTACTCCCGCTCTATCGTGCGCTGAATATGTCGCGCTACGTGCTTATCACCATTGTGGCGATGGCCGCCTCCATAATGAATATGGTTCCTTGGGGCGGCCCGCTAGGCCGGGCCGGCGCCGTAGTCGATCAAGAGCCCAATGCCATCTGGGTGCAACTTTTGCCCATGCAGGGCGTAGCGATTGTGCTGGTCTTCCTTTTGGCTGCGCTTTTGGGGTGGCGGGAAAAGCGCCGCATAGCGGGTTTGCGCGAAAGCGGCGAATTAGCAGGCGGCACGGCAGTAGACGTGAATGAATTGGCCGATGAATTCGCTGCTGCACAGGTACGTGAACAACATAAATTGGGCTACCACTTCCGCACGGGACGCTGGGTTACCGTGGTCAACGTTGTCGTAGCCCTTGCGGTCTTAGTGGCTCTGCTATCGGGCGTAGTTCCGCCCGCCCCAGCCTTCCTCGTGGCCACTACTATCACGCTAGCCATTAATTTCAGCGGTTCCATGGAACAAGGCGAGGCCCTACGGCGCCATGCGCCTAATGCATTGGCCATGGCGGGCGTCATTCTTGCCGCGGCCATGTTCTTGGGCGTTCTCAATGAAACGAAGATGCTTGAAGAAATCGCCCTGACGCTAGTTAACGTCTTGCCGGAGGGTGTCGCGCCGCATCTCCACGTTATTGTGGGCTTCTTTGGTGTACCGCTTGACTTGTTGACCTCGACGGATGCCTATTACTTCTCAGTTCTTCCTATTGTTCAGGGAACCGTGGAAAGCTTTGGGGTCAGCGGTATGGGTGCGGCTTGCGCGCTCATCATTGGCAACGTGGTGGGCACCTTCGTCTCGCCGTTCTCACCCGCATTATGGTTGGCGTTGGGGCTAGCGGAAGGCCAGATGGGTAAATATCTCAAGCTGGCTTTCCCCATTGCGTGGCTATTTTCCGCCATCTTGGTGGCCGCGGCGCTGTTTATGGGAATGTTGGCCTAGTAAAGAAAAGGCCCGCAGCACAGCTGCGGGCTCATGGTCGGGATAACAGGATTTGAACCTGCGACCTCTTCGTCCCGAACGAAGCGCGCTACCAACCTGCGCCATATCCCGGCGTTCCGCCTTGAAAAGCGGTACCTCGATACTTTAACGCAAGCTAAGCGCAATCAACAAAACGGCAGGTGGTTGCGTTTAGTCCACCTCAGTGATTTTTAGCAGCGTGGCGGAGGGCCGGCAGAAGATGCGTACGGGGGCAAATTTGGAGGTGCCCAAGCCATTGGAGACATGCATTTTCATCGGGCCGAAATCGTGGAGCCCCTGCACGCGGTCGCGGTCGATGCCGCAATTGGTTACCAGTGCACGGGATCCCGGCAGGCAAATTTGGCCGCCGTGGGTGTGACCAGAGAGCGAGAGTTGGTAGCCGTCGGCCGCGAACTTCTCCAGCACGCGGGGTTCGGGAGCGTGGAGGAGGGCCAGGGACAAATCAGCATCCTCGTTGGGAGGACCCGCGATTTCGGAGTAATCATCCAGATCGTGGTGTGGATCGTCCACGCCGGCGGCGGCAAGACGGACGTTGCCCACCTTAAACTCATGCCGAGCCTGGTTGGCATCGCGCCATCCGTGCTCCATAAAGGCGGCGCGCATACCGCGCCAGGGCAGATCCACATAGGAAGGCTCCCGCTTTTTGCCCAGCAGATACTTGAAGGGATTGACCGGACGCGGGGCCCAGTAGTCATTGGTGCCAAAGACAAAGAGGCCGGGGCGGGCCAGCAGCGGACCGAGAGCGCGCAGCGTATCGGGTACGGCCTGCTGATCGGAGAGATTATCGCCGGTGTTGACTACGAGGTCCGGCTCCAGGGCGTCGAGGGCGGAGACCCAGGCAATCTTGGTCTCTTGGTCCGGGATCATGTGCAGATCAGAAAGGTGGAGCAACCGAAATTCCGGCTTGCCACGCAGAGTGCCCTTGGGCAGGAGAGGGAGCGTATATTCCTTGAGCTCGAATTTGGTCAGTTCGCTATAGCCCCATGCTGCGGCGCCCAGGCCCGCAGCGGTGAGGCCGCCAAGAATACGTAAAAGTTTCACGGCTACCACCCTACCTGGCGTACATTGATAGGCATGAGCGAGCTAAAACAAACCATCCGTGCAGATCTGAAAACCGCAATGAAGGCGAAGGAGAAGCAGCGCACCAGCGCCATCCGTGCCTTGCTGGCCGCCATCCAGGCCGAGGAGACTAACGGCTCCCGGCACGAGCTGGAGGACGCCGATATCCTTAAGGTAATTGCGCGCGAAATCAAAAAGCGCCGCGAGTCCGCCGAGGTCTATGAGGAAAATGGGCGTCCGGAGTTGGCTGAAGCCGAGCTTGCTGATGTCCCCTTCTTCGAGGCCTACCAGCCCCGCCAGCTAGACGAGTCCGAGCTGCAGGCCTTGGTGAAGGAATCCATCGCCGAGGTCGAAGCCGAAAACGGCGAAGCACCCACCATGAAGCAGATGGGTGCCGTAATGAAGGTGGCCAATGCCAAGGCCGCCGGCCAAGCGGACGGCAAGCGCCTGTCCGCTGAGGTCAAAGCCCAGCTGAGCTAGAGCGGGCGAGACCACACTGGGCGGCGGAGCCTAGCGGCCAAGCAGGCTGCGGATATCGTTGGCAAAGTTATCGATGTCCTCTTGGCGGATGCCAAAGTCTTCCGGCGAGAATCCGCCCCCTCCACCGTCACCGCCTGTGCCGCCAGTCGAGCGGCCCGGACTAGTAGCACCGTCGGTATTAGCGCCGCCGGTGCTATTTTGCGTGCCGGTGGAGTTAGCATCGGCCACGCCGGAGGAGGGGGATTGGGAGGCCCCGGCGCCGTCGGAGAGCTGCAGCGTAATTTCTGCCCCCTTCTTCTTTCCGTCCTTGCCGGTAATGGCGCGAACTACGCGGCCATAAGGCACATCGCCGCCGATGACGCGGGAAGTCTTGACCACATAGCCCTTAGCTTCCAAGGCCTGGCGCGCCTCGGCCTCGGACTTGCCACGCAGGCCATCTAGGGTCTTATCGGCCGTGGTGCCGTTATCGTATTTCTTATTGTAATTCGGCAGACCAGCCTTGGTTGCTATCGGCAGCTGGGAGGCCATGCTGAAGAAGGTCTGCGCCGGCTCCAGGCCGCCGTAGAGGTTGCCCCAACCCGCACACTGGCGCACCGGGCCAGTACACAGCGGGACGGTGGAGGTGCCGTCGTTATAAATATAAGGAGCGGCGGAAATGCCCTCATTGAATCCCAAGAAAGCAGAGGACTGGTTGGACTCGGTGGTGCCGGTCTTTGCCGCGATAGGGCTGGAATAGCCGGCCGCCTGGGCGGCATCTTTGGCCGTGCCCTGCTTGGCATCTTCGGACAAAGCATTGCTCATGGCGCGGGCCACGTCCTTATCCACCGCCTGCTCACAAGGGGTTTCTTTAAGGTAGACCTCGTTGCCTTCCTTATCGGTGATCTGGGCGATGGGGTTGGGTTCACACCATTTGCCATCCGAGGCCAGCGTGGCACCCACATTGGCTAGCTCCAGCGGGTTGACCTGGTCTGGGCCCAGGGTAAAGGAACCCGAATTGGCTTCCTTGGTGTGCTGGGCAATCGAGGTGTCCTTATCAAAGCTGCCCTTGTCATCGTAGGAGCGCAGGCCCAAGCGCACGGCCATATCAACGATGGGGGCTACGCCTACCTGCTCGGTGAGCTTGATAAAAGGCGTATTGGGCGAGTGGGCCAGTGCTTCCTGCAGCGTCATGGTGGCCTTATAGGCGCCAGCGTTTTCCACGCAGTAGCGGTCCGCCGGGCAGCCGGCGGCGCCGCCGTGACCAAGGCCTTCCGCCTCGTAGCGGGTGGGCACATCCACGGTGTTTTTAATGCCATAGCCTGCCTCAAGCGCGGCCGCGGCGGCAAAGACCTTAAACACGGAGCCGGCGCCGTTGCCTACCAGGGAATAGGGCTGCGGCAGGATGGTTTCATTCTTGTCCAAGTCCAAGCCATAGTCACGGGAGGAGACCATGGCCAGCACCTTGCGATCCGATTTACCGGGTTTGATGACGTCCATGACTTCCGCCACGCCCGGGGCGTCCGGGTTGGTGTGGCTTTGCACGGCCTGAAGGGCCTTATTTTGCACCGTTGGATCCAGCGTGGTTTTGATGGTGTAGCCACCGCGCGCCAGCTGTTCTTCGCTAATGCCCTTCTTATCCAGGTACTTCAGCACATAATCACAGTAGAAACCGCGGTCACCCGCGCCGATGCAGCCATTGGCTAGCGTTTGGGGCTTCTTGCCGACGCCCAGCTTTTCCCCCTTATACTTATCCGCTTCCTGCTGCTTGATATAGCCGTTATCCGCCATGGATTGCAGGACGAGATTGCGCCTTTCGGTTACTTCGCCAGTGTTGGTATAGGGGTTGAGACGCTCAGAGGATTGGACCATGCCCGCCAGCATTGCTGCTTGTGGCACCGTGAGCTCAGAGGCGTGGGTGCCAAAATAGGTGCGGGCTGCGGCCTCGACGCCATAGGCATGGTTACCAAAAGACACCAGGTTGAGATAGTTGGTGAGGATGTCATCCTTATCTAACTCCTCATCCATCTTGGTAGCCATGCGCATCTCGCGCAGCTTGCGGGTTATGGATTGCTCGGTGGCCGCGGCACGCTCTTCATCGGTGGTAGCAGAAACCAACAGCAAGTAGTTCTTTACGTACTGCTGATCGATGGTAGAAGCACCCTGGGAGACACCACCCGAGGTCAGGTTGGTCCACAGTGCGCGGAAATTGCCCTGGAAGTCTACGCCTTCGTGATCATAAAAGCGCTCGTCCTCAATGGAGACGATGGCGTTTTTCATGGCTTTAGAAATCTTCTTGCCCTCCACTGGGTGGCGGCGCTGGCTGAAGACATAGGCCATGTCCTTGCCCTTGGCATCTTTAATGGTGGTGACGCCAGGGATATTTCCGGCCGTCAGATCTTGCAGGTCAGATTGCATGGTTTCGTTAGTACGGGCAATCGCTACCCCGGAAATGCCCGCGAAGGGGGCAAGGGCCAGGGCGATCAGCGCGCCTACCAAGACCGTAGACAGGGCTATCTTGGCCAAAGATTTGATGACAGTCACGCCCCATACACTACGTGGTCGCCCTCGGTGGGGGGAAGATCACTCGCACCCCCTAAAGTGTGACGTGTTAGACAATCTTCTACCTGGGTGAATAGACTTAGGCGCGTTACATAGTATTCCGTCTGGGAAGGAGCACACTCACCCATGACCGTTCGTGTGAAGACTGCTGGAATGTCTAATACAGCCCGAAATCCCGAGCGTGGTGAGTGGGTTACCCAGGCTAAATGCCGTAAGGGTGACCCGGATGCCCTCTTTGTGCGCGGTGCAGAACAGCGCAAGGCGGCGGTCATCTGCCGCCACTGCCCGGTGTTGACCGAATGCCGTGCCGATGCTTTGGATAACCGCGTCGAGTTTGGTGTTTGGGGCGGGCTGACCGAGCGTCAGCGCCGTGCATTGCTGCGCAAGAACCCTCACATCACGGATTGGGCGCACTACTTGGCTGAGGGCGGCGAGCTCGTCGGGATTTAAGAATTTTGACGGCGTGGGGCGTATTTAATAGTTAGAATGGGACCCATGACTAAATGGGAATACGCAACCGCACCTGTTCTTACCCACGCTACGAAGCAGATCCTCGATTCTTGGGGTGAAGACGGCTGGGAACTGGTTACCGTCACCCCTGGCCCGAACCCAGAAAACGTCGTGGCCTACTTCAAGCGCGAGGTGGCAGAGTAAATGGGCTTTCATGCTCGCTTGCAGGAGCTGGGGTACGAGCTACCGGGCGTCGCCAAGCCGCTAGCTTCCTATGTGCCGGCCGTACGCGTAGGGAATCAGGTCTGGACCTCCGGTCAGCTTCCCCTCGTGGAGGGAACCTTGCCGCTGACCGGCAAGGTTGGTGCCGAAATCACTACGGAACAAGCCCAAGAACAGGCCCGTATCGCGGCGCTCAATGCGCTCGCCGCCATCGATGCTGAGGTGGGCCTAGATAATATCTCCCGCGTGCTAAAGATTGTGGGGTTCGTGGCTTCTGATCCGGGCTATGCAGATCAGCCAGCAGTTATCAATGGCGCCTCGGATTTCATTGGTGAAGTCTTTGGGGATGCCGGAACGCATGCTCGCTCCGCCGTTGGTGTGGCTGCGTTGCCTAAAAACGCGCCGGTAGAGATCGAACTAATCGTAGAAATTGCTGCTTGATCGGATAGGCTAGTAACTATGGAGCACCCTGCATATAGTCAATTGCGTCTCGTCAGCCAATCCGTTGGCGTAGTCCTTTGTGATAACCCCAGCTACACCGCCCTTGAGGGGACGAATACGTGGATTATTCGCGCCGCTGAAGACTCCCGGGCGATCGTCGTAGACCCGGGTCCAGAGGATGAAGGCCATCTCAACGTTGTGCACCGCAACGCAGGTGAGGTGGCATTGATTTTGATTACTCACCGCCACGATGATCACGCATCTGGCGCGCAGCGCCTGCGGCAGATGACCGGCGCCCCCATTCGCGCATTCGATCCGAGTTACTGCAACGGTGCCGAGGCGCTGCAGGATGGTGAGCATATCTCCCTCGACGGCATCACCCCTCGCCTCGAGGTTGTTCACACCCCTGGCCATACCGCGGACTCCACCTGCTTTTTTGTGTGGAGCGGTGAAGTAGGAAACTCCCGTCTCGAAGGCATTATTTCCGGTGACACCATCGCAGGCCGTCACACCGTTTTGCTTTCGGAGACGGACGGAAACTTGGCCGACTATCTGCACACCTTGGATACCCTAGAGGAGCGCGGTAAGGATATCGCGTTGTTCCCAGGGCACGGGCCAGATTTGGATGACACGTCCCAGGTAGCTCGCAAGTATATCGACCGCCGCCACTACCGCCTTGATCAGATTAAGGAGATCCGCTCCCGCTTGGGTGAGGATGTAGATCTGAATACCCTGGTCAACGAGATGTACGATGATGTGGATCCGGTACTGCGCCACGCTGCGGAGCAGTCCACTCGCACCGCGCTGAAGTATTTGGACGGCAAGACTAAATAAGCCGTATCTCCTATGTGCCCCTTTTTCCTCCTAGTAGGAAAAGGGGCTTAATTGTTTTAGCCCCTGCGCTGGTGCACCAGGGAAGTGGGGCTGGCCTTCACGTAATGCTGGGCAAGGGGGGGCGAAAACCAGCGAAACCCCCGCTTTAAGCGGGGGTGTGGCGAGCTCGCGCTTACTTAGCGAGCGCGGCGGGCGAGGTGCTCGGTATCGACAATGAGCACGGACTTGCCCTCGAGGCGGATCCAACCGCGGTGGGCAAAGGTGGCGAGCGCCTTGTTGACGGTCTCACGAGAGGCGCCGACCAGTTGGGCAATCTCTTCCTGGGTGAGATCGTGGTTTACGCGCAGGGCGCTGCCTTCCTGGACGCCGAAGCGATTGGCCAGCTGCAGCAAAGTCTTTGCCACGCGGCCGGGAACATCCGTGAAGATGAGGTCGGCCAAGTTGGCGTTGGTGCGACGCAGGCGGCGTGCCAAGACGCGTAGCAGCTGCTGTGCGATTTCGGGGTGGTCACCAACCCACTTCTTGAGCAGCTCGGAGTTCATGGTGGCCGCCTGAACTTCGGTCACGCATACTGCGGAAGAGGTGCGCGGGCCCGGGTCGAAGATGGACAGCTCGCCGAACATATCGGATGGGCCCATGACGGTCAGGAGGTTTTCGCGGCCGTCCGGGGCGTGGCGAGCGAGCTTAATCTTGCCCGAGGTGATGATGTACAAGCGGTCACCAGGTTCGCCCTCGTCGAAGATGGTGGTTCCGCGCGGATAGCGCACGGTCTCCATCTGCTCGATGAGGTGCTGCACTGCAACGGGATCAACGCCTTGGAAGATTCCGGCGCGGGAGAGGATGTCCTGTACGCCTTCCACGTTTTACTCCTTGGATGTCGACTACGAAAGTCCATAGATGCGCCTGCGCCACATCTGGGTGCGGTCTTTCATGCACTCGACAATGCGGAACAAGCGGGGTCACTGTGTAACGAGTTTCATCTTACAGTGTAATTGGTCACTTTTGGTACTTCAGTGAATTTTTGTCACACTATAGAAACTCTGATCGTGCTAGAGGCACAACTCCGGCCAGCGAGTTTGCGGCTTAGTCAGCGAAAACAACTGCCTCGAGCTTTTCCATCAGGAGGGCGAAAAGGGCGATCGCAAGCGGTACCAGAATCACAAGTGAAATCATGTTTTCCTAGTCTACTAAGCTTTATGCCATGAATTCAGCACTGTCAGCGGCCAGCGCGCCGGAGCTACGGGCACCGGAGATAAATAGGCGTTTGGCACAGGAGTATCCAGATGCGCGTTGTGCCTTGGATTATGACTCCCCGCTGCAGCTTTTGATAGCCACGGTGCTTTCTGCCCAGTGCACGGATGAGCGCGTGAACTCGGTGACCCCTGAACTCTTTTACCGCTACCCCGAGGCCGCAGATTATGCAGCAGCGCAGCGGTCGGAACTGGAGCGCATCCTGCGCCCGTTGGGTTTTCAACGAGCTAAGGCGGGACACCTTTTGGGCATAGGGGAGAAGCTGGTGGCAGATTATGCAGGCGAGGTTCCCCGCACGGTTAAGGAGCTCACCAGCCTGCCCGGCGTGGGGCGTAAAACCGCGCTGGTGGTGCTTGGAAATGCCTTTGGGATTCCGGGGCTGACGGTGGATACGCACTTCGGCCGCCTCATGCAGCGGCTCGGACTCACAGGGGAGACGACGCCGCTAAAGATTGAGCGGGACATCGCCAAGCTCCTGCCAGAAGAAGAGTGGACAATGTTTTCTCACCGCGTCATCTTTCATGGGCGCCAGGTATGCCATGCGCGCACGCCGGAGTGCGGTGCATGCGTGCTGCGGGATATGTGTCCAGCGGCTAGTGGGCGCTAGGCTTAAGGCATGAAGAACTACGTCCTTGGCACGGTGATTGCCGCGATCCTCATTGCCGTTATCGCGGTAGTGGGGGTCTCGCAATTGCGGGGTGGGGACGAAGCCGAGGAGGCAGTGCCAACCGAGGTTGCTCCGCAAGAAGTTCCGCAGCGTCCAGACTGTCCAGCCGGCACCGTAGCTGGGGTAGAGCTGGATTGCTTGGGCGGTAAGGCCACCGGAAAGCGTGCCGATGAAGGTGTGAGCGTGGTCAACGTGTGGGCGTGGTGGTGCGAGCCGTGCCGTGCGGAGCTTCCCTATCTGCAAAAGGTGGCGGAGACGCACCCAGACTGGCAGGTCGTGGGTGTGCACGCGGATAAGAACGCGGGAAACGGTGCAGCTTTCTTGAATGACGTGGGAGTGGATCTGCCGAGCTTCCAGGATGCGGATAATAAATTTTCCGGTCAGTTGAGCCTGCCAGGCGTAGTTCCGGTGACAGTGGTGCTCAAGGACGGCGAAGTGCGCAAGCAATTTGCACAGCCGTTTAGCTCCGCAGCGGAGATTGAACAGGCCGTGAAAGAGGCGATTGCGGCATGAGCCAACTTCGTCCCGAGTGCACACCAGAATGGCTCAAGCCAGCGTTGGGGGTAGATCCGAGCCAGGTGCAAGAGCTCATAGGCAACCGGCAGGCTTCGTCCCTCAATGGCACTACTGCGCAGGTGCCGGTCAAACGGGAGGCGGCTGTGCTTATGCTGCTTAGCGGCGAAAGCGCGGAGGAGGGCAGCATTTTGCTCACACACCGCTCGCCGTCCATGCGTTCTCACTCCGGACAAATTGCTTTCCCAGGCGGCCGCCGAGATCCCGGTGATACCTCGCTAGTGGATACTGCGCTGCGGGAAGCCTGGGAAGAAACGGACCTGCAGCGTAATTCCGTGACCCCATTAGAGCAGTGGAGCCAACTGCATATCCGTGCCACCGGCAATCCCGTGAGCCCGATCCTGGCGCATTGGAACCAGCCGGGGGAGGTCTATCCCGCCAGCCCTGATGAAACCGATGATGTCTTTCTCGTTCCCATCCGGGAATTGGTCGATCCACGCAATCGCTTCGTGGTGGGCTTTAGAAAATGGCAAGGACCAGCATTTCATGCCAATGGCTATGTCATCTGGGGGTTTACCGCCGGCGTGCTTTCGGCCCTCTTGCAGCACTCTGGGTGGAGTGTTCCTTGGGATAATAATTCAGTCATGGACCTGCGTGACTCCCTCAAAAACTCCCGCAATAATGAGAAGATGTCCTAACCGCTTGTGCCGCGGTACGTGTACGTCTTAACCCCCAAATAGAAAGAATCCATAGCCATGACTCCTGCGCTTATCGTTGACGGCCTGATTGTGGTCGCCGTCCTGTTGGCGCTACTTAGTGGGTGGCGCAATGGTGCCCTCGCGGCAGTTTTGGCCTCCATCGGACTGGGTGCTGGGGTAGTGCTGGGCATTGCCGTGGCACCTGCCGCATTGCGCCTGGTGGATCAGCCCTCGTTGCGCTTGCTGCTCTTGGTAGGAATTTTGGTGCTATTCGTGGGCATCGGGCAGCTCATCGGCTCCTCTCTGGGCGGCAGCGTGCGCGACCGCATGAAGGCGCGCAAGACACAGCGCCTCGATTCTGCGGTAGGCGCGGTATTTCAAGCCTTTGCCGCCTTGGTGGTTATTTGGCTGATTTCTATCCCTGTGGCCACCAACTTGGGCGGCGCGGCTGGCCAGGGGCTGCGCGATTCGCGGATCTTGGGCAACCTCAACTTGGCCGCGCCGGCGCGGGTAGCGGCGCTGCCCAATGGTGTGGCGGCGATGCTCAATGAGTCCGGTCTGCCGCCATTGGTGTCGCCGTGGCAAAACTCTATTAGCACCGAGGAGGTAGAAGAGCCGGACCCAGACGTGCAGGACCCGGAGCTGGTGCGCCGCATGCGGCCCTCCATCATTCACGTGCTTGGCGACGCCGAAGAGTGCTCCCGCCGCCTCATGGGGTCCGGCTTCGTAACGGCCGATGACTACGTGATCACCAATGCCCACGTGGTGGCCGGCACACAGACCGTGCGCCTTGATACTAAGCTGGGGCTTAAAGACGCGACCGTGGTCTACTACAACCCAGACGTGGACGTGGCGGTGTTGCATTCGCGCGACCTCGGCATCGATCCGCTGCCGTGGGCCCAGACCCCGGCCCAGACGGGCGATGATGCGATGGTCATGGGCTTCCCGCATTCCGGGCCTTTTGACGCCGAGATGGCGCGTGTGCGCGATCGCATCACCATTTCTGGTCCGGATATTTACTCCCACGGGCATGTGGAGCGCGATTCCTACACCGTTCGCGGCAATATCCAGCAAGGAAATTCCGGCGGCCCACTGGTCAATACGGCCGGCGAGGTCCTAGGCGTGGTCTTTGGCGCCTCGGTAGATGACTCTGAGACGGGCTATGCGCTCACCGCTGATGAAGTCAACAGTCAGATCGGGGACGTCGAGCAACTTACCCACCCGGTCGATACCGGTGAGTGCGTGGCCCATTAGCTATTTTCCTGGAGCCACGCCCCCAGCGTAGAGACGAACTCCGCCGGTGCTTCCACGTGAGGTAGGTTCTTCGCACCGGGCACGGTCGTGGCGGTAAAACCGTGGCGGGCGCGCAAGGCGGCGCGACGGACCACGGGATTCCACAGCCGTTGTTGGGCGTGGATGAAAAGGACGGGTCGTTCCACTGTCAGTTCCACCCAGTTCAGGGGGACAACGGCGGTGCGCATACGGTGGTTCCACAAGATTCCGCGCCGAACGCTGCCGATCCGGGAGGCGCGCAGGCGTAGATCGAGGATGCGGTCAAAGGTGGCTCCGTTAAGCGAAGGCCCCGTATCCAGCTCCAACTCCTTGCGGTAGGCGCGCGGACTAAGTAGCAGGTTCTGGGCGCGGGTAACGCGGGGTAGGCGGCACAGCAGCGAGCGCAGGTTAATCCACCCAAAATCCCACGGCCGGGCGGCAATCGCTCGGCGCAGATCCACCGGGTGGGCGGCGGAGATGGAAGCTAATCCGCGTACCCGCTCGGGGCGCTCAGCGGCTAAACACCAAGCCACCGCGCCGCCGGTATCGGCACCGACCACAAAGGCATCGTCGTGGCCCAAGGCTTGGATGAGCCCGCTGATATCGCCCACTAAGGTACGAATATCTTGCCCCGCATCGATAGGTGGCTTATCGGACATGCCAAAGCCGCGCATATCTACCGCCGCGACGTGGAAGCCGCGCTGCGCAAGCGGCGCAATGACGTCTTGATAGTCGAACCACCCACCAAAGGCGCTGTGGATGAGTACCACTAGTGGCTGCGTGCTCTCTCCCGCCGTGGCCACGTGCAGGCGGATGCCGCGGGTATGGACGAAGTCATGCGCATAAGGTCCCTCCAGCTCCACCGTTGAGGGAGGCAGGGGTGCAAAGGCCATGGTGCCGCCTTTCTATAGTTGGGGCAGAAACGGTAGAGGATAGGGGAAAGTACACAAAATCCGCCCCAGGCTAGCTAGGGCGGATAGAGGGGAGCACGACTGCGTGGCGTGCTGCGTGTGCGTGGCGCCTGCCGGTTTAGGTGTAGAGGCCGTGGGTGGTCTTTCGGTCCAGAGACTTTTGTGCCTTGCCCGGAACCAGGTTCTTGAGCTCCTTGGTGGAGTCAATGGTCTTTTGCGGCGCCTTCACCTGCTTGACGTTCTTCAGACCAACAAAGGCCAAGATGCCGGCGAGGACGATCATGATCAAGAAGACGATCAGGAACGCTGCCCAGCGGTCCAGCCAGATGGCGAGGAGCTCTGCCAGGAAGAAGAAAAAGAAGAAAGAGCTATACAGCGCGATGGTGCCAGCGCCGCCGAAGAGACCAGCGCCAATTCCGCCCTTCTTTGCGGACTCTGCCAGTTCGGTCTTAGCCAGCTCCACCTCGGAGCGTACGAGCTGGGACATCTGCTCGGTGGCGTTGGAGACCAGCTGGCCTACCGAGGTCTCGGACGAGGACGTATCCACGTCACTCAATGGGATCGAGTTCACCTTCGGTGCAAATTGATCAGTACCGTCGGTATACAGTCCATCGTTGCTCACGATTAATTCTCCTCGCGTTTATCTAAACCTTGTAATGTCCCTAATAATAATGGAATCACTATTCTCCCATGGTGCCACGCATACGTAGGGACTTCCACGGCTATCCTAATGTATATGTCAGAAATTGACGCGTTATCCCCTCTGTTTCGCCTGCCGGGGGTGAAAGAAAGTGCAGAAAAAGCCGCCGCTGCCATTGCCCGTGCACACCGCCGACCTGCAGGATTGCGAAAGTTTGAGGTCATTTCCGCCGAGTCCCTTATTCGCGGCGCCCGTTCTAGCGTGGCGCTTGATGGCTACGCCATCCCCCCACATCCGGGCCCAGAGAATGTGGAAGAAGGGCCGTTGGCCAGCGCCGTAAGCGCCTACTCTGTGGCCGCGCCGGAGCTCTTGGACACCACGGTGCGCTCCTTTGCCCGAGCGCCGCTGCAGGTTCTAGCGCGCATTGACGTCGCGGCCGGTGGCACCGGTATCCCCACCGGTGAAAGCGCGCGGCTGCAAGGGCTGGGCCGGCTTATCGCCCAGGGTAATGGTCCCGCCTTTGATCTCCTTCTACCGAGCGTGGTCCATGCCGAGATTGCCGCAGGGCAGTTTTTCGGCCCTCGCAGCGGCCTCGTCGCTCGCGTTGCTTCCCGCCTTGCCGCTGTGCATACGGGGTTTGACCCGCGCGGTTTCGCCGTGCCCGAGGTCTACTACACCCGCCACCGCGCTGAGTATGCCGATGCGGTGGATAATTACCGCACCGCGCTTGCCGACGCCCTCCTTACCTACCTCGCTGCCTGGGCAGCCGGTGGTGCAGAGGCCGACGCGATTGCGCGAGCCGCTTAAGAGGTATGCCGTGGCCCGCGCTTGGGGAAGCTGGGGCGGTCAGGGTGCTGGGCAAGCCATAGTCCGGCGCCGATAGCCGCCACGGTACCCACCAGCACGGAGGCCCCGATTCCGATTTCTTTAGCGGTCGGCGCAGGCAGGAGCGGCACTGGGTCCTTAAAGGATCGAATATCCCACTCATGGCTGATGGCGTGGCGCTTTAATTGCTTGTCCGGGTTGACCGCGACGGGGTGGCCAACTTTCTCCAGCATCGGGATATCCGTAGCGGAATCCGAATAGGCATAGCTGGCATTAAGATCAATGTTTGCTGCGGCGGCAGTGCGCTCTAGTGCTTCTGCCTTATGTGGGCCCTTGCAATAAAAGAGCACCTCGCCGGTAAAGCGTCCGTCTTTTTCTGCCAATTCGGTGGCGATGACGTGCTCGACGCCGAGCTCCTCCGCGATGATGTCTACCAGCACGGTAGCGGACGCAGAGACAATGACCACGTGGTCGCCCGCGGCGCGGTGGGCACGGATAAGTTCCCGGGCCTCGGCATAGATGGAGGGAGTGACCACGTGGTGCATGGTGTCTCGGGCGATGGAGCGCACTTCCTCCACGGACCACCCCGTGACCATCGTGGTGAGCTGATCGCGGCTAGCGTCCATGCCTTCGCTGGAGAGGCCGGAAAACATATAGCTGGCTTTCGCCAGGGAGAGCTGCAGTGCTTCGGCCGGGGAGATGAGCCCGTTGTGCAAAAACTCGCGGCCGAAGGCATAGGCCGAGGAGGTGGCGATGGTGGTTTTATCGAGATCGAAAAACGCCGCGGTGCGTGCGTGTTCGCCGCCGGCGCGACTCGTGCTAGCGGGGCGGGGAGGAAAGGATTCGCGGGAATTCGTCATGGTGTGCTGCCGAGTGTAGCCGCCCTTCGCGCTTAGTGGTGTTGAAGTGGCTGCAGTTAATGGTGGTTGGCGTGTCAATAAAGTGGGATTGGCAGCCCATGCGGGGGATAAAGTAGTGAACACGCATTCGGTGCAGGTCAGCGCCATGGCCGTGGAAAAACTGCTGTTAGCTGTTGTGGTTGGGTGGCGAACATGTCATAATAATGCGTGCAAGGCCCCGATATACTGTGCGGCCTGCCCCGGCTCACCCCCCCCGAGGCCGGGTTACTGACGGCCCGTGCGCAGACCCCCCCGATGCACGGGCCGTCACCTATATCTAGCGCCATGTGATGCGGGGTTATCCACAGGTTTTTAGTTGAAGCGGCAACCAAATCAGGGCTATACGGTGAGTTGTCGCGGGTTATCCACAGTGCCGCCGAAGAGCCCTCGCTGCGGTTGCACGGATGCTTCAGGCTATGAGACATGAACGCATTACATCCTGATTCCGCTGCCATCGTCGTTGCCGTCGGTGACGAAGCACTGCGCGCCGAGGCTATCCATGCCGCGGCTGCTACCAGCCACGATGTGCTTACCGTAACCGATCCCCGCGACGTCCCGCGCAGTCTGCCAGGCGCCTTTGCGGTCCTGGTTGATTCCCTCATGGCCCGCGTGGTGGCGGCAGCGCAACGCCCCCACTCCGCGCCTGTGCCAGTACTATTCCTTGCCGCGGACCCTGGACCGATTGACTATGAAGCGGCATTAGCCTGTCACGCGGAGAGCGCCTTTATCATTCCCGCCCAGATCAAGGAGCTGCTCGCGGGCATTGCCGCCGCGGGCACCCCGCAGGACACGCGACCGGGTAGCGCCACCATCGCCGTGGTTGGGGCGAGCGGCGGGGTGGGGGCTTCTACCTTCGCGGCCGCCTTGGCCCGCACCCAGTGCGCTGCGGATGGACGCGCCCTGCTTATCGACGCCCACGCATACTCCGGTGGCCTCGACCTCCTGCTTGGCGTAGAGGCCGAAGCGGGGGCGCGCTGGCCGGAGCTTACCGTGGGCGATGGCAGTATCGATGCCGCCGATCTCTACCGCGCGCTGCCCACTACGCCGGATGGGGTAGCGGTGCTTTCGACCGCGCGCAGTACCGTCGCGGATCCCTTCCGCCTGGAAAAGGACCTGCTCGCGCGAGTAGTGGGCGCGGCCCACGCGGGCGAAGGGCTATGCGTGGTGGATTGCACCCCGGAGACCGTTCCGGATGCGTGTACCCACGTGGTCATAGTGGTGGCCGCAGAAGTGCGCTCGGCTGCATCGGCCGCGCAACTAATTACGCGCTTCGGAGCCGCGCGGCGCAGCTGTGTGGTGGTGCTGCGGCAACGCCAGTGGGCATCGTTAAGCGCGGCGGAAGTAGAAAGCATCATCCACAGCACGGTGTTGGCAGAACTGCCAACGGCCCGGGGCCTTACGCGTGCGGTGGAAATAGGCGGCCTCCCGCAGCGCCTCCCGGCACCCTTGCGCAAGGCTGCACACGCGGTCCTCGAGGAGGTAGGCGCGTGAGTGAGCAGAAAGTAGCACAGGAAACGCTGGAAAAGATGCAGCGTATCATCGCCGTCGAGCCCGACTTGGTGCATGATGCGGCAGCCCTGGCTCGGCGCATCCGTGCAGAAGCCGGCGTGATTAGTGACGTCGCGGTACTCGACCTACTACGCCGCCTGCGCCAGGACGCCACCGGAATGGGCCCGCTTGATGCATTGCTGGGGCGAGAGGGGGTTACCGATGTCGTTGTGAACGGGCCGCATGCGGTATTCATGGACCGCGGCGAGGGCCTCGAACGCACTGACATCACCTTCCGCGATGATGGCGAAGTCCGCCAACTGGCCAGCCGGCTGGCGGCAGCCTCCGGCACGCGCCTCGATGATGCTCAACCCTATGCCGATGGCCGCGTTAGCCGCCCTGATGGCGTCGTCCTGCGCGTCCACGCCCTGCTGAGCCCGCCTGCGGTGGCCGGAACCTGCCTGAGCCTGCGCGTACTGCGCCAAGCACAGACCACCTTGCCCCAACTAGTAGACAACGGCACGGTGCCAGAAGATATCGCTACGCTGCTGCGCGCTGTGGTGGACAAGCGAGTCTCATTCCTGGTTATAGGTGGAACCGGCTCCGGCAAAACCACCTTGCTATCGGCGCTTTTGGGAACCGTCTCCGAGCGCGAACGCATCCTCGTCATCGAGGACACTGCCGAGCTCTCCCCGCACCACCCGCACTGCGTCAGCGTGGTCTCGCGTCGGGCCAATGCGGAGGGAAGCGGCGAGGTCACGATGTCACAATTGCTCCGACAAGCGCTGCGCATGCGCCCAGACCGCATCGTGGTAGGCGAGATCCGCGGTCGCGAGGTGGTCGATCTCCTCGCCGCCCTCAACACCGGACACGACGGCGGCGCCGGTACGCTCCATGCCAATTCGCTCTTTGAAGTCCCCGCCCGCATGGAGGCCCTCGCCGCCCTTGGCGGCCTGGACCGCGCGGCACTGCACTCACAACTGGCAGCGGCCGTACACATGGTGCTGACCATGGAACGCACCCCGCAGGGCCGCCGCCTTGTCCATATTGGCGTGCTCGAGGGAAACCCGGTTACCCCACGCATCATCTGGAGTGCCGAAGACGGACCGGCGGATGGCTTTGCGGAATTTTCCGCACAACTTCTGGGCGAGCGCGCCGGGGAGGCCAGCCATGCTTAGTTTCCTCCTGCTCGCCGCCGCACTGCTCCTGCCCGCGCCCTCTATCACCGGCCGCCTAGCTTCCGCAACGCGCCAGACACGAGCTAGCTCCGTGGTCATCCTGGGGGCGGTATTTTGCGGCAGCCTGGTCTTTTACTCAGTGGGTCGCATCAGCGTCGCTATCGCCGCCGCCATAATCGCCTGGTGCGTGTCCTGGTACACCAAAGACCTCGTGGCTGCGCGCACGCAGCGGCGTGGGCGCGAAGGGATGGCCGCCTATTTGGGAGTGGTCACCGCGGACCTGCGGGCAGGGGCGACCCTGGCTGGGGCGCTTGCCCGCGGGGTGGAGGCCCTGCCGGGAACTACCCCGCGGGAGGTATCCGCCGCACTGGAAGCAACGGCCGCCCTCGCTGCGCGTGGCGCGCCGCCCCACATGGCGCTCACGGATGCAGAGGATACAAAGACCCTGCCGGAGCTTTCCCGCTTAGGCCATCTGCTAGAGCTTTCCACCTACCACGGTATTGCGGTGGCCAGCTTGCTCGACCAAGCCCAAAGCCGCCTCGATGCTTCTCGACGCCACCAGCAATCCACCTCCGCTAGTCTGCAAGGCCCCCAAGCGACCGCCACGGTGCTCGCGTGCTTGCCAATAGCCGGCATCGCCATGGGCGGGGCCATGGGCGCTAACTCGCTCGGCTTTCTTTTCGGCGGCGGGTTAGGCGGCGTCCTTCTCGTGGTAGGCGCGGCGCTGGCCTGCGGCGGCTTCGCTTGGTCGCGCATCATTATTCGGAAGGCGGCTGCATGACCCCGCTCATCTTTGTGGCCTTAGCCGCCCTCGTTGGCCTCCCACCGCACACTGGCCGGCTGGCAGTTACCAGTGCGACTGAGACCACCGCCAAGACCCCGCGCGATGGCCCGAAAGCGCGTGGGGGACTGATAAGCAAGCTCAAGCCCGCAGCACCGCTGGACCCGCTGGTAGTAGCAGGTGACGTCGAACTCTTCGCAGCGTGCCTGGCCGCAGGGCTGTCCGTGCACGGAGCCGCCACCGCGGTCGCTCGCACCGCGGACGCTCAGACGCAGGACCTGTGGGAGACCGTCTCCGCGCTGCTAGGCGTTGGAGTTTCCACGCAGTCCGCGTGGGGCCATATGAAGGGCCAGGCGGGGCTGGAGGACTTAGCACAGCTTGTCATCATGTCGGGCCAATCCGGCGCCACCATTGCGGCCGGATGCCATCGAATCTGTACTTCTTTGCGCGCGGAAGCATCCGTCCACGCCACAGCACAGGCGGAGCGCGCAGGAGTATTCATTGCCCTCCCGCTGGCGGTGTGCTTCCTGCCGGCATTCATCGTTCTAGGCCTTGCGCCCGTAGTAATCAGCCTGGGCGCGCAACTTCTCTAAACCTCACTTGAAAGGACACTAATCATGCACGCACTTACTAAGTATCCCCAGCTCATCCGCAATGACGAGGGTATGAGCACCATCGAATATGCCATGGGCTCTCTAGCAGCAGCGGCGCTTGCCGGGGTGCTTTACATGGTCATCAACGGCGGCGGCGTGGTGGATGCCATCGAAGGCATCATTACCGACGCCCTCTCTAATACCCCCAGCTAGCAGCTCTACCTAACCCCAGCTGGCGGGATCATTCCCGCCGGCAGAAAGGAGGAATAATGCACAAGGTATTTGATGACGATGGCTCCGTGACCATCGAGGCCGCCTTAGCTTTAAGCTCCTTAGTCTTGGTCGCGGCGGGAATCGTGGGTGCTATTGCCACGCTGGCATCCTATATCGCCGCTGTGGACATGGCGGGCGCGGCCGCGCGTGCGCATGCCATCGGCGTCGAATACCACCCCGCGCGCGAAGATGCCCAAGTCAGCGTGGAGGAAAGCGGTGGGCTGGTGAAGGCGTCGGTAAGCGTGGAAGCCCCCATCGGCACCATGCGCTCCGAGGCAGTCTTTTCCGCCGAGGTGGGCGGAAATGAGTAAGCCGCAACGCTGGGGCGAGGAAGGCTATGCCACCATCGCCGCGGCCGGCATCATTGTCGCCATCGTGAGCCTGCTGCTTATCGTGGCGGCGGTGGGCTCGCGCGTAGCCGCACGCCACGAGGCGCAAGTGGCCGCCGACCTCGCTGCGGTCGCTGGCGCCTGAGCACTTGCTACTGGCGAGGATGCCTGCACCGCCGCGGGCGATACCGCCGCCCTGAATGGCGCCACCCTAGAAACCTGCACCGAATCCGGTCGCGACGTCATCGTCACCGCGGCAGTGCGCGGCCGCTCTACCCAGGCCAAGGCCGGGCCGGTGTGAGCCAGCGGAAGGAGGCAGCGCGGCTAGCCCTGCGTCATGGTGACCAGCGCGCCGAGTAGCTTGATAGCACCATCTTTGCTGAGCGGATTATTTCCGTTGCCGCACTTCGGTGATTGCACGCACGACGGGCAACCGGATTCGCAAGGACACGAGCGCACCGCCTCGAAGGTGGCCTCTATCCATTCGGGGAAGCGGCGGAAGCCTTCTTCAGCAAAGCCGGCACCGCCCGGATGGCCGTCATAGACAAAAACGGTGGGCAGCTGCGTATCGGGGTGCAGTGCGGTGGATACGCCGCCGATATCCCAGCGGTCGCAGGTGGCGATAAGCGGCAGTAAGCCGATGGCGGCGTGCTCGGCCGCGTGTAGGGTGCCGGGCGTATCGGAGGCCGTCACGCCCATGGCGGAAAGTGCCAGCGGATCGATGGTATAGGCCACGGCTCGGGTAACCAGGCGCTGTTCGGGGAGATCGAGGGGGATGTCGTCACCAATGGTGCCATCGGCAAGCCGCACTTGGTAACCGGTGACGCGATCGGTGACCTCTACCTCCACGTCGGCTACCCACAGGCCCGGGGAATAATTGACCAGGTTATCGGCCTCGCGCAGGATGCGGATATTCGTGGTGGAGCGCGGGGTCGTCGAATAATCCGGGGTCTCTGGGCGGGCGAGCGCCAGGTAATCGCTGAGGATGAGTTCCTCGATGACAAAACTTTCGCCTTGGTGCAGGTACACCGCGCCGGGGTGCACCTGGCTGGTGGCGCGAGCGGCATCGATGGTGCCGAGCAGGCGGCCGTCGGAAGAATCCACGATCATCACTTCCTCGCCTGACCCGCCGCGCAAGGAAACGGCGGTATGCGCCGTCTCCGGGGAGAGCTCCTCCGGCGAGTGGGCAGGAATGGGTACGGCGAACCAGCCTCGCTCGCGGCGGCGCAGCAGGCCAGACTCGGCCAGCTGATGGACCACGTCCTGGGCTCCCCAGGCAGCAATCGTGGCATCATCCAGTGGTTTTTCTACCGCAGCGCAGTAGACATGGCCGAAAAGGATATAGGGATTGGCGGGGTTGAATACGCTGGCCTCCACCGGCTTGCCCAGCAGCGCCTCGGGATGGTGGACCAGATAGGTATCCATCGGCTCATCGCGGGCGATGAGTACTACGAGCGAGCCCTGCCCGCGGCGGCCGGCGCGCCCGGCCTGCTGCCAAAAACTGGCGACGGTCCCCGGGAAGCCGGCCGTGACCACGGCATCGAGCCCACCGACGTCGATGCCCAGCTCGAGCGCGGAGGTGGTGGCGACGCCGAGCAAGGAGGCGTCGTCAAGCGCGCGCTCTAATGCACGGCGGTCCTCGGCCAGGTAACCCGCGCGGTAGGCGGCGATGCGCTGGGCAAAATCGGGCCGGCCCAAACTACCGGAGAGCACCTCGGCCGCACGCATGGCCACCACCTCGGCCGAGCGGCGCGAACGCACGAAGGTCATGGTGCGCGCACCCTCGGCGATGAAAGAGGCCATCATCTCGGCCGCTTCGGTGGTGGCGGCGCGGCGCACCGGCGCCCCGTGCTCACCCTCGGCGCCCTCGATGAAGCCTGGCTCCCACAGGGCTACGGTGCGCGCACCGGTGGGGGCGGTGTCCTCCGTAATTGCGCGGGCCGGCCGGCCGGTGAGGCGCTGTGCATGCCGGCCCGGGTCCTTCATGGTGGCCGAGGCATAGATAACCGTCGGCCGCGAGCCATAGTGCGCGCACAAGCGCAGCAGCCGCCGCAACACGAGCGCCACATTGGCGCCGAATACGCCCCGGTAGGAATGGCATTCATCGATGACGATGAATTCCAGGTGCCGCAGCAGCCGCGCCCACCGGGCATGCGCCGCCAGCAGGGACATATGCACCATATCCGGGTTGGAAAAAATGAACCGCGAATGATCGCGCACACCCGCGCGGGATTCCTGCGGCGTATCGCCGTCATAGGGCGCGGGCACCACACCCTTGAGCGCCGGAATCCCCCGGCACAGCTCCAGCACCGCCTGCAGCTGATCCGAACCCAGTGCCTTAGTGGGGGTGAGATACAGCGCGCAAGCGGTCGGCTCCTGCGCCAGCCGGCTCAAAATGGGCAGCTGGTAGCCCAGGGACTTTCCCGAAGAAGTGCCGGTAGCAATCACCGCATCCTCGCCTTCCCAGGCGGCCTGTGCGAGTTCAGCCTGGTGCCGATACAGCTTGCCGACGCCCCCTTCTACCAGCTTCTCCCGCAACTGCGGCAATACCCACTCCGGCCACTGCGCATACTGGGCGCGCTGAGGGGGCAGGGTGGTGTGAAAGGTGAGAGTGGACTCATCGAGGCGGCGCTGGATGAATTCGAGGAGCTCTGTTCCCAGGGGATTATCTGTTTCCGGGTGAGACAATTTTTACCCCCTCGTGGGTTTGGTCTATCGCTTTGGCGTGGAACGTGTCACACTGATATAAGGCCAATGATGTCTTGGTGCGGTGTTTACACTTTAAGGTACTGCTAAAGGACGCATTTACCGAACCCCCTTGGTGCGGAATCGCTGCACCGATAAGCAAGAAAAGGACTGCACACCATGGCACAAGGAACCGTTAAGTGGTTTAACTCTGAAAAGGGCTACGGCTTTATCGAGCGCGCGGATGGCGCCGGCGATATCTTCGTCCACTACTCCGAGATTCAGGGCAGCGGCTTCCGCACCCTAGAGGAAAATCAGCAGGTCACCTTCGAGGTTGGCTCCGGCCCGAAGGGTGATCAGGCCCAGTCCGTGTCCGTCATCTAGGCGGCCTGTTCTCCCCGCTACGGCGTCTCCGCGTAGCCGCGGCGGGTATCCCACCACTCGGTGAACTTATTCTGCAGCTTCTGCAGGCCCACGCCGATGATGATGGCGGCGATGATGCTGACCACCACGGCGAGTACTGGCGAATTAGAAAAGGCCATGCCGCCGAGATAACCAATGGCCAGCGCCTCGCCAGCCCAGAGGGCGACGCCGATGGTGTCGAAGAAAACAAAGACGATCCACGGGAACCTCATGGACCCCAGCAGGATGGTCATAAACAAGCGTGCTGAAGGGATGAAGCGGGCGATAATAATGGCGGCCCCTCCGCCGCGGCGCATATTTCGCTTGACCCAGTTCAGCCCTTCGTAGGCCTTAGATCCCTTTGGCACGCGCTTAAGCAAGGGCATAAACCGCGTGCCTAGCAGGAAACAGAGATTATCGCCCATCATGGCGGCGATGAGCGCCACGAAGAACATGGTGGGCAGGTGGGGGAAGCCCTGCGAGCCGGACCAGGCGCCGGCCATATTGAGCGGGATTTCTGACGGCAGGACGGGGAAGAAGCAGTCACCAAAGATCAGCGCGGCGACCAGCGGGTAGATCCACTCTGTGGACATGACGGTTTCGATCCACATAGTGATTGTGTCGACCATGAATCCTCCCCGGGTGTCGGCTTAGGTGTGCTATCGTGCCCCACAATGCTTTCACAGTTACTGGGCATTCTAAGTAGGCCAGTATAGACCCGTTCCGTGGGGGTACATAGTGCCCCTGAAAACGACCTTTTGGCAGAACCGCGTATATGGTGCGAGAAAGGAAACACAGATCAACTGTGTACGCTAGGGGCGATTGCTGAAAGCGTGCATACCTTATTGTTCGCATCATCGAAAGGGATGAAGTCGAAGTGGCAGAAGCAGCCGGGCCGGGAAAGACCTTGGTGATCGTCGAGTCGGCGACGAAGGCGAAGAAGATTCAGCCTTACCTCGGAGATAACTACATCGTGGAGGCCTCCGTGGGCCATATCCGCGATCTTCCCCGCGGCGCTGCGGACGTGCCGGCTAAGTATAAGAAGGAATCCTGGGCGCGCCTCGGCGTGAACCCGGAGGATGACTTCGCCCCGCTATATGTGGTGAGCCCCGATAAGAAGAAGAAAGTCGCGGACCTAAAGTCCAAACTGAAGCAGTGCGATCAGCTTTACCTCGCAACAGACCCCGACCGCGAGGGCGAGGCCATCGCCTGGCACCTGCTTGAGGTCTTAAAACCCAAGGTTCCGGTACGCCGCATGGTGTTCAACGAGATCACCAAATCCGCCATCCTGGAGGCGGCGGATAATACGCGCGATCTGGATTACAACCTTATCGACGCCCAGGAAACCCGCCGCATCCTTGACCGTCTCTACGGCTACGAGGTCTCCCCGGTGCTGTGGAAGAAGGTCATGCCGCGGCTTTCTGCCGGCCGCGTGCAGTCGGTGGCTACCCGCGTCATCGTCGAGCGCGAGCGCGAGCGCATGGCGTTTATCCCTGCGGATTATTGGGATCTAGCCGCCACGCTAGATACCGGCGCTGCGGATGCGGATAATCCCGCTACGTTCGACGCCCGCCTCACAGCCGTCAATAGCAAGCGCGTGGCCCTGGGCCGCGACTTTGATGACCGCGGAAACGTGAAGAGCAAAGACGTCATCGTCATCACCGAGCCGCAGGCCAAGGCGTTAGAAACCGCACTGAGCGGCGCGGACATGCAGGTCGCTGGTGTCGAGCACAAGCCTTATACACGCAAGCCTTATGCGCCGTTTATGACCTCTACGCTGCAGCAGGAGGCCGGCCGCCGCCTGCACTTTACCTCCGAGCGCACCATGCGCATTGCGCAGCGCCTGTACGAAAACGGCCACATTACTTATATGCGTACTGACTCCACTTCGCTGTCCAAGCAGGGCCTATCAGCTGCGCGCAACTCCGCCACCAGCATCTATGGCGCAGAGTACGTTTCTGATTCCCCGCGTGTTTATGACCGCAAGGTGAAAAACTCCCAAGAAGCCCACGAGGCCATCCGCCCGGCTGGCGAGACCTTCGCCACCCCGGGCCAGCTTTCCGGCCAATTGGATGCGGAGGAGTTTAAGCTCTATGACCTGATTTGGAAGCGCACCGTCGCCTCCCAGATGGCCGATGCCAAGGGAACCTCCATGAAGGTCACCGTGGCTGGCACCGCCACCACGGATAATGGCAGCTATGACGTGGAATTCTCCGCCACCGGCCGCACCATTACCTTCCCGGGTTTCCTGAAGGCCTATGGCGCGGATGACGCCAAGGGTGACAAGAAGGGCGAGACCCACCTGCCGCATTTGGAAGAGGGTCGCGCCCTGAACGCCAAGGAGGTCTCCGCCGAGGGCCACTCCACCAACCCGCCGGCGCGCTATACCGAGGCCAGCCTGGTCAAGAAGATGGAAGACCTGGGCATCGGCCGCCCGTCCACGTATGCGTCCATTATCAAGACCATCCAGGACCGCGGCTATGTGGTCTCGCGCGGCAATGCGCTGGTGCCATCGTGGGTTGCCTTTGCCGTCGTGGGACTGTTGGAGGAGAACTTCACCGAGCTGGTCGACTATGACTTCACCTCTTCTATGGAGGATGAGCTGGACCAGATTGCTACCGGTATCGAGGACGGCACCGCCTGGCTCAACGGCTTTTATTTCGGCAACGCCGAGGCCAACGAGCAAAAGGCAGCCTCCATTGCCCGCCACGGTGGCTTGAAATCGCTTATCGACGTCAACCTAGAAGCCATCGATGCCCGCAAGGTCAACTCCCTGCGCCTTTACACCGATACCGAGGGCCGTGATGTCTTCGTCCGCGTGGGTCGCTATGGCCCGTATATCGAGCGCGCCGTCGGCACCAATGACGACGGCAGCATCGAGTACCAGCGCGCCAACCTCTCTGAAACCGTCACTCCGGACGGCTTGAACGAGGAGCTGGCGGAAAAACTCTTTGCCACCCCACAGGGCGGCCGCGAACTGGGTGAAAACCCGGCAAATGGGCGCATGATTGTGGCTAAGGAGGGCCGCTTCGGCCCGTATGTCACCGAGGTGGTCCGCGATGATGAGCGGGAGAAGGCCGAGGGTGAGGCCGAAGAGGTCGTCGCCAAGGAGCGGGCCGAGGAGGACAAGCAACGCGCCGAGGAAGGCAAGCGCGCCAAGAATTGGGAGACCAAGACGGCCGCAAAGCAGAAGGAAAAGCGCGTCAAGGAGTACATCGAGAATAAGCTGAAGCCGGGTACGGCCTCGCTGTTTAGCTCGATGGAGCCCTCTACGGTGACTCTCGAAGAAGCCCTCCAGCTGCTGTCCCTGCCGCGCGAGGTGGGCGAGGACGACGGCGTGATGATCACCGCCCAAAATGGCCGCTACGGCCCGTACTTGAAGAAGGGGACCGATTCGCGCTCTTTGGCCAAGGAAGAGCAGATCTTCACCATCACCTTGGACGAGGCCCGCCGCATCTATGCCGAGCCGAAGCGTCGCGGCCGCGCCGCGGCCCAGCCGCCGATCAAGCAGCTGGGCGATAATGACGTCTCCGGCAAGCCCATGACCGTCAAGGATGGCCGCTTCGGCCCGTACGTCACCGACGGCACCACCAACGCCTCCCTGCGCCGCGGCGATGATCCAGAGCAGCTTACCGACGCCCGTGCGAACGAGCTCCTCTCCGAGCGCCGCGCCAAGGAAGCATCCGGCGAAACCAAGAAGAAGTCCACCAAGAAGTCCTCTAAGAAGACGACCAAGAAGAAGACGACTAAGAAGGCCACCAAAAAGTCCACGAAGAAGGCCGGCAAGAAGGCAACCAAGAAACCATCGCCCGGCACGAAGAACGTGGTGAAGGCCGGCTCGCGCAAGAAATAACCGCGTAAGGTGGCGGGCATGAACGATTTTCTTGCCCGCACCCAGGAAGGCGCTGCGGCCCTGCGGCGCGCCGTATCCGATATCAGCGCACAGCCGCAGCTTATCGCCTCGGTCCGCGAAGACCCCGCCGTTGGCGCCGGTATCCTAGCCGGGGTCATCGCCCAAGTGGAAAAGGCCCGCACCCTGACTCGTCCTTCGGCGCTGGGCGTGGCGGCTGTAACGGCGAACCACGCCGCCTATGCCTGGAGCCTGTATCGCCGCGGCGCGCGCAACGATGCCCTGGGCTGGGGCCTGCGCGCGGCCGCATGGGGTGCGGGCGTTGCCGCTACCCGTAGCCAGCCGACGTCCGCCGCAGTGGCAGTGGGTGGCGCGGCCGTGCTTGCCACCTCGGCGCTGGCGGGCGACCCAGTGCTGCGCACCGACGCCGGCAAAGGCATGAGTCACGGCGCTAATGTGCTCGTCGCGGCCGAGGGGCTAACCGCCTTGCGTGCGGCGCTGAAGCAGCGCAAGCACAAGGCGCGGCTAGTGTGCGCGGCCGAAACCGGCGCCCTAGTTATCGGCCATCTGCTGCTGATTGACGGCCTTCACCGCACCCGGTAACTGCGGCTGCATCGTCGGACCATAGGAAAGGCGGCGGTGCACCGCCTCGAAGGGGCCGCGGCGGCCGCAGGCCTCCAGCACGCAGGCGAAGATGAGAGTGGCCAACCACACCGCGAAGGCCATCACCGCTTGGCCGAAGGCCCCCAGCTCGTGACCGAAGTTCAGCATAAACGGGTGCACGAGGCAGAAAAAGAGGATGGACTGCCCCACATAGCCGCTCATGGAGCGCTTGCCCAGCGCCGCAAAGGGCCATAACACTGCGGGCAGCGGTGCCCCGGCCGAAAGTCGCTCCTGTACTGGCTGCAGCACCAACGCGAGCCCGGCCAGGATGCCGGGGCCAGTGAAGACGCCGAGGAAAGAGTTGGCATTATTGGCTGCATTCGCCCAGCGCTGCTCGATGACCCCAAGCGTGCTCAAAGACCACAAGGTACCGATAACCACGGTAATGACCACCGCGACGGCCACCCAGCGCAGGAGGGTGGGGCGGTGGGAAGGGACGTCGGCAAGCACGCCTTGGCGCGCCCACACAAAGCCCACCAGCATGACGGGCAGGTACATCAATAAAATGATCGGCGTGGCCAAGGCCTGGCTGCCTAGGGTGACAAGCTGGCTGAGCAGCAAATCGGGGTAGGACTCGATGGTGCCGATGCCCTCCGTGGCCACCACGCCGAGGGGATCCAGCGCGCCGGAAATGAAGGCCACAATCCCGCCCAGCGCGCATAGTGCGAATAGAATATAGGCCACGCGCATGAGGGAGGAATCCCGCTTGCGCAGCAGGAATGCAATCACGATTCCGGCCACGCCATAGAAGAACATGATGTCGCCCCAAAACAGCAGCACCATGTGCGCCGCTCCCATCACCGCCAAGAAGGCATAGCGCTTGGCGATGACCCTGCGCGCCCCCTGCACCGGAAACCCGCGCCGCCACAGACTCAGCGCGATGAGCCCCACGCCAAAACCCAGCAGGGTGGAAAACATGGGCAGGCCGCGGTTGTGGACAAAGAAGGCGGCGAAGACGACGGCCGCCTTATCCCACACGCTGCCATCGATGATGCCGCCGAAATAACTTGCTGGCCGGTCGGTGGTGATGATCCACGCCGTGGTCATATTGGCCATGGCGATGCCTAGAAGGGCCATGCCGCGCGCCACATCGGGCACGATCATGCGGGGCCGGGGAGCTGAGCTCACTTAAAAACCTCGTTATACCTCGGAACGTTCTGCCAGGGTAGCGCGGATAGGGCGAGCCAGCTGGGTCATGCGGTGACGGCCGCGCAGCTCAATGGATTTCATCATAGTCCAGCGGGCCTGCTCGGCCTCGTTAGCGGTTTTGAGCGTGGCGGCGTTGGTCAATACTTGGCCCGGGGTGTCCTTGGCCAGCTCGGTCAGGCGCGCGGCCTCGTTGACGGCATCACCGATGACGGTGTATTCAAAGCGATCGGCGCCGCCGATGTGCCCGGCGACAACGTGCCCCGCGGCCACGCCGATGCCGGCTTGCAACTCGAGTCCGCGCAATTCGCCGCGTAGCTCGCGGGCGGCCTGCAGGGCCATGGAGGTGGAATCATAAACGTTGAGGGGAGCGCCAAAGACAGCGAGGGCTGCATCGCCCTGGAATTTATTGATAATTCCTTTATTGCGGTGTACCACCTTGACGACGTGCTCGAAGAACTTATTGAGCTCCTCCACAACTTCTTCGGGGGAGTGGTTAACGGCAAACGTGGTGGAACCGATGACGTCAATAAAAAGCACCGCTACTTTGCGGTCCTCTCCGCCTAATTCTGGGCGTTCCTCCAGCGCACGTTGGGCCACCTCGCTGCCGACGTAGCGGCCGAAAATATCGCGCACGCGGTTGCGCTCCCGCAGGCCACGCATCATTTCATTAAAACCGGCCTGCAGCACGCCTAGCTCGGATCCGTCATAGATATCGACCTCGGCATTGGTCTCACCGCGGCGCACCCGATTGATGGCGTTCTGTAGCTCCACAATCGGGTCCACGACGCTCATCACCGCAAAGCTGGTGCCGATAAAACCGGTAGCCAGAGCGGTAAGCGCCAAGGCGGTGATGGCGGGAACTAGAGCGCCGGCGGTTCCAGGGAAAAGCCCGGTGAGCTGGGCAATCAGTACCAGGAGAATGCCGATCAGTGGCACACCGGAAGTCATGAGCCAGGTGGATATCAGGCGGTATTTGATGGGTGGCTCGAGCGTGGAATCCTCAAAGCGCCGTGCCACCGCCTGGGCGGCAACCGGGCGCACGAGGCGCTCTGCCTGCAGGTAGGTCAGGATGATAACCACCAAGCCGGCCAAGGTAGCGGATACGCCTACGACAAGCCCCAAGCGGCCGGATTCGCGCCCGGAAATGACCACGGCCAAAATGATGCCGATGAGCCATACCGCGGCCGCCACTGCGGACTGGTAGACGGGGATGCGCAGCACCAGGTTGCGCACCATATTTGGATCGTGCTCGTCCGGGTTGCGCTGCCAGTCCAGCACCGGGCGGAAGAGCAGGAGGGTTACGGCAATTCCGATAATCACGGCGAAGATGAGGTACACCGCGGCGACACCCATCAAGCTTGGCAGCTCGGCGGCAAAGTCCTTGATTTCCGGCATGGGAAGGAAATAGAGAACGAATGTCATGATCGCGATGGCGCCGATGAGGTTCGCACCGAGGACTAAGGCAGCGTAGACCGGCCATTGGGTTCCCATGAGCCATCGTGCGCCGCGCAATAGTCTGTTCATGTCTTCATACTTTAGTAAGACCAGTAGGCTAGGGCGAGTGAATACCGGAAGCGTTGCGCAAAGATTGGCAGATACCCCAGGCGTGGCCCGCACCATCCTGGATGCCGCTCGGGCAGCTCGGGGGATGCCGGGGGCAGACCCGCGGGCAATGAGCCATTCCTGGCTATTTACCGGCCCGCCGGGCTCCGGCCGATCCCTGGCCGCCCTCGATTTTGCTGCCGCACTCATGTGCACGGACCCGGAAGAGCCGGGCTGCGGCCGGTGCGAGGCCTGCCAGGCGGTGCTGGATGCGAAGCAGCATACTGACTTGGTGCTGGTGGACCCGCAGGAAGTCATCATTCCGGTGGATACGGTGCGCGACGTCATCGGCCGCGCCGCGAGCCTGCCCACGGTGGCGCCCTGGCGCGTAGTGATCTTCAACAATGCCGACCGCCTCAATAATAACGGTGCGAATGCCCTGCTCAAGACCGTGGAAGAACCGCCGGCGCGCACAGTGATCATCATGTGTGCTCCTTCCGACGCCCCCGAGGACTTCTCCCAGACCCTCCGCTCGCGCTGCCGCCACCTCTACATTCCTTCCCCGTCCGTAGAGAGCATTACCGCCCAGCTGGTCAGCGAGGGCGCCTCGGATCACGACGCCCACTTGGCCGCCCTCACCTCCCTCCGCCACGTCGGCAGGGCGCGGCGCCTCGTCAACGACCCGGCGGTACAAAAGCGCCGCGCGGTGGCCATCAACCTGGCAGAAGAGGTCTTCCACGGCTCCCAAGGCTTTCAGGCGGTCACCTCGCTGCTGAAATTGGTCGACTCGGAGGCGAAGGAATCGCATAAGGAACAAGAAGAAGCCGAACTGGCGAAGCTGGAGCAGACCCTCGGCGTAGGTGCGAAGGGCAAAGGCGCGGCTAAAGCGCAGCGCGATGCCCGATCCGCCATTAAGGAACTGCAGGAGCAGCACAAGAAGCGGGCGAAGCGGCGCGTGATCGACAACCTGGATTTAGTACTTATCGATCTCTCCGGTGTGTACCGCGATGCGCTCATGCAGAAAGTTGGCGCGCAGGTGGACCTGACCCACCCGGACTTCGCCGGTCTTTCTGGCGAGCTAGCGCAACGCGTGAGTGAGGAAGGTCTGCTGGACTGCCAGGCCGCCATCACGTTGTGCCGCGAGCAGCTCACACAAAACGTCGGCACGCAGATTGCCTTCGACGGGTTGGTGGGCCGGCTGCGTCGCGCGTGCCTATAAGCGGGTGCGTAGTCGGGGGCCGATTTCTATTCCGCGGCGCCCCTAGGTTAAACTTTCTCTTGCTGCACTGGCATATGCCAAGCAGCGTGCCGCCTTAGCTCAGTCGGTAGAGCATTTCACTCGTAATGAAAAGGTCGCGAGTTCGATTCTCGCAGGCGGCTCCACAGTGGCCGCAGGTTATCTGGCCTGCGGCCTTTCGCCGTTGTGGGCACGGCAGTGGGTGCAGAGCGTTAAGCCTCGCCGTGGTTGTGCAGTAGGCGCGGGACCACCTTGCCGGTGGCGTTGCGCGGCGGCTGGGATAGGAAGTGCACATCGCGCGGCACGGAGTGATCGGCGAGCTTGGTGCGGACCCACTCGCGGATGGCGTCGGCCGTGAGAGCCTTTCCGGTGGCGTCGGCAGTAGGCACCGCCCACACGGCGATGCGCTGGAAGGTCTCGCTATCTTCCACGCCACCGGCATGGACCTCGTGGATGCCGGGCATGGCTTCGAGGACCTCGGTAACGGATTGCGGGTGAACATTCTCGCCGCCGACGATGATCATGTCATCGGCGCGGCCGACCACGTGCAAGAAATCATGCTCGTCGATATAGCCCAAGTCACCGATGGAGATGAGCCCGTCCACCTTATTGAGCCGCAGGTTGGGGTTGGTATAGCCGGTCATTGCGGTGGAGTTGGTCAGGTAAATCTCGCCCACCTCTCCGCGTGCAACCGGGCGGCCTTCTCCCTATAGCCACCGCGAGCTCAACCTGCCGCAGATTCGCAAGCAGTTTGCGGACCGCACCGCCCCACAAATCGAACGCATCAAGCGCGCGGCCCCGAACGCCCGCGTCCAGATCGTTGGCTACCCCACCATCGGTTCTGGCCCGTACTACTGCCTCTTCCACTTCGGTCCGCGCCCGGCCGACCCCACCTTCCTGCCGCCAATCCAGGACTTTGAGAATAAGGCACAGTGGATGCAGGTGGACCTGGCGGCACGCACTGGCGTGCAGTTCTTGGATATGAAACCTTCCACCCGCAATAACGGCATGTGCGCCGATGCAAACCAGCGCATGTGGGCTGGTCTGGTGGACTTTACTGGTGGTGACGGCAACCTGCCCATCCACATGAACCAGCGCGGCCACGAGCATACGGCCAACGTCATCGCCCGCTCTTAAAAAGAGTTTTCAATAATGCGCCGGTTTTGAAAATATAGGTACGCTCGGGCGCATGACTGTAAAAGCTGTTATTGCCCGCTCCAAGGGTGCGGAAGTCGAGACCGTCAATATTGTTGTCCCCGACCCCGGCCCTAATGACGTCATCGTGCGCGTGCAGGCCTGCGGCGTATGCCACACCGACCTTGCTTACCGCGATGGCGATATTGAAGACGCCTTCCCGTTCCTGCTCGGCCACGAGGCCGCAGGCGTGGTGGAGACCGTAGGCTCTGCGGTCACCCACGTAGAGGAGGGCGACTTTGTCATTTTGAATTGGCGCGCCGTGTGCGGCGAGTGCCGCGCCTGCAAGAAGGGCGAGCCAAAGTACTGCTTCAATACCCACAACGCCTCTAAGAAGATGACCCTCGAGGACGGCACCGAGCTCACCCCTGCGCTGGGCATCGGTTCCTTCGCTGAGAAGACCCTGGTGCACGAGGGCCAGTGCACTAAGGTGGAAGACACCGACCCAGCCGCTGCCGGCTTGTTGGGCTGTGGCATCATGGCGGGCCTCGGCGCGGCCGTGAATACCGGTGATATCCAGCTCGGCGAGTCCGTTGCCGTCGTTGGCTGCGGCGGCGTCGGAATGGCCGCCATTGCGGGTGCCAAGCTGGCAGCCGCGGCAAAGATCATCGCCGTGGACATTGACGAATCCAAGCTGGAAACCGCCCGCGAATTCGGCGCGACCGATACTATCTGCTCCAAGGATCTGTCGGAACAGGAAGTCATCGACGCCGTCCGCGAGCTCACCGGCGGCTTCGGCACCGACGTTTCCATCGACGCCGTGGGTATCCAGCCCACCTGGCGCCAGGCCTTCTACTCCCGCGACCACGCCGGCCGCATGGTCATGGTGGGCGTGCCTAACCTCACCGACCACGTGGATATCCCCGCCATCGACCTCTACGGCCGCGGCGGTTCCATCAAGCCAGCGTGGTACGGCGATTGCCTCCCGGAGCGCGATTTCCCCGCTTATGTAGCGCTATCCAAGGCCGGAAATTTCCCGCTGGACAAGTTCGTTTCCGAGCGCATTGCGCTTGACGACGTCGAGCAGGCCTTCGCCACCATGAAGTCCGGCAAGGTCCTGCGTTCGGTGGTGGAGTTTTAATGCGCATCGATAGCACGGTTACTTCTGGCAAGTTCCGCCTCGACGGCGGCGAGTGGGACGTGGATAATAACGTCTACGTCGTGGGCGATGACTCCAATGTCTATGTGGTGGATCCCTCTCACGATCTCGATGCCGTAGCGGAGCTGGTAGGTGATCGCCACGTGGAAGGTATCCTGCTCACCCACGCGCACAACGATCACTGCGAGCTCGCACCCGAGGCCGCCAAGCGCTTCGATACCGAGGTTTATCTGCACCCGGACGATGACATGCTGTGGCAGGAGTCCAATGGCGATGCCCCGTATACGCCGCTTGCGGATCGCGGTCAGTTCGATATTGGCGGCGAGAAGATTACGGTCTACCACACCCCGGGTCACTCGCCGGGCTGCGTGGTGCTGCACGTGGGCGAGACGCTGCTGTCGGGCGATACGCTCTTCAACGGCGGCCCCGGTGCCACCGGCCGCAAGTACTCCGACTTCGATGTGATCATCGAGTCGCTGAAGAACGTCGTCTTCACCCTGCCGGAGGACACCAAGGTTCTGCCGGGGCATGGCGACGCCACCACGGTGGGCGCGGAGGCTGCGCGCATCGACGAATACATCGAGCGCGGCTACTAGCCTCTAGTACGCCCGCAGGTACTCGCCGTAGCCGGACTTAAGCAGCGGCTCGGCGAGTGCTTCTAGCTGGGCGCGGTCGATAAAGCCCGCCTCATAGGCAGCAACCTCGGGCGATCCGATAACGATCCCGGTGCGCTTTTGCATCACCTCAACATAGGCGGAAGCCTCACTCATAGAGTCCACCGTGCCGGTATCGAGCCAGACGCTACCGCGGTGCAGCCGCTGAACATTCAGCTCGTCGCGGCGCAGGTACTCCTCATTGACGGCCGTGATTTCCAATTCGCCGCGGCCGCTGGGCTGGATGCCCTTGGCAATGTCCACGACGGAGTTGTCATAGAAATACAAGCCCACCACCGCGTGATTCGACCGCGGAACCTCCGGCTTCTCTTCGATGCTGAGCGCATGCCCCGCAGCGTCGAATTCCACCACGCCGTAGCGCTGCGGATCCGAGACCTCGTAGGCGAAGATGATGCCACCCTCCGGATCCTGGCAGTGGGTGAGCTCGCCGCCGAAGCCGTGGAAGATATTATCGCCGAGCACCAGTGCGACGCTATCGTCTCCAATAAAATCCTCGCCAATCAAGAAGGCCTGCGCGAGCCCCTCCGGCCGCGGCTGGACCGCATAATCGATCATGAGTCCGAGCTGGGAGCCGTCACCAAAGAGGCGTTGGAAGGCACCCGCATCCTCCGGGGTGGTGATGATGAGGATTTCCCGAATACCCGCCTGGATGAGCGTGGTCAGCGGATAGTAAATCATCGGCTTGTCATAGATGGGCATGAGTTGTTTCGAGATGCCCTTGGTAATCGGGTAGAGCCGCGTGCCGGAACCGCCGGCCAGGATGATGCCTTTCATTTAATCCTCCGGGTAGAGCGCTAGGTACAGGGCCAGGGCGGCGCGCCAATTCTGCGGCTTGAAGCCGGTGGCCTCGATTTTATCCAGCGCAAACGTCGATTCCTTGGGCCGCGGCGCCTCCGGTCCCGCGATTTCGCGGTACTGCTCGGTCGTCACTGGCGTGACCTCGGACGGATCGTGGCCGAGCCCGATGAATACCGCCATGGCAATCTCATCGCGGCCCACGGTATCGCCCGAATTGGATAGGTTATACACGCCGTAGTCCGCGTCGGACTTGAGCAGGTGCACGATGCCCTTGGCTAGGTCCTCGGCAAACGTGGGGCGGCCGCGCTGATCATGGATGACCTTCGGCTCCACGCCCTTATTAGCCAGCCGGCGCATGGTGGACATGAAATTCTCGCCATCACCAAAGACCCACGAGGTGCGAATGACGTAGTGCTGCGGCGCAGTCTGCGCGGCGGTATCACCCGCGGCTTTCGACGCCCCGTACGCACTGAGCGGCGACGGCAACTCCGCCTCGGTGTGGACCTCGTTCGCCCCATCGAAGATATAGTCGCTCGAGACATGCACCAGCGTGATCTGGTTTTCTGCGGCGATGCGTGCCAGCTTTGCCGGCCCTTCCGCGTTGACGGCCCACGCGGCGGCGCGGTCGTTTTCGGCGCCGTTGACGTCGTTATATGCCGCGCAGTTAATGATGGTCGAGTACTGCTTCCAATTTCGCTCTGGCGGATTGGTGATGTCGAAGTCGGCGTGGGAGCAAAATTCGGCGTCGCCAAGCAGGCGCTTCAGCGCCCTCCCCAACTGCCCATTCGCACCCGTGACGAGGATGCGCCGGGCGGGCATCGGGCTCACCTCTTCGAGGCTGGGGTGCTGCTTGTCTTTCTCCGAAATCTCGGTGAGCTCTAATGGCCAGTCCACGATGTCGAGGTTCACCGCGGCATAGCGCGCCTCGGCCGACCAGTGCTCATTGACCAAGTAACTATAAGAGGTATCCTCCAGCGCTTGAAAGCCATTGGCGACGCCTCGCGGCACAAACACCGCCGTCTCCGGCCCAATCTCGTGGGTAATAACCTCGCCGAAGCTCTCCGACCCCTCGCGCAGGTCGCACCACGCACCAAAAATCTTGCCCTGCGCCACCGAGATGAGCTTGTCCCAAGGCTCGGCGTGCAGCCCGCGGGTAGCGCCGGCGTGGTTGAAGGAAATATTGTTCTGCACCGGCTGAAAGCTCGCGAGTTCGGGCGCGAGACCGGTGAGCTTTTCCCGCTGCCAATTTTCTTTGAACCAGCCGCGATTGTCCCCGTGCACGTCGAGGTCGATGATGAGTAGTCCCGCGATGGCGGTTTCAGTTATGTGCATGTCTACTGTCCTTGCTGCTTGTAGCGGGTCTCTACGTCTTCTTTCTCGGGCTTCCACCAGTCTTCGTTATCGCGGTACCACGCGATGGTGTCTTCGAGGCCGGCGCGGATATCCGTAAACCGCGGGGCCCAGCCCAGCTCGCGGCGAAGCTTGGTGGCATCCATGGCATAGCGCTGATCATGGCCGGGGCGGTCCGCCACGTGCTCATAGAGGGCGCGCCCATCGCGGGTGTGGCCCATAATTTCGCAGATAAGCTCGATGACCTGCTTATTGCTGATATCCGGCTGATCCGCGCCGATAGTGTAGGTCTCTCCAATCCGGCCGCGCTCTAGGATGGCGAGCACTGCCTCGTTGTGGTCATCGACATGAATCCAATCGCGGACCTGCTCGCCCGTCCCATAAAGCTTGGGCGTGCGGCCGGAGAGAATATTGGTGATCTGGCGGGGAATGAACTTCTCGATGTGCTGATACGGCCCATAATTATTGGAGCAATTCGAGATGGTGGCGCGCAGCCCAAAAGAACGCACCCATGCGCGCACGAGGTGGTCAGAACCTGCCTTGGTGGCGGAGTACGGGCTGGAGGGGGCGTAGGCGGTGTTCTCGTCAAACTTGGTTTCTGCCCCAATCTCGAGATCACCGAAAACCTCGTCGGTGGAGACATGGTGGAAGCGGGTATCGTGCTTCCGGCACGCCTCCAACAGCGTGAACGTGCCCACGATATTCGTGTGGAGGAAGGGGGAGGGGTCACGCAAAGAATTGTCATTATGGGATTCGGCGGCGAAGTGAACTACTACATCGGCGGCAGCGACGAGTGGTTCTACCGTCGCAGAATCGGCGATATCACCCTCGACGAAGTCAATATCCAGATCGGCGAGGTTGGCGCGGTTTCCGGCGTAAGTGAGCTTGTCAAGCACCGTAACGCGGGTATCGGGGCGCGCCTGGCGCATGAGGCGCACGAAATTGGCGCCGATAAAACCGGCGCCGCCAGTGACGAGCATCGTTTGCATGGTTATCCAGTGTAGGGCAGTCGGACGGGCTGCTGTGGCAGGCCGCGGGCCCGCGCGCAAGAGGTCAGGCCGCGCCCGGGGGAGACGGTGGTGGCGAGGGCGGATCAGTGAGCCTGCGTGCCGGGGCTTGTTCCGCGGCGGGGTGGTCGTTGACCTCTACTGTGGGCGATAGCCCGCTCGCGTGCGCGGCCCGGTAGCCTACCCGGCCGGTGGCGGGGTCTCGCTCGGCGTGACCCATTCCGTTGCGGCCATCGCGGTAGTCGTTATTGTCTACGTGGTGGCGCCGGCACAGCAGCGTGAGGTTCTTGAGGTCGGTGGCGCCACCGTGAGACCAAGCCTGCAGATGGTGGACATCGCAGTCCTGCCAGGGGCGGTGGCACTCGGGGTGGGTGCAGACAAGCTCGGAGGCCGCGAGGGCGAGCTTCTGCCAGAGGGAAGCGGTGCGTTTGGTGCGGCCAAGTTCGAGGGGAAAGCCCTTCTCATCCACCGCACAGAAGAAATCGTGCTGCGCGGCACCCAAGCGGAGGAGATCGAGCGGAGAAAGCTCGATGCCGGTGCTGGTGGCGAAGCGGGTATCGCCGCCCATCGCCTCCAGTTCCTCCAAGGTGGTGGCGACGAAGAAAGAGCCAAGGCCCGCTGAGTCCTTTTGGGTGGCAGAAAGGTAGCTCGACAAGGCAGCGGTCAATTGGTCCGCCATGCGCTGGGCATAAGTGCGGGTATCATCCTCGGCGCTGAGATCGTCGCTGCCTTTATTTTTGGCGGGAGCAAAAGCGCTGGCGAGGATGGCGGCCGCGGAGGCGTCGAGGTATCCGGAGATATGCACACCGCCGTCAGCATCTTGGCGGGAGATGCTAAAGCGCCGCTTGCGGGTAGCGGCGTGCGGATCGGGCTCGCCGGCAGGATTGAGGGCGTGCTTATTCGCCTTGCGAACTGCCTTACGCAGCCACTCGCGTAAGGAATCGAAGGAGCGGCGCTTGGCCTGCTCGAGGGCCTGGTTGCGCAGCTCGCTTGGGCCGGGGATGGCGTACTTGCTGAGGCTGCGCAGCTCATTCTCGATGAGGTTAAGGATGCGCTCAGGGATAGGCTCTTCTTCGAAAAGCTTCTTGCGGCGCTTTTCCTCTTCGCGGCGCTCGCGGTCGGCGCGGCGGCGGGCTAATTCCTCGGCCTGTGCGCGTGTGGCGTCATCGGCATCGGGATCAGCAGGTGGGGGAGTGGGCTCCGGTTCGGGGATAGGGGCAAATAGGTTGCGCCCGTTGCGCAGGCGGGCGGCGGCTTCGGACTCGCTAAGACCTAGACGGGCGGTCAGGTAGTCCTTGGCCTTGGAGGAGCCCACGCGGCGGCCGGCGTCATCGCGCTCCGCGATGAAGGCGAAGGCAGCGTCAATAGCGGCCTTGTTGCCCAGGGCCCTTTCCAGGTGCTCGAAATGAGGGTGAAGAAGCTCGAAAGAGAGGTCGGAGGGATCCTGCATGAGGCCGCGCAATTGGGTTAACCCGGCGGCAACTTGGGCGATGGCGGAGTCTATCTCCGCGTGTTTGGTGGTCTGCATAATCCCTCCCTTCCCGTTCGTTTACATGTTCTATTCTACCTAGATAAAACACCCCGTCAACAGGAAAGAAGGGATTGGTCAATAGATTAGACAATCCCCAAAGAGCCGCAGGGTCAAGCCCACGAAACGGGGCCCAAACCACTAACTCGGGAAGGAGGGAAGGGCCGTGTGGTTGAGCCAAGCGTCTACGGTGGCGTCGAAAAGCGCGGCGTCAGGAGCGGCGGCGCGGAAGGAATTTAGCAACATGGAAGGCTCCACCACCGAATGCTGGTGCTCGGTGAGGTAGCTGCGGAGGGTGCTAAAGAAGGCGTCGCCAAGCAGGCGGTGAATGGCGTGCACGGTCAAAGCACCGCGCTTATACACGCGGTCATCGAACATATCGCGCGCACCCGGATCGGAAACGGTGAGGTTCTGCGCCTTGCGGCCTAGGACGTTGTAGTGGGACCGTGCTGCCTCGCGCGCGGTGGTCTCGCCCTTGTGCTCGGCCCATAACCACTCGCTGTAGCAGGCAAAGCCCTCATTGAGCCAGATATCCTTCCACTCGCCTAGGCCCACGGAATTGCCAAACCACTGGTGGGAAAGCTCATGCGCGATAAGGCGCTCGAAGGCGTGGTCTCCCTTCACATGGTTGGATCCAAAGATAGAAAGCCCCTGCGCTTCGAGCGGAATCTCCAACTCATCTTCCGTGATGACCACCTGGTAATCCGCAAACGGGTAGGGGCCATAAATGGAGGTAAAGAAGTCCACCATCTCCTGCTGCTGGGCAAATTCACTCAGCACCCGCTCGCGCAGCGTGGCTGGAGCCCAAGCCCGAGTGGAAGGGCCCAAGGCAAAGCTGGAAAACTCACCTACCTGCACCGTAGCCAGGTAGGTGGCCATGGGCTGGCGGGTACGGTAATGCCAGCGCGTGGTGGAGCCGCCCGCCCTGCGGGAGACGAGGTCGCCATTAGACACAACGATAAAGGGATCATCGGCCGTAATGATGATGTCATAGAGCGCCTTTTCAGACGGTGTATCGTCGCAGGGGAACCAGCTCGGCGCGCCATTGGGCTGGCTGGCTACCAGCGAGCCGGACTCGGTTTCTTCCCAACCAATCTCGCCCCAGGTGGTGCGGATGGGGCGAGGGCTACCGCCATAGCGAATAACCAGCTCAAACTCCGTACAGGCGGCGATTTCTGCAGCGAAACGAAGACGCAACTTACCGGAAGACTGGCGGAACTTTGCCACCCGCGGTGCACCCTTCGCGGTCACGCGACGGGCCACCATCGCCCCGCCCAAATCCAAGGTCAAAGACGTTAAATCGGCGGTCGCTCGGATTGCTAAAACGGCCTCGCCGTGGAGCAAGTTGGGCTCCACGCGGTAGGTCAGATCCAGCGTGTAGTGGGACACCTCAAATCCGAGGTTAAAATCCACGCCGGTATAAGGGTCAGTGTGGGTACGCGAAAGGGCGGTAGGAAGCAACTTCATAATGCTGCAAGCCTACCGCCCTTTTAGCCGCGGAAAGAAACGAGCTTATTTATTGAAAGCGCGCTCGAAGACCGGCCAAGAATCCTTGAGGTCCGCAATCCAGTGCGGCCAGGAGTGGGTGCCGGTATTGCGGAAGTTATAGGTAGCCGGGATGCCAGCCTGGTCCAACTTGGCCTTGAAGTTGTGGGTGCAGTAGTTCACGCCAGCTTCGATGGCACCGCCCTCACCCTGCAGGACAGCGGAGCCTGCCGCGGCCGCCGCAGGGTTCGTGCCCTGAGCCACGTGATAGGAGAAGGTATCCTCCTTGCCGGCCAGACCGGAACCGGAGGAGATGTACAGCTCCGTGCCGCGCAGCTTCTCGTGGTTCATCATCGCATCGTTATAGCGGTTGGTGGGGGAACCGAAGGGGCCCCACATCTGCTCTGCGGAAGCGCCACCGCGGTTAACGGTGAGCTCAACGGCCTTGTGCTCTACCGGATAGGCGGTAGCCGCACAGCCGGCGTAGGAACCAACGGCGTCATAGAAGCCTTGGTTATGCTCCGCCAGTAGCAGGGAGGAGGTAGCGGACATGGACATACCCGCGATGGCGCGGTGGTTATCGGCCTTGATGTGTCCCTCGATAGCGCCCGGCAGTTCCTTGGTGAGGAAGGTTTCCCACTTCTGCGGGCCCTTAAGATACTGGGAGTTCGGCTCGGATACCCAGTCGGTGTAGTAGGAGAAGGCACCAGCCTGCGGGATGACCACGTTGACGTTCTTGGAGTGGTAAAAATCCACGGCATCGGAAAGCTTCAGCCAGTCCATGTCCTGCTCCGCGCCGCCTGCGCCATTAAGCAGGTAGATGGTCGGGCGGTTCTCATCCGTCGCGCGAATGACAGCCAGCGGAATCTTGCGGCCGTTCATAGCCGGGGAGGTGGCCTGCAGCTTATCGACGCGCGGATCGTCCTTGTACTTCTGGTACCAGGTCTGCTGCTCCAACTCCGGGGTGACCTCTAGTGGGGCCAGGGTGGACTGGGCGGCGTTGCCTGCTACCTGCTGCGGGGTGAGCTGTGCGGCGCCCGTCATCGGGGCGCTAGCCAAGCCTGCGCACACTGCGGTGGCGGCCAGGATGGAGCTAAGACGCTTCATTGTGCTTCTTTCCTGTAGTTAATGAACTCGTTGATTATACTTCTGCGCTACTTATTCCGCAGCGCCGGCAGCCTCTGGAGCTTCGGCTTCCTTGCCCTCGACGAAGTCCTTATCAGGGGACTGGTCAGCGGCGCTCGGGGCGTCCTTGATCTGCGCATTTTCCTGAGCCTGCGGCGCATCGATGGAAAGCTCGTTGGGCTTTACTTCCGGCTCGGCCGGAGCTTCTGCGGCGTCCTTGTTAAAGCCACGCTCGAAGGTCTTCCACGAGGAGAAGATGTCATCGCGCCAGCCCGGCCAGGAGTGGGTGCCGGTATTGCGGAAGTTCCAATCCGCCTTCATGCCCTGGGAATCCATCTTGGCCTTGAGATCGTGGGTGCAGGAGCTCATAGCAGCCTCGATGACGCCGCCCTCCACGATGAGGGTGGACGATCCCTTAGCGCCCCAGTCATTGGCACCGCCCAAACCGCTATTCACGGAGACGTAGGTCTCGGATGGGCCCAAATTCTTCGGGGTGGCATTGACCAATGCGTCGTTGTACACGTTGTACTCACTGCCCATAGCGCCCCACATCTGATCGGCCGAGCCGCCGCCGCGGTTGACAGTCAGCTGGGTGTACAGGCGCGGCAGCGGGCGAGAGGTAGCCGCGCAGCCGGAGAAGGAGCCCACCGCGTTGTAGAAGCCCGGGTTGTGCTCCGCCAGCAGCAGGGAGGAGGTAGCGGCCATGGACATGCCAGCGATGCCGCGCTTGCCATTGCCTCCGATATGATCCTCTAGAGCGCCTGGCAGCTCCTTGGTCAGGAAGGTCTCCCACTTCTGTGGGCCCTTGAGGTAGCCGGCATCCGGCGTAGAAACCCAGTCAGTGTAGTAGGAGAAGGCACCGGCCTGTGGGATGACCACATTGACGTCCTTGGACGTGTAGAAATCCACCATGTCCTGCACGCCCTCTTGCTCTGGGTTGACGTCGCGCTTCGCGGTGGCGGTGATCCAGTCCATGCCCTGCTCAGCGCCGCCCGCGCCGTTGAGTAGGTACAGGGTGGGGCGCTTCTTTTCAAAGTTGCCGTCTGGGGAGATGACCGCAAGCGGGACCTCGCGGCCACCCATGGCGGCGGAGGTAGCCGTCATGACCTTGACGTGGTTGCCGTAGTGGTTGCCCTGGGCGCTCTTGTGGCCGAAGGCATAACCCTTCCACTTGTCCTTGTCCTTTAGTCCGGCAATATCTACCACGCGGTTTTCGCCCTCGGTGGTGATGGCGTAGTTGATATTTTCCGGATCTGCCGAGTCAGTGAGGTTTACCTCGCGGATGGTGGATGGGGTGGCGTCCCCCTGAATCTTGGCCGGCTCGACGGCGGAGGCGATAGGGGCGGAGAGGACTCCTGCCGCGATGGCGATGCCTGCGACGCTGGAGCCGATAGAGCGCAAAGTATGCATATTTTTAGCTTCCTCGAGTTAAGAGAATCTTCTCAGTAGGTATCGTTCCGCATAGCGGGAGTGTTAGCAAGACTCTATGCCTTAATAGCCCTTTTAATGTAGCAAAACCTGTGACGCATGTGGTTTGTGTGTCATAATTCTGAACGCAGCGCTAACCCAGCGCTCATGTAACGGCGGCGCTACAATTCCCGTTAGTTCTAAACGTGTGAATAGTGCGGTCCCATCCGCGGGCCCATCCCTCGCTCTAGGCAAAAACAGAAAGAAGAAAAATGAACGTTTTCGATTCCATCCTCGTATCCATCAACGAAGTTCTGGGCCAGTTCCTGCATATGGGTTCCTCCATGTCCTCCAACGCTGCCCTGGCTCTCGGCCTGTTCTAAAATACCGAGCCCATAGCCCTGCACGACGTCGCGCGCTTGCCGACGTCACCGTGCAGGGCCTTTGTGCGTTTTACCCCCGAAGCGTGGGGTACACGGGCAAAAGAGTGTGACCCAATGCGCGACATGGAGGGGAAAGTTACGTATCCTGTAGGGCGTGACTAATGAACATTATGACGTAGTAGTACTCGGCGCGGGCCCTGGCGGCTACGTGGCCGCCATCCGTGCAGCTCAGCTTGGTAAGAAAGTTGCCGTAATCGAGAAGCAGTACTGGGGTGGTGTCTGCCTCAACGTAGGCTGCATCCCTTCCAAGGCACTGCTGAAGAACGCTGAGGTTGCCCACACCTTCAACCATGAAGCAAAGGACTTCGGCATCTCCGGCGATGTTTCCTTCGACTTCGGTGTAGCCCACAAGCGTTCCCGCAAGGTTTCCGCGGGCATCGTCAAGGGCGTTCATTACCTGATGAAGAAGAACAAGATCACCGAGATCAACGGCCTTGGCTCCTTCAAAGATGAGAAGACTATTGAAATCACTGACGGCGATGACAAGGGCAAGACCGTCACCTTCGATGACTGCATCATCGCTACCGGCTCCGTGGTCAAGTCCCTGCCGGGCGTAGAGCTCGGCGGCAACATCGTGTCCTACGAGGAGCAGATCCTCAACGATGAGGCCCCGAAGTCCATGGTTATCGTCGGCGCTGGCGCCATCGGCATGGAATTTGCTTATGTTCTGTCCAACTACGGCGTGGACGTCACCATCGTGGAGTTCATGGACCGCGTCCTGCCGAACGAGGACAAGGACGTCTCCAAGGCCATTGCCAAGGAGTACAAGAAGCTCGGCGTCAAGCTGCTGACCGGCTACAAGACCACCTCCGTGAAGGACAACGGCGATAATGTCACCGTTGAGGTCGAGTCCAAGGATGGCTCCAAGCAGGACACCCTCACCGTGGACCGCGCCATGATTTCCATCGGCTTCGCCCCACGTACCGAGGGCTTCGGCCTGGAGAACACCGGCGTTGAGCTCACCGAGCGCGGCGCCATCGCCATCGATGACACCATGCGCACCAACGTGGACCACATCTACGCCATCGGTGACGTCACCGCGAAGCTGCAGCTCGCACACGTTGCTGAGGCACAGGGCGTTGTCGCCGCAGAGACCATCGCCGGCGTGGAGACCCAGCTTCTGGGTGACTACATGAACATGCCGCGCGCTACCTTCTGCAACCCGCAGGTCGCTTCCTTCGGCTACACCGAAGAGGCCGCAAAGGAGAAGTTCGCGGACCGCGATATCAAGGTCGCTACCTTCCCGTTCTCCGCCAACGGCAAGGCTGCCGGTCTCAACGAGACCGCGGGCTTTGTCAAGCTCATTGCGGATGGCGAGTATGGCGAGCTCATCGGCGGCCACATGGTCGGCTCCAATGTCTCCGAGCTGCTGCCGGAGCTGACCTTGGCGCAGCGCTTCGACCTCACCGCTGAGGAAATCGGCCGCAACGTTCACACCCACCCGACCCTCTCTGAGGCCATGAAGGAAGCTGCCGAGGGCATCGGCGGCCACATGATTAACCTCTAAGCAGGGGCGCTTGGCGACGTCGCCTTGAGCGCAACACCCACGGCACCGCGCCGTCCCCCGCCCACCGGGCAAAGGGACCGCGGTGCCGTTTTGTATGTCTACGCCCCCGAAAAGGCTCGTCGTGGTGATGTGTAACTAGTACGGTGCCACCGCTGAGCGGTGGGCATCGATGCTGATGACCTCGTTAATGGGTGGGAAGGCGCGCTGCGCACAATTCTCGCGCGGGCAGGTGCGGCAACCGGAGCCGATAGGGGTAGCAGAAGAGAGATCTTTGAGGTCGAGACCTTCTGCGTAGACGGTGCGGTCGGCGTGGCGAGCCTCGCAGCCCAGGCCAATGGCGAAAAGCTTATTGGTATCGCCAAAGCGGCCTTGATGGTGCTGTACCGCGCGGGAGATCCACAGGTAATTGCGGCCATCGGGCATCTGGGCCAACTGACGGGAAATAATGCCCGGCTGGGTGAAGGTCTCGTAGACATTCCACAGCGGGCAGGTGCCGCCATTATTGGAAAAGTGCACGCCGGTGGCGGATTGTCGCTTGGACATGTTTCCGGCGCGGTCGACGCGGACGAAGGTAAAAGGAATGCCGCGCAGGTTATCGCGCTGCAGGGTGGACAGCCGAGAGGCGACGGATTCATAGCCCACTCCGAAGACCTGGCAGAGGTATTCCACGTCGTAGCCGGAGCGTTCAGCCTCAGAATGTAGCAGGGTATAGGGCATCACGGTGGCGGCGGCGAAGTAGCTGGCCAATCCGCGTTGTGCTAGGTTACGCGAGGCATCCGAGGTAAACGGCTCATTTTTTACCAAAGATGCGATCTCCTCGCCAGCCTCGAGGAAGCTCAGCTCCGCGGCCATGCGGAAGGCGCGTTGCCCTTCGCTTAAGCGCGAGGCGAGCCGAAATTCGCCGGTCTCGCGGTCGAAGCTGTGCAGCGTGCCATCCATCTGTGAGGTGATGTGAATGTCTACGTTGTGGAGATCGCGCAGGCGCTGGGCTAGGGCATGTTCGGTGTCGCGGATGCCGAATTGGGTGACCGAGAGGGCGTCGGCAAGCTGCTCCGCATGGTGGTCCAGGCCGTCCAAGTAGTTCTGGCGGGCATAGAAGAAATCGCGCACCTCATCGTGCGGCATGGACAGTGCCTGGGTGGCCTCGGTGGTGCGGCGGGTATCGGTGGCGAGTGAGAGCTTATCGCGCACATTGCGGTAGCGGCGGTGGACATCCACCAGCGTGCGGGCGACGGTGGGGTGGTTATAGACCAGCTCGGAGAGCTCCTGCAGCTCGACGGGGGAGGGGCACAGCTCCTTGTCCTGGATGACGTCCTGGATCTCCGCGAGGAGGCGCGAGTCATCGTCGCGGGAGAAGAAGGTGGCGTCAACTCCGAAGACCTCGGTGATGCGAAGGAGGACCGGAACGGTAAGTGGCCGAACGTCGTGCTCGATCTGGTTGACGTAGCTGGCCGAAAGGCCCAGCGTGGCGGCTAAGGAAGCCTGGCTGAGATCGCGCTCACGGCGAAGTTGGCGAAGGCGGGATCCCACATACGTCTTACTCATGCCGGAAAGGTTACTGGGTGGCCTGCGCGTGTGCACCTTAATTGCAAAGATCTTGTGAAGAATATTCACCCTCCTGTGGGGAATATGTGGGTTTCATGCGAAAGTTTGACACATAAAGGGGTAAGGGGATCACTCCCGTAACACTTGGTGACCAAGTTCACAACTGGAGGAAGATTTACGCAACGTCAATATTGCGAAATTGCGAGCAGCCAAGGTAGTGGCGTTTTGAATCCGGCCATCTAAGGCAACCCTTACCTAAAAGAATTCTGAGTTTAACCGTACCGCCGTACCGTTAGATGAAACGCCGCCGGAATTGACTGGTAACCAGCGGTTAAGCCCAGTTAAGGTGAGGACGACAATGGAGGTGTCATGACTTTAAGAAATCCCGACCGTGAGGCAGTAGCTCACGGTCACATTACTAACGAACCAATCCGTCAGAAGCCGGGAGTGCCCTCTTGGGTTCTGAAGCTCATCATGGCCGTCACCGGCCTGCTATTTGCACTGTTCGTCGTCGGCCACATGGCCGGCAACCTGAAGCTGTACTTGCCGGCTGAGGGCGGCGACGAGGCTCTTGATGAATATGGTGCATTCCTGCGCTCCATGGGCGAGCCACTGTTCCCGCATGAGGGTGCGTTGTGGATCATCCGCGCAGTCCTGCTGGTTGCCATCATCGCCCACATCTATGGTGCGTTTGCTCTCACCGCACGTTCCAAGGCGTCCCGCGGCAAGTTCCGCCGTAGCAACCTGATGGGCGGCCTTGATTCCTTCGCTACCAAGTCCATGCTGGTTACCGGCATCGTCTTGCTGCTGTTCATCATCTTCCACTTGCTAGACCTGACCTTGGGCGTACAGCCCATCGCCCCAGGTGACTTTGTGGAGGGTGCGGTGAAGGCCAATATGATCGCAACCTTTAGCCGCTGGCCGGTCACCATCGTGTATGTGATCGCCATGTGCTTCCTGTTCCTGCACCTCACCCACGGCATTCGCCTCGCTGCTTCTGACCTGGGTATTACCGGTGCGAAGTGGCGTCAGACCTTCCTGATCCTGGCGTACGTCATCCCGGCCGTTGTCTGCATCGGCAACATCGTTATGCCTTTGTCCGTTGCCCTGGGCTTGGTCAGCTAAAGGAGTTAGAAACCCATGACTAATATTGAACTCAAGCGCGAGCACCCCAAGTTCTCGCATCCGCAGTCCATCGTTCCGGGCGTATCTGCCGGCAACATTCTGGAATCCAATGAGCCGCACGGCGTGCCAATGAAGGATATGTGGTCCCACCAAAAGGACCACATGCAGCTGGTTTCCCCGCTGAACCGCCGCAAGTTTGAGGTCCTCGTGGTTGGTACCGGCCTATCCGCCGGCGCCGCTGCGGCCGCACTGGGCGAGCTGGGCTACAAGGTAAAGGTATTTACCTACCACGACTCCCCGCGCCGCGCGCACTCCATCGCCGCGCAGGGTGGCGTCAACGCCTCCCGTGCCAAGAAGGTGGACAATGACTCCGCCTACCGCCACACCAAGGACACCGTCAAGGGTGGCGACTACCGCTGCCGCGAGTCCGACTGCTGGCGCTTGGCCAACGAATCCGTTCGCGTTATTGACCACATGAATGCCATCGGTGCACCATTCGCTCGCGAGTACGGCGGCACCCTGGCTACCCGTTCCTTCGGTGGTGTGCAGGTCTCCCGTACCTACTACACCCGTGGCCAAACAGGCCAGCAGCTGCAGCTGTCCACCACCTCGGCGCTCTACCGCCAGATTGGCCTGGGCAACGTGGAGCTCTTCGCTCACAACGACCTGCAGGACATCATCGTCTACAACGACAATGGCAAGAAGCGTGCTGGCGGCATCGTTACCCGCAACCTGATCACCGGTGAGCTCAAGGCCTTCACCGGCCACGCAGTCGTGCTGGGTACCGGCGGCTACGGCAACGTCTACCACATGTCCACCCTGGCTAAGAACTCCAACGCCAGCGCCATGATGCGTGCGTACGACAGCGGTGCTTACCTGGCTTCCCCAGCCTTCGTGCAGTTCCACCCGACGGGCCTACCGGTCAACTCCGATTGGCAGTCCAAGACCATCCTGATGTCGGAGTCCCTGCGTAACGACGGCCGCATTTGGTCCCCGAAGAAGGAGGGCGACGACCGCGACCCGAATACCATTCCGGAAGAAGAGCGCGACTACTTCTTGGAGCGCCGCTACCCGGCATTCGGCAACCTGGTTCCGCGTGACGTTGCTTCCCGTGCCATCTCCCAGCAGATTAACGCCGGCTTGGGCGTTGGCCCACTGCACAACTCGGTGTACCTGGACTTCCGCGACGCCATCGAGCGCCTGGGCAAGGACAAGATCCGCGAGCGCTACTCCAACCTCATCGAGATGTACGAAGAGGCCATTGGCGAGTCCGCCTACGAGACTCCAATGCGCATCGCTCCGACTTGCCACTTCACCATGGGTGGCCTGTGGACCGACTTCAACGAGATGACCTCCATCGACGGCCTCTTTGCTGCCGGTGAGTGCTCCTGGACCTACCACGGTGCTAACCGACTGGGAGCTAACTCCCTGCTTTCGGCTTCCGTTGACGGCTGGTTCACCTTGCCGTTTACCATCCCGAACTACCTGGCTGACCACCTCAATGAGGAGAAGCTGGCTGAGGATTCCCCAGAGGCACAGGCAACCCTGGCCCAGTCCCAAGAGCGCATCGACCGCCTCATGGGCGTGCGCGGCGAGAACCCGCACGGTCCTTCCTACTACCACCGCCAGCTAGGCGACATCCTGTACCACGGCTGCGGTGTGTCCCGTAACGTGGAAGACCTCAAGGAAGCCATCACCAAGATCCGTGAGCTGCGCGAGGACTTCTGGGCTAATGTCCGCATCCCGGGCGAGGCCAACGACATGAACCAGGTGCTGGAATACGGCCTGCGCGTTGCCGACTACCTGGACCTGGGCGAGCTCATGTGTGTTGACGCCCTGGACCGCGACGAGTCCTGTGGCGCTCACTTCCGCGAGGACCACCTCACCGAGGACGGCGAGGCAGAACGCGACGACGAGAACTGGTGCTTCGTATCCGCCTGGGAGCCGGGCGCTAATAAGAACGAGTTCATCCGCCACGCCGAGCCGCTGTACTTTGATTCGATCCCGCTGATGACAAGGAACTACAAGTAATGAAACTGACACTTGAGATCTGGCGTCAAGCCGGACCGACCCAAGAAGGCCACTTCGAGACCGTCCAGGTGGACGATGCCTCTGAGCAGATGTCTATCCTGGAGCTGCTGGACCACGTCAACGAGGGCTACATTGAGCGCGGCGAGGAGCCCTTCGCCTTCGCCTCTGACTGCCGTGAGGGCATTTGTGGTACCTGTGGTCTGACCGTCAACGGCCGTCCACACGGCCCTGGACAGAACACCCCGGCCTGCCAGCAGCGCCTGTTCAACTTCACCGAAGGACAGACCATCAAGCTGGAGCCATTCCGTTCCGCTGCCTACCCGGTTATCAAGGACATGATCGTCGACCGTGCGGCACTGGATCACGTGATGGAGCAGGGCGGCTACGTTTCCATGGACGCTGGTACCGCTCCGGATGCGGATACCCTGCACGTCAATCATGAGACTTCCGAGTACTCGCTGGACCACGCCGCTTGCATCGGCTGCGGCGCCTGCGTTGCTGCCTGCCCGAATGGTGCTGCTCACCTGTTTACCGGTGCGAAGCTGGTGCACCTCTCCCTCATGCCGCTGGGTAAGGAAGAGCGTGGCCGCCGTGCCCGCAACATGGTCGATGACCTAGAAGCCAACTTCGGCCACTGCTCCCTCTACGGTGAGTGCGCTGATGTTTGCCCGGCCGGCGTTCCGCTGACCGCAGTTTCCGCGGTTACCCGCGAACGTGCACGTGCTGCTTTCCGTGGCAAGGACGACTAAGCTAAGGTTATTCCGTAGGAATACAAGGAACGAGAGAAAGACAGAAAGACTCCGCCATGAGCGATAACACCCACGCAGTCGCTGACTACACCAGCGAGACCTACCCGGAGTTCTCCGGAAAGATTCAGGACACCTACATTGAAGGCTACGACCCAGTTTCCTTCGGTGCTCCTCATTCTTCCCTCATTCGCACCTCCACCTGGGTGGGCATGGGTCTGATCCTGTCTTGCCTCCCGGCTGCCGGAATCCTCATCTGGGGCCTCGGCGTGTGGGATACCCCGCTGGGCACCGCCGGCGAGGGTGACTACACCCTGACCACCATCATCGGCATCATCGCTCTAGCCGTTGTGGCTATCGCCGCCTTCAGCACCGTCCACTATGGCCGCCGCTACTACCGCAAGTACCGCAAGGAAACTGGCCGAGCTAACTAAGGCGCTTGCTGTACCAGGCAATGCCTAAGTTTCTGTACTGACTCGACGTCACCCCCGTCTCCACAGCATGCAATCCATGCAAGGAGGCGGGGGTTGCGTGATCTCTCAGTACCCAAGTGGCAATGTCAGATGGACCAGGCGGCGATTCAGGACATCATTGCAACGACGACTGCCACCGAGCATGTTCGTTGCTGGCACTAGTGTTAGAGAATGAAGCTCGAAAGCACCTTCACAACCCCAAGGAGAACTCATGACCCACCGCGCGGACGAAGGCCTCGAAACGGCTACGACATCGGCATCGTCGGGTGCTGCTCCCGTGCCGCAGGCTGGTAACCAGGAGGCCCGGCGGGCGGACTTGCGGCGGTGGAAGGCGATTGCGCTGTCGTTCCTGATTGGTGCCGCGGTGATCTTTTTGGGGTGTTCGTGGTGGCAGGCGTCGGAAAGCGGGGCACCTGTGTGGGTGGGCTACGTGCGTGCAGCGGCGGAGGCCGGCATGGTGGGTGGCCTGGCGGACTGGTTTGCAGTGACCGCGCTTTTCCGCCGGCCGTTGGGACTGCCCATCCCACATACGGCGCTGATTCCGAATAATAAGGACCGCGTGGGCGATGCCCTGAGTGACTTTGTGGAGGAAAACTTCCTGACCGCAGATGCGCTGAGCGCCAAGGTGCGCGAGGCGGAGCTGCCATTGTGGCTGGCACGCCAGGGAGTCGAGCCCGGCAAGGCGGAGGAGGTCTCCGCGTGGATTGGTGAGCGTGCGGCCAGCGTGGTGTCGGATTTGGATGCGGAAGAGGCAGAGAATTTCATCCGCACCCAGGTCATGGACCGCCTAGCCGAACCGGAATGGGGCCCGCCGCTGGGCAGGCTGCTGGAGGGCTATATTGCAGATGGGAAGGCGCGCCCCCTGGAGGATGACCTCATTGAGTGGGCACACGGCAAGATTTTAAGCATGGAGTCCACCGTGGTCACGGCCATCGATGAGCGCATGCCGGGCTGGGCACCGCGGTTTGCGCGCGAGATGGTGGGGGAGAAGGTCTATACCGAGCTCGTAGAATTCGCCGATGAGGTCCGCCGCAATGGTAACCACGAGGCCCGCCTAGCCATTCGCCGTAACCTGTCCAAACTGGCATCCGATCTGCAGTGGGACGAGGACATGCGCGGGCGCATCGAGGGCATCAAGCAAGAGATGCTCGCCTCTGACCAAGCACAGCAGGCACCCGCGGCCATGTGGCGCACGGTCTCCACCACTCTCATTGACCAGCTCAATGACTCGGAGTCCTTCCTGCGCCAAAAGATTACGGCCAAGGTCAAGGAGCTGGCGCACCGCCTGCTCGAGGACTCTGATTTTCTGGACCAGGCAAATGCGCTCGTGGACAAAGCCGCGCGCTATGCCGTGGAGAAATTCGCGCCGGAAATCATCGCGATTATCCCCGAGACCATCAAGCGCTGGGATGCGGAGGAAGCCTCCCAGAATATCGAGCTCATGGTGGGCAAGGACCTACAATTTATTCGTTTGAACGGCACCGTCGTCGGTTCCCTGGCAGGATTGGTGATATTCGCAATCAATCACCTTATCTTTGGCGCTTAGACAAAAGGAGTAATGAACAATGAGCGATAATAAGAAGATTTTTGATTCCCTGAAGGATGCTGGCAGCGCTGCCTTTGACGTAGCCAAGGACTTCGGCGGCCGCCTGCAGGAGGAGCGCGAACAGCACGCTCAAGGCGCGGAGGCCAAAAGCCCCTATGGCGCCTCCGGCAAGGAGGGCTTGGTGGATAAGGCCACTGCCACCGCGAAGGAGCTCGGTGCCACTGTGAAGAAGGCCGCCGATGGCACCCGTGAGTCCGCTGCTTTCGACGCCGCTAAGGGCAAGTTCTCCACCGCCTATAACGAGACCCGCGAGGGCGTCATGGACGCCTATAATTCCGCCCAGGCCCGCCGCGCGGAAAAGAAGAATGCGGCGCGCCCTGGCCAGGATTCGGCTCCTTCGCAGGGCGATAATATTATCGATGGCGAAGTAATCGACACCGACGACCCACAGAATTAACCTGCATGAATTCACTTTTTGAAATTGCGTACTCCTTGGATGCCTATATTTTGCGCATCCTCGCCCTGACCGCCATCATCGGCGCGGTCCTCGCTGCCACCACCCGCGAGGATGCCTTCCGAGCCGGTGACCGACAAGGTAAGTGGGTGTGGGTAGGCCTGCTGGCGGGCTCGGCGGTAGCGATGGCCACCGGCATGCCATTCCTGTCTTGGATCGGCGCGGTCATTACCGGCGTGTACTGGTTTGATGTGCGCCCGCAGCTCAAGGCCATTATCAACGGCGACTACAGCTACTAATGCTTAATTTGCTTGACGCCCCGGCCGCGACGGTCAAGGAGCGCGCCGCCGATAACACCGTCCTTGTCTCCCCGCACCATGTTTCCCTTGCCGCAGGCGCGGGCGCGGCCGATATTATTTCTGTCGCGGGGTATCCTACCGGCCGCCACCATACTCTCATCAAGGCCTCCGAGGCGCGCCTGGCCATCCAATCGGGCGCCAGCGAGGTATGGGTCAGCCTCGATGAGACCTTAACGGATGCCAATGCCGTGCTCTCCGAGCTCATTGCCATCCGCGAGGCCTGCCCGGATCCGGCCCGCTTGGGCCTCATCGTGCCGGACGCCCCGCTTGCCGACGCCACCCTTAAAGCCGCCCATCAAGCCGGCTACCAGCGCCTCATTGTGCGCAGCCGCAAGGCCGCGGATTACGCGGAATCCGCGGCCGGTGAAGAAGGCAAGAAAAAAGGACCGGAGTTGGCCGCTGCCACACTTCCGGTCCTCGAGTTTCCCGCTCCCGCGGTTTAGGCGGCTTTCTCCTGCGCGTCCTGCTGCGGCGCGCCATTGCCCGTGGCGCCGCCCTGGCCCGCGGAGTCACCGCCGCCGGCGAACTTATCCATGTCGTTCATCGGGACATCGGTGCCGGTGATGGTGAGCTTGAGCTCGCCATCGAGCACCTCTACGGAATCGACGTTCATGTCAGAACCCACGAACTGATCCGACATGCCATTTTGCAGGGCGGAGGAGATGGCTTCGGTGGCCTGATCCGGCAGCTCGAGGCCAAAGATGGAGGCCTCGGTGGCGCGGATATCGAGCTTTCCATCGTGGGCGGTGGGCTCCAGCGAGAGGTTGGCAAGGCCGCCGGCAAACTTCACGTCCAGCACGTGGTCTTGCTCATTGGCGTTAATCTCCGTGACCACCATATTGCCCACCTTCTCGCTGCCGGCCTGCTCGGAAATGCCCTTCTGGAAAGACGCCAGCAGGTAGTCATCCGGCACGGTGGTAGAAGCGCGCAGCTTGCCGGCCACCGGATTCTCCTGGTCGGTGCTCATATCTTCTACGTGGATCTCTGAGGCAGGCTGGCCCTTGATATCAGTTCCATCGATTTGCAGGGTGGACGGCGTGGTCATGTCCATTTGGGAAATGGAGCCCTTAAATAGCCCGACGAGCAGCGGGCTGCCGCCAAAGCTGACGGAGGGATCTTCTTTGACCTGGATACCTTCTTCCTCGGCAGCCTGGTTAAATTGCGAGGTCATCTGGTGACCGATGAACCAGCGCAGGCCGAACTCGGCCAAGAGGATGAGCACGAGTAGTGCCACGAGGATGCCAATGATGATTTTCCAGGCGAGTGAACCCGCCGATTTCTTCGAAGCCATGCGTACCAGTGTGGCGCATGAGACGGCGCGGGGCAAAGTTTGCGGGAGTTCTCGGGCACATTGCTAGGCACTTCACAGCTGCCCCAGCTGCCATCATCGCGCGGCGCGTTTAGTCCCGTGGCGCGACGGACTCCCAGTCCACGGTCAGCACATTATCGCGCAGGCGCCGGCGGATGGTGTGGATAGTAAAGGGGGCGTCGGCAAGCGTGGCTCGTGCCATGCGCCAACGCACGCGCGGGCCGTAGGGCGCCCACCCCGCCGCGTGGTCCCAGGCCTCGTCGGCGGCCTTAAGCAGCTCGTGGATGGGCTCGCCGGGAACGTTGCGGTGAATGAGGATTTTGGGCAGGCGCTCGGCGATGTCTGAGGGCCGCGCCACATCGAACGGGTCCCACGCCAGGGTGAGAGTCCGTGGGCCGTGGGCATCCAGCAGCAACCAGGCCGCGCGCCGGCCCAGCTCATCGCAGGTGCCCTCCACAAAGAAGCCACCGGGGGCAAGCCGAGAACACACCGTCTGCCAGGCCTCCTGGACCTGGTCCACGTCGTATTGGCGTAGCACATTGAATGCGCGCACCAGCTGTGGCCGGTAGCCGGCCAGTTCAAAGCCGCCAAGTTCGAAGCGCACGCCGTCGCGCGGTGGCAGGATCCGGTCCGGGTGGATTTCGAGCCCGCGGACGTCTACCTGCGGATTCGCCCGGCGCAGCCACCCTGCCCATTCCACGGTGGTGGCGTGCGAGGCCCCGTAGCCTACGTCGAGCGCGAGCGGCTTTTCCACGTGCCGCAGCAGCGTGGAAATCTCCGGATGCGCGAGCATCCATCTATCGCAGCGGCGCAGGCGATTGTGATTGGTGGTGCCGCGGGTAATAACGCCAAAAGGCCGACCCGCAGCTGCGCTAGCGCGCAGATTATGTGCGTGGTCGGCCATAGATTTCGGTGCTGTAGAACTTAGGCGTTCTCAGAGATCCACTGCTCGGTGAGCTTGCCTTCGTTATCGAAGAGCTCAGCCAGGGATTCGCCCACCTTCGGCTCGATGGCGGCGCCCATCATCGGGATATTGACGGAAATCTCGTTGACGTAGGACAGCTTGGTCATCTCGCCCTCGCCAGCCAGGGAGATATCGCCCTTGAAGTCCACCGGGGTGCCCTTGACATCTGCGGTGTAGTTAACGTCAGCGGCTTCACCGTTGAGCTCGCCGACGGTGACCACGCGCTTGACCTTGAGGTCTTGGGAGACCATGGCGCGCACTGCCTCTGGCAGCAGGGTGGTCGGCAGAACCTCGAAAAGGGTAGCAACATTATCGCTGAAGTCGTGCACCTGACCCGCCTCAGGGGAGAGGTTGGCCACGATGAACTCCCAGTATTCCTTGGTGAGCAGCGCCTTGTGCACCTTTTCGATGGGCTGATTGATGGTTACGGTGTTTTCACTACGGGTTGACATGCTTAACAGACTACCTTGGTAGGCGTGCTTGATAAATCTTTGACGCAACAGCTCACAGCGATCGACGGCGTGGAACTGGACTCTACCGCCACCTTTGCGGATCTGACTACGCTGCGTGTGGGTGGAAAACCGCAGGCCGCACTGCGCTGCTCGCAGCCGGATGCCGCCGTGTCCGTTGTCCGCGCCCTGGATCGCGCTGCGGTGAAGTTCATAGTCGTTGGCGGCGGCTCCAACCTCTTGGTGGCCGATGGCTCCGTGGACGTCGTCGCCGTCATCCTCGACTTTGCTGAGGTGTCCATGGACACCGAATCCGGTCTGGTGCGCGCGCAGGCGGGCGCCAACTGGGATGACGTGGTGGCCCGCTCCGTTCAGCTTGGCCTGGGTGGCATCGAGTGCCTGTCCGGCATCCCCGGCACGGTGGGCGCGGTTCCGGTGCAAAACGTGGGTGCTTATGGCGCGGAAATCTCCGAGGTACTTACCCGCGTGCGCCTCTATAATCGCCGCACCGATACCGATGAGTGGGTCCCCGCCTCCGATCTGGAGCTGGCGTATCGCTATTCCAACTTGAAATTCACCGGCCGCGCCGTCGTGCTCGAGGTAGAACTCCAGCTCAACAACGATGGCTTATCCCGCCCGTTGCGCTTTGGCCAACTTACTCAGAACCCCGGCGAGCGCCGCCCCGTGGCCGAGGTCCGCGAGGAGGTCTTAAAACTGCGCCGCGGCAAGGGCATGGTGCTCGACCCTTCCGATCATGACACCTGGTCCGCCGGCTCTTTCTTTACCAACCCGGTGGTGGACTCCGCTCTTGCCGACGCCGTGCAGGCCAAGGTTCGTGCCTCGCTTGGCGACGCCACCGCAGACTCCATGCCCCGCCACCCCTCCTCCGAGGCCGACCGGGAAAAGCTTTCCGCGGCCTGGCTCATTGATCGCGCCGGGTTTGCCAAGGGCTACCCAGGCTCTGGCCGGGCTACGCTTTCGACAAAGCACACGCTGGCGCTTACCAACCGCGGCGAGGCTACGGCTGCCGATATCGTGGACCTTGCCCGCACCATCCGCGATGGCGTCCGCGATGCTTTCGGCGTGGAGCTCGTGCCCGAACCCGTCTGGATTGGCCTCGCCCTCGACGAGTAGCGTGGGGTTGCCCCTGCACACTGGGGCCTAAAACCTATAAAGCAGCCACGATAGCGCCCTAAACCACACGGTTTTCGGGTCTATCGTGGCCGCTTTGCGGGCGTGGCGCCTGTCGCGTTTGTCGCGCCCGCGAAGGTTTCTGGATTAGGCCGCCATGACCTGAAGCCACTCATCCTTAGCACCTAGGAAAGCGCGGGCCGCCTCCTGCGCACCCTCCAGGCTGTGGTGCGCACCCCAGCCGCACTGCTCTTCGTTGGCTGCGGGTACCTCGGTGGCGTTAAGAATATCGTTGAGCGCGCCTTCTACCGCGCGCAGCAGCTCGTCTTGTTCCATGCCATTAGTGATGGCGTAGAAGCCGGTACGGCAGCCCATTGGGGCAAAACCGATGAGCTTATCGGTGTAATTGCGCATGAAGTTGGCCATCATGTGCTCCACCGAATGCAGCGCCTTGGTATCAAGGTGATCCTGATTAGGCTGGCAGAAGCGCAAGTCGTACTTAATGATTTCGACGCCGCCACCCAAATCCGTGCGGTCGGCCACGCGAATATACGGTGCGCTGACGAGGCGGTGGTCGAGTTCGAAGGACTTCACGTTGAGCTTCTTATCATTCTGTTCAGTCATGCTTCTCCAGTGTAATCACAGCTGAGTGTCACTTCCTGAAATAGATTCTTTACCGCATACGCTGGGATAATATGAGCACACTGGACGATTCCGCCGAGGTTCCTGGCGCCGCGAACATGGCGGCCGACGATCTGTCTGCTGGCGACCCGTCCGCCACTGCACGGCCGAGCGCTTCAGCCACTCCGGTAAGAGAATCCGTCTATGAGGGCGCGGATAAAATCGTGCCGAGTACCGCGCCCACCGTGGTCAAGATCGAAGGCCACACCGAAAATGTGGACCCGCTGGCCCGCGGTAACCGCTTGCGCAAGGAAAGCTGGGGGCTGGTGCTCCGCCGCGTGTGGGCGGACTTCTTCCACGATGCCTTGATGGATCGCGCCGCCACGATGACGTATTTCACGCTCATGGCCTTTGCTCCTACGGTGCTCGCGGCCTATTCGATAGCCACGCTCATCTTTTCCTCTCGGCGCGCCGAGGTACATGAATTAACCTCGCAGTTCATTGCAGACTACGTGCCCAGTTCGATGACGGAGCAGGCCGAGCACCTCGTGGGCTCCATCATTGGCTCCACAGCCCAAGGCACCTTCGCGCTGGTGGTATCCGTGCTGGTTTCTCTTTTTGCCGCCTCGGCCTATGTGCGTGCCTTCTCGCGCACCGCCAATACCGTCTACGGGCGGGTAGAGGGCCGCGGAATAATCCGCACCTGGGCACTCATGTGGGGGCTTACTATCGTCCTGGTCATCGGCGCGGTGATCGTGCTTTTTGCTAACCTGCTGCGCGATACCATTGTCAGCGGTGTGGTCGAACCGCTGGCCGGCAAGCTAGAGATGCAAGGCACCGCGGACTTTTTGGGCGGCATCTTTATGCCGGTGTGGAATTGGCTGCGCTTCCCACTCACCGTGGTGGTCGTGCTGACGTTGATTGCCATCCTGTACCACTTTTCCCCGAATGTGCGGCCGGCGCGCTTCCGCTGGATAACTCTCGGTTCCGTGGTGGCGCTTAGCACCAATGTCGTGGTGTGGGGAGCCTTCGCGCTGTATACCCAGCGCTTTGCTGGGGCCAGCGTCTACGGAGCCTTCAGCCTCATCATGGCCGTATTCATGGCCGTATGGCTATCTAATACGATGCTCATTTTGGGTATCAAAATCGATGCGGAGGTATTGCGCGCCAAAGAACTGCAACTGGGTCTGCACGCCGCGCGGCATATTCAGGCCCCGCCGCGTTCCGATGCCGCCGCCAAATCCCAAGCCCGTGCCCAACATGACCTGGAAGAACGGTCCGAGCGCATTTACAAACAAGCGGTGCGCAGAGCAGAAAACGACGCGGACTAGTCGCGGTGAAGGCGGGCGAGGAGATCGCGCCGGACATCGCGGCGGCGCAGCTTGCCTAGCTGATCACCGGCAAGCTTATCCATGGCAAAGAATCTTTGCGGTACCTTATAACGCGCCAGCAGCCCGCGGCAGTGCTCGCGCAAGGCGGCTTCGTCGAGCCGGACACCAGGAGACAGGACCACGCAGGCAGCGACGTCCTCAGAACCATCGGAGCGGGGAGTGCCTACGACGGCGGCTTGGGCGATATCGGGGTGGGAAGTTAAAGCCTCCTCCACCTCGCCGGGATAAACATTGAAGCCGCCGGTAATGATGATTTCTTTAATGCGGCCCACCAACCGGATATAGCCATCGGGTTCGCGCACGCCCATGTCACCGGTGCGGAACCAGCCCTCGTGGAAGGCGGCTGCGGTAGCGGGGGCGTCGGCAAGGTAACCGCCAAAAACCTGCGGGCCGCGGGCGAGGATCTCGCCGGCCACGCCATCCGGTTGGGTACGGCTGAGATCGGCAGGATCGCCGATGCGCAGCTGTGTGTCCGGCAAAGGCAGGCCGATGGTGCCGGCGCGCCGGGTGTCATCAAGGGGATTGATGGTCAGCACAGGAGAGGTTTCTGTAAGCCCATAACCTTCCACCAACATGCCACCGGTGCGTGCCTCCCACGGGTCGATGATGCGCGAGGGCAGCGAGGCCGCGCCCGAGATGGAATAGCGCACCCCGCCGAGATCCGAGGGAGACTCGGAATCAGCGGCAGTGGCAGCGTAGTTCATGGCGCGCTCGTAGATGGTCGGCACGCCCGGCATCCAGGTGGGGCGGCGGGTGGCAAGCGCTTCCGTCACTGCGTCGGTGTGTGGAGCGGCAAGCAGGATGATCTCGGCCGCACACCGCACCGCGAGCAACACGCTCATTGTCAGGCCATAGGAATGAAACATGGGCAGCGCGGCCAGGAAGCGCTCGTGGCCAGCGCGCAGCGGGGCCTGGGTTTCTAGCTGCAGGCAGTTCGCCGCGAGGTTGCCGTGGGTTAAGACCACGCCCTTGGGGCGGGCGGTGGTGCCGGAGGTGTAGAGGATAAGGGCAGCGTCGGCAAGCGTGGCGGGGTGCGTCTCCACCGGGGTGCCGCTGAGGGGAAGCGGCTCGCTAAGGGAAACGGAAATGGTGGTCTCTACCTGCGCGGAAACGGTGGGGGCGATGTCCTCCCAGGCGATAGCCACGCGGGCGCCATGGTGGGCGAGCAGCGGGGTGAGCTCGTGCGCGGTATAGCGCGGGTTATGCTCCACCACCACCGCGCCCAAGCGCAGGATGGCGAAGAATGCCACCACGTGCTGCGGGCAATTGGGCAGCAGGAGCGCCACGCGGTCGCCGGGCTGCACGCCCATCTCGTGCAGGACCCCAGCCGCGGCTGCCACCTGGGCATCGAGCTCGCCATAGGTCAGTGTCTGGCCGGCGAAGTAGGTGGCGGGGCGCTGCGGAAACCTCGCGACGGCCGCCGCGAGGAAATCCGTCAAGGTAGCGCCATAGTGAATTTCTGCCATAGCCGCTAAGTTTAGGCCTTTGCCTCCAGCAGCTCGAGTAGGTCCTTGCGCACCTGGTGGCGGCGAATCTTGCCCAGGTGGTCGCGCGCCAGATCTTCGAAGTGATAGAAGGTGCGCGGCACCTTATAGCGGGTGAGGCGCTCGCGGCAGAATTCCTTCAAGCCCTCGGGATCGAGCACGGCGCCATCGCGCAGGGTAACGCAGCCGACGACATCCTCGGAGCCATCCTGGCGCGGGCGGCCCACGGCGGCGACATCCACCACGTCGGGGTGCTCTGCAATTGCCTCTTCTACCTCTGCGGGGTAGACGTTGAAGCCGCCGGTGATGATGATTTCCTTAATGCGGCTGACTAGGCGGACCCAGCCGTCTTCTTCCATGACTGCCATGTCTCCGGTGCGGAACCAGCCGTTATGGAAGGACTCCTCTGTTGCTTCTTGGTTGCCAAAATAGCCTTGGAAAATTTGCGGACCACGCGCGAGCAACTCGCCTGGCTGGCCATCAGGCTGGGTTTCATCCAGATTCTTCGGATTGGCAATGCGTACCTCGGCATCTGGGAATGGGAGCCCCACATAGCCAGGGCGATTCTTTCCGTTCATTGGGTTGCCAATTAACACGGGGGAGCACTCGGTCATGCCAAAGCCTTCTACGAGTCGTCCGCCGGTCATGGACTCCCACCGTTCCACGATTTCTACGGGCAGTGTAGCGGCACCGGAAAAAGCGTTGCGGATGCCGCTTAAGTCCACGTCTTTGTCTTCGGCTGCGTCCATGATCTTCTGATAGAGGGTGGGAACCCCTGGCAGCCAGGTAGGCGTGCGCTTTTTCACGATGTCCAGGATGAGCGGCATTTGTGGGGAAGGAAGCAAGATAAGCTCGGCGCCCATGTACACGCTAAAAATGCACAGTGTGGTCATGCCGTAGGCGTGAAACATCGGTAATGCGGCGAGGAAGCGCTCTTTGTGCTTTCCCATTTCTGGAACCCAAGCTTGGCCTTGGACGCAATTAGCTATGAGATTACCGTGCGAGAGCATTCCGCCTTTGGGTTTTCCGGTGGTGCCGGAAGTGTAAAGGATGAGCGCGACGTCAGCCTGGCTGATGCGTGGCATTTCTAGGGCGCTGCCGTCGCCGCCAATAGCTGAGCCGATCAGGGTAGACCACGCTACTGTGTTTGGTGCATGCTCGGTGAGCTGCTCGCGTTTAGCAGCTAGCGGTGGGATAGGCAGGCGGAGCGCGAGGCGCTTGAGTGGTGGCATGGCATCGACCATGTTGACGGAGACGATGGTCTCTAGCGGGGTAGTCGAGCGCAGCTTTTCCAGCGTGGAGGCGGTTTTATCCCAAGAGATTGCTACGCGGGCACCATGATCTCGGAAAAGGCCTTCCAATTCGTGGGCGGTATAAAGTGGGTTGTGCTCGACCACGGTGGCACCAAGTAGCTGCACCGCATAGAAGGCCGCGACGTGCTGAGGGCAGTTGGGCAGCACGATGGCCACCTTGTCGCCTGGGCGAATACCAAAAGCCTTGAGCCCGGCCGCGGCGGCGCGCACTTGGGCGTCGAGCTCCGCGTAGGTCTGCGTGCGGCCGAAGAAATAGGTGGCGGGTTTATTGGCGTTGACCCGCAGGTTATCGCGGTAATAGTCGACGATGGTTTTATTACCGTAGTCCAGCGTGTGAGGGGTCCATTCGCTGTAGTGATCGAGCCAAGCTCGGGAGGTGGAAGCGGACACGCAAAAACCTTTCGTTTGGGTAAATAATTAGTTTTAAAAAATCAGTATAGAGAAAACGTGAAGAAGCCCTCTAGTTTTCTTCCAGTGTCAGCAAAAAACGTTTGGCTTCCAGACCGCCCGCATAGCCGCCGAGCCCGCCGTCGCTGCGCAGCACCCGGTGGCATGGCCGCACGATGAGCAGGGGATTGGCACCGCACGCACTGCCCACGGCCCGCGTCGCGCCGGGCCGGCCCAGCAGCTTGGCGACGTCGCGGTAGGTGACCGTCTCCCCATAGCCAATCTCGGCCAGTTGCGCATGCACTGCGGCGCGAAAGTCGGTCGTCGCAGGCGGGTCGAGGGGCAGCTCGAAGGCGCGGCGCTGGCCGGCGAAATACTCCGCGAGCTGTGCCTGGGCGGCGTCGAGCACGTCCGCGCTGCGCTTTTCGATGCCCCCTTCCTCTACACCGCCCACCGCTTCCTGCAGGGTGCTGGCCGCGGTGAATTCGACGCGGGAAACCCCCCGCGGGCTCGCCTGCAAACGCAGGGGTCCGAGGGGGCTATCGATTAGGCGGAACAAGTTAATTCTGCTCGGCCTCGAGGCGGCGGATGAGGTCTGCCTGGACCTCGCGGCGGCGGATCTTGCCCATCTGGTCCTTGGCCAGCTCCTCAAAGTGGTAGAAGGTGCGCGGGACCTTGTAGCGGGTCAGGCGCTCGCGGCAGTAGTCCTTGAGTCCCTCCGGGTCCAGGGCGGCGCCATCGGCGAGGTCGAGGCAGGCCACGACGTCCTCGGAGCCGTCTTCGCGTGGGCGGCCGACCACGGCGACGTCATCGATACTCGGGTGCTCGCGCAGGATTTCTTCCACCTCGCCCGGATACACGTTGAAGCCGCCGGTGATGATGATTTCCTTGATGCGGCTGACCAGGCGGATGAAGCCGTCTTCTTCCATGACGCCCATGTCACCGGTGCGGAACCATTCGCCGTGGAAGGCGGCCTCGGTGGCCTCCTCGTTGTTGAGGTAGCCCTTGAAGATCTGCGGACCGCGGGCCAGCACCTCGCCTTCGACGCCGTCCGGCTGGGTCTCGTCCAGGTTATCCGGGTTGGCAATGCGCACCTGGGTATCCGGGAACGGAATGCCCACGTAGCCTGGGCGGCGGTCGGTGCTCATGGGATTGCCCACAATAATCGGCGAGCACTCGGTGAGGCCGTAGCCCTCCACCAAGAGGCCGCCGGTGTAGTTCTCCCACTTGTTGACCGTGTCCGAAGGCAGGGTAGATGCGCCGGAGAAGGCCGCGCGCACACCCTTGATGGGGATTTCTTGATCCTCGGCGGCCTTCACGATGCGCTCGTAGAGCGTCGGCACGCCCGGTACCCAGGTTGGGGTGTGCTTTTTCATCAGCTGCATAATGAGCGACATATCTGGCTTAGGCAGGATAACCAGCTCGCCGCCGATAAACTGCGCCAGGGTCACGTTCATGGTCAGGCCATAAGCATGGAAGAAGGGGAGGGCGGCGAGCATGCGCTCGGGCTTATCGCCCAAGCCCGGTACCCACGCCTTGCCCTGCAGGAGGTTGGAAAACAGGTTCCCGTGCGAGAGCATGGCGCCCTTCGGGGCGCCGGTGGTACCAGAGGTATACATGATGAGCGCGATGGTGTCCTTGTCCACGTCTTCCGGCGTGGTGATATCGCTGCCGTCGCCACCGATTGCGTTGCCCACCAAAGTTTCCCACGGCACGGTATTTGGCGCCGGGGAAGATAGCTGCTCGCGCTTGGACTTGAGCGGCGGAATAGGCAGGCGCAAAGCGGCGCGCTGCAGGGTGGGCATGGCGTTGATCATGTTGATGGACACGACCGTTTCCAGGTTGGTGGTTGCCCGCAGCTTCTCCAGCGTGGGCGCGGCCTTGTCCCAAGCGATGGCGATGCGCGCGCCGTGATCTTGGAAGAGTCCTTCCAGCTCGTGGGCGGTGTAGAGCGGGTTATGCAGTACCACCTGCGCACCGAGCTTCAGAATGGCATAAAACGCCGCGATGTACTGCGGCGAGTTGGGCGCGACGATCGCTACGCGGTCACCTGGCCGCACGCCGAAGGCCTTCAGGCCCGCGGCCGCTGCGCGAACCTGGCGGTCTAGCTCAGCATAGGACTGCGTACGGCCAAAGAAATAGGTAGCCGGCCGATCCGCGTTGATTTTTAGGTTGTTGTCATAAATATCCAGCAGCGTGGTATCGCCGTAGTCCAGCGTATGCGGTGTCCATTCCGGGTAATACTGGAGCCAAGCCTTTGTTTCATATGCGGACAAAACGTGACCTTTCGGTAGCGTAGGTTTCTGGCAGGGGCCAGTATAGCGCCGCTAGAATGGAGCGCCATGCGCATCGCCATGATTTCTATGCATACATCCCCTATCGAGCAGCCTGGCTCAGGGGATGCGGGTGGAATGAACGTCTACGTCCTCAATATTGCCCGCCAATTGGCCCGCCGGGGAATCGAGGTAGACGTCTATACCCGCGCCACCCGGCCCAGCCAAGGCGAAATCATTGCGGTGGAGCCTAGCCTGCGCGTTATCAATATCGTCGCGGGCCCGTACGAGGGGCTAGATAAAGAGGATCTCCCTACCCAGCTGGCCGCTTTCGCCGGCGGCATGGTGCAATTTGCCAAATGGCAGGGTAAAAAATATGACCTTATTCACTCCCACTACTGGCTTTCTGGCCAGGTGGGCTGGCTGTTGCGGGATCTCTGGGGTATCCCGCTTATTCACACAGCGCATACCTTGGCCGCGGTGAAAAACGCCTCGCGGACGGCGGATGACACCTTGGAGTCCGAAGCCCGCCGCATCTGCGAACAGCAATTGGTGGATAACGCGGACTTGCTGGTGGTCAATACCGAGCAAGAAGCCCGCGACTTGGCCGAACATTATGATGCCGAGAGAGCCAATATTCGCGTGGTCTCGCCCGGCGCCGACGTAGAGCTTTTTACCCCTGGCACGGACCGCAATACCGAGCGCTCCCGCCGCGAGTTGGGCATTCCGCTGCACACCAAGGTGGTGGCCTTTGTCGGCCGCTTACAAAAATTCAAAGGCCCGGAGGTACTCATCCGCGCCACGGCCGAGCTCTTCCGCCGCGAGCCGGCCCGCAACCTGCGGGTGGTTATCTGCGGTGGCCCGTCGGGGGCCAATACAGCGCCGGAGGCATATAGGGACTTGGCGCGTGAGTTGGGCGTCGATAAGCGGGTGCGCTTTTTGGGTGCCCGCCCGCCGGAGGAACTGGTGGGGGTCTACCGCGCGGCTGATATTGTGGCGGTGCCCAGCTATAACGAGTCCTTCGGCCTAGTGTCTCTGGAGGCCCAAGCCTCTGGCACGTCGGTGGTTGCTGCCGCCGTCGGCGGGCTACCCATTGCCGTGGCTGACGGGGAAACTGGCCTGCTGGTGCACTCGCACGATCCGGAGGATTGGGCTGATGCCTTGGCCCGCCTGCTTGACGACGACCCCATGCGCATCGCCATGGGCGAAGCCGCCGTCGCCCACGCCGCGCGTTTTAGCTGGGCCAGCTCCGCCGCAGCGCTCGCAGAAATCTATGACGAGGCCAGCCATATCGAGGTTCCAGACTGCCATCAACGGCGGGCAAGTGGAGATTAAACCTCCTACGCTGGGAGCCATTTCGTGGCATGCTGGAAACATGACTAACGGAAAGCTAATTCTCCTTCGCCATGGCCAATCCAAGTGGAATGAGTCCAACCAGTTCACTGGCTGGGTCGATGTAGACCTGACCGAAAAGGGTGAGGCGGAAGCCAAGCGCGGCGGCGAGCTGCTCGCGCAGGAAGGCATTCTGCCGGACGTCCTTTATACTTCTCTTCTGCGCCGCGCTATCCGCACCGCAAATATCGCGCTCAATGCCGCCGATCGTCACTGGATCCCAGTAGTGCGCGATTGGCGTCTCAACGAGCGCCACTACGGCGCCCTGCAAGGCCTGAATAAGGCTGAGACCAAGGAAGAGTACGGCGAGGAAAAGTTCATGGCATGGCGCCGCTCCTATGACACGCGCCCGCCAGAGCTGGCCGATGACTCCGAATACTCGCAGGCCAATGACCCGCGCTACGCAGACCTAGATAAGGTCCCGCAGACCGAGTGCCTCAAGGATGTTGTCGCCCGCTTTGTGCCGTACTTTGAAGAGGAAATCCTCCCGCGCGCCAAGAAGGGCGAGACCGTGCTCATCGCCGCTCACGGTAACTCCCTGCGCGCACTGGTCAAGCACCTGGACAATATTTCTGATGATGATATTGCCGGATTGAATATCCCCACCGGCATCCCGCTGGTTTATGAGATTACCGAGGACGGCTCGGTAGCAAACCCAGGCGGTACCTACCTGGATCCGGAAGCTGCTGCTGCCGGTGCCGCCGCCGTTGCTGCGCAGGGCGGTAAGTAAGTAACTGCGCTAAAGTCCCCGGGGAGTATTCCCTGGGGACTTTGTGATGGATAGGCTAGACACGTGGAATTGATTCTTTCCTTTGCCGCCGGCGTGGTGGCCTGCGGGTTGGCGCTGCCGGCGATGTCCTGGGCGCGCGGGCGCATTGCGCGCTACCGCCAGGCTACCGATGTCGGGGCCAATCAGGTTACGACGGTTAGCCAGGTGCTGCACTTGGCCGTGCAAGGCTCGCCGACGGCGCTGACGGTGCTGGACCGCAGCCAGGAAATCGTCATGTCTAATCCGGCCGCGCATGAGATGTCCTTGGTGCATGACCGCGCCGTTAACCCAGAGGTATGGGAGACCGCGCAGGAGGTCTTCGAAGACAAGGAGACCCGCACCGTTGACATAGCTATTCCCAAACGGCGCACGGGACACCGCGTCACGCAGGTCAGGGCGGTGATTAAGCCACTGACTCTTAATGACGGCCGCTTTGTCATCGTCTACGGCACCGATGAAAGCGAAAATGTCCGCATGGAGTCCGCCCGCCGTGACTTCGTGGCGAACGTCTCCCACGAGCTCAAGACACCCGTCGGCGGCATTGCCTTGCTGGCAGAGGCCCTGCTACAAGATCCCGGTGACCAAGAGACCGTGGAGTACTTTGGCAATAAGGTCTATAAGGAAGCCAACCGCATGGCCGATATGGTCAGCGAACTTATCTCCCTGTCCAAGCTGCAGGGCGCCGAGGCCCTGCCGGAGATGGAACCGCTGGCCGTAGATGATCTCATCGATGAAGCCCTCTCGCGCAACCACCTTGCTGCCGAGGCCCGTTCCATCGAGCTCAACCGCGGCGCCTCTGTCGGCGTGCAGGTTAAAGGCGATCGATCCCTGCTGGTAACAGCACTATCCAACCTGGTCTCCAATGCGATTAACTACTCGCCGGAGAAAATGCCGGTGTCTGTCTCCCAAAAGGTGGTGGATGGTGGGGTCGTACTCATCCGCGTCACGGACCGTGGCATTGGCATCGCACCGGATGACCAGAAACGTGTTTTTGAACGCTTCTTCCGTGTAGACCAAGCCCGGTCGCGGCAGACCGGAGGCACTGGCCTAGGATTAGCAATTGTTAAACACGTGGTGGCCAACCATGGTGGCAATATCAAACTATGGTCCCGGCCGGGTACGGGTTCTACATTCACCATTGAATTGCCCATCTACAGGGAAGAAAAGCCAGCGCAGGAAGCTGGCATGAAGGATAATGAGAAAAGGGATGCCGTCGACGCGGCGGCGCCTGGGCTCCCGCGTGCAGTGGCACGCGTTGCAGCACGTCGAAAGGATAAAGCACAATGACCACCATCCTCATCGTTGAAGATGAAGAGTCGCTGGCAGATCCGCTGGCATTCCTCCTCCGCAAGGAAGGTTTTGAACCCATCATCGCGCATGATGGCCCTACCGCGCTGGAAAAGTTTGCCGCAAACGACATCGATATCGTCCTTTTGGACCTCATGCTGCCCGGCATGTCCGGCACCGAGGTATGCAAACAGCTGCGCACTACTTCGTCCGTGCCCGTCATCATGGTCACCGCGCGCGACTCCGAGATTGATAAGGTCGTCGGCCTCGAGCTGGGCGCCGATGACTACGTCACCAAGCCTTATTCTTCCCGCGAGCTTATCGCCCGCATCCGTGCGGTACTGCGCCGCGGCCATGATTCTGGAGCCGGTGCCGAGGCCGAGGCCGAAGAAGAGGTAGCCGAGCAGATCCTCGAAGGCGGCCGCGTTAAGATGGACGTGGAGCGCCACACCGTTACCGTTGCCGATGAGCCGGTATCCATGCCTCTCAAGGAATTCGACCTCTTGGAGTACCTATTGCGCAACGCCGGCCGCGTGCTCACCCGCGGTCAGCTCATTGACCGCATTTGGGGCGCTGATTATGTCGGCGATACCAAGACGCTCGACGTCCACGTCAAGCGCCTCCGCTCCAAGATTGAGGAACAGCCCTCCCGCCCGAAGCACTTGGTTACTGTGCGCGGTCTGGGCTATAAATTCGAGCTCTAATCTTCCGCCTGCGGGCTTTCCGCCTGCAGGCTCCCGGCCTTCACACTGGCCGGGTGCTGCGTGAGCTGGACGCCGTGTTCGGCCGCCGCCGCTCGGGCCTTGCAGTGCGTGGCCAAAATTTCATAAGACTCGCGGCCCATTAGTGCTACCAGCTCGTCCTCGTGCGACTGCCACATCGGCAGCGGGTTGGCGTGACAGGCGGAATCGGCTGAGCAATACCAATCAAAATCTTCGCCGCCATTGCCCCAGCCGCGACGGTCATACTCGCCTATCTGGGTGCGTAAAATCTCCTGCCCATCCGGGCGTTCTTCATAATCCTCGTACCGGCGCAGCGGTAGCTGCCAGCACACCTCCGGCTTGACCACCGTGAGCTCTTCGCCAGCATCCACCGCCCACTGGTGCAGCGCGCAGCCCGTGCCCGTTGCCCAACCGGTGCGGTTGGCAAAAATGCACGCGCCATCCACAATCGGCGTCTTAAGGGCCGGCTCCGGTTCCCCGTCCTCGCCGTCGAGCTCGTCCCATTCCAGCCACGGCTCTAATTCATCCGTATCGTCTTGCGCGAGGAATTCATCTACCCCCGCTGGGCGCAGCTGCCAATATTCGGCGGGCATGCGCGCGACGGCGTCATAAAGCTGGTCGCGGTCTTCCTCATCAGCCATATAAGCGCCATGCACGCAGCAGCCCACTTCGGGCTGGCGCTTGTCGATGCCCCGGCATGCCGAAGTACCAAACTGGCAGCTGTAGTGCGATTCCACCCATGTCAGGTCGATGGAAAAGACGTGGTGTGGGTCGTTCGGATTGGTAAATTCAAACCACTCCCGCGGGAAATCGGGGGCCTCTTCGCGGCCCGCTCTTATCGACGCCGCCGCGGGCGAGCTCGCGGGAAAACCTAGATATACCGTGTCAGATTTTGGGCGATTCACACCTAACCACGGTAGACCTACTACGCTATTAGTGTGCGATTAGGTGTATTAGACGTCGGAAGCAATACTGTCCACCTTGTTGCGGTCGATGCCGCGACGGGCGGACGGCCGACTCCGATGAGTGATTGGAAGACCCCGCTCCGGCTGGTAGAACAGCTGGATAAGAAGGGCAACATCCATGAAAAGGGTGTAAAGAAGCTGGTCAGTGCCGTAGCTGAAGCTAGCGAGCTGGGTGAAAAGCTGGGCTGCGCTGAATTCATTGCCTTTGCTACCTCGGCGGTGCGCTCCGCGCCCAATTCGGAGGAGGTTCTCGATGAGGTGGAAAAGCATACTGGCGTGCGCCTGCAAATCCTCTCCGGCGTGGAAGAAGCCCAGCTGACCTTCCTCTCCGCGCGTCGCTGGTATGGCTGGTCCGCTGGCCGTATCACCAATCTGGATATCGGCGGCGGCTCGCTGGAACTTTCCACCGGTACTGATGAGCACCCCGACCTTGCCTTCTCCCTCGACCTAGGTGCCGGCCGGTTGACCCATAATTGGTTCGATACCGACCCGCCAGAGAAGAAGAAGGTAAGTGCGCTGCGCGATTTTATTGATGCGGAGCTTGAGGACGTTGCCGCACAGATGAAGGCGATGGGTCCCGCCGGCCTCGCCGTGGGCACCTCTAAAACCTTCCGTACGCTTGCACGACTTACCGGCTCTGCACCCTCGTCTGCCGGCCCATACGTCAAGCGCACGCTGACTGCACCGGGTCTGCGTCAGCTAATTTCCTTCATCTCCCGCATGACTGCGGCAGACAGAGCGGACCTAGAAGGTGTAAGTTCTAACCGATCGCACCAAATCGTTGCCGGCGCTCTGGTGGCCGAGGCATCCATGCGAGCCTTGGAAATCGAGAAGCTGGAAATCTGCCCGTGGGCGCTGCGTGAGGGCGTCATTTTGCGCCGGACCGACAAGGGATTGGAATAGGAAGAGATCATGGCTGACCAGAATAAGTTGACCGTGGCAGAGCTGCTGGCTCGCAATAACAAAGCCCGCGGCGAGAAGGAAAGCAAGAAAGATAACCGTTCTCGTCGCCACCGCCGCAGCCTGGATGAAGGCGGCATTTCCGTTGCCGAGCTGACCGGCAACCTCAAAAAGGTCAAGGCTTCTCCTGCTGAGGCCAAGCACACCTCCGTCTCTATCGACGAAGACGCCCCCGTCATCCGTTCCCCCAAGTCAGCCGAACAGGCCGGTGCCGAGAAGGCGGTTGCCGGGAAGGCCGGTGCCGATTCCACGAAGAAGCCCGCCGCGGACCCAGCCGCAAAGCCGGCGGCAAAGCGCGCGGCACAGCCCGCAGCTAAGGCGGCGCAGACTACCAAGCCTGCCGCAAGGCCCACCACAAAGACTGCAGCTGCTTCGTCCGCTACTCCGGCCGCACAGAAGCCTGCTGCTACCGGCGCGGCACCGGACGCGGCGAAGAAGAACCAGCCTTCAGCCGATGACACCGCGGTAATCCAGCGGGTGGATAAGGCGGGCGAGGCTAAACCTGCTGCGGCAAAGTCTGCTGCGGACACACCAGCGGCAAAGAAGCCAGCCGCAGACAAGGCCCGTGCTGAAAAGCAGGGCACTGCGAAGCCTGCTGCTGAAAAGCCTAAGGATGACAAGCGCGCGAAGGCGGCCGGAGCAGGAGCTGCGGCAGCGGGCGCTGGAGCGGCAGGTGCTGGAGCGGCCGCGGCGGCGGTGCCAGCGTCGAAGAAGACGGGCGTCGCCAAGAGCGCAGAGGAAACCGGCAACCTACCCAAGGTCGAGGACAACGAGGATTGGGTGGAAGAAGAGCACGAGAAGCTCAACCCGGTATCCATCCTGCTGATGATTTTCGCGGGCATCCTGCTGGCGATTGTCATTTTCAAGGGCTTTGAGATTCTGTGGGATAACTTCCCACGCCTGGTCGTGGCTGTCCTAGCGCTGTGCGTCACCGCGATTATGGTCGGTGTGACCCACGCGCTGCGCACCGCACGCGATGGTTTCTCCATGTTCCTGGCCGGCTTTACCGGCCTCGTCCTTACCTTCGGCCCGCTGCTATTGGTTATGCTTTAACCCCGCGCTTGTCGATGCCCCGGTTACCCCACGTGGTAGCCGGGGTTCCACATTTTTGGCATGGTGGAGACTATGACAAAGATTGCAATTTTAGGCGGCGGACAAATCGGTGAGGCTTTGACCTCGGGACTCGTGGCATCGGGCTTTGCGGGCTCGGATATCACGGTTACCAATCGCACCGAATCGCGCAGCCAAGAACTCGAACAGACCTATGGCGTGAATACCACCAGCGATAATGTGGCCGCGGTAGACGGCGCGGACTATATCTTCGCGTGCGTGAAGCCCTACGCCATCCTGGAACTGCTCGAAGGCCTGTCGCCGGCGAAGGACGCCGTGGTCGTTTCCATGGCCGCAGGCCTAACGCTAGAGCAGCTGCAGGGTGCGGTGGGCGAAGGCCAGCCGGTGGTGCGCGTCATGCCCAATACCCCCATGTTGGTGCGCCGCGGCATGTGCACCTGCGCGGCCGGCGAGCATGTGAGCGATGCCCAGATGGACGGCGTGCGCGAGCTGCTCGAAGCCGTTGGCGAGGTTGCGGTTATCCCAGAGAAGAATATCGACGCCGCCACCGCGCTGGCGGGCTCCTCCCCGGCATACTTTTTCCTCGTGGCAGAGGCGCTTGTCGACGCCGGCGTGCAGCTCGGCCTTCCCCGCGACGTCGCTGAGAAGCTTGCCGCTCAGGCCGCGGTCGGCTCCGGCGAGATGTTGGCTAGCTCTGGCCGCTCGGCCACCCAGCTGCGTGCCGGAGTGACCTCGCCGGGCGGCACCACCGCGGCCGCTGTTCGCGAGCTGGAGGAGTCCGGCCTGCGCGGAGCGTTCTACCGCGCGGCAGAGGCCTGCTCCGACAAGGCTAAGGAGCTTGGCTAAAGCTTCCGTGCGCGACCTTCCCGTGGTGGGGGTGTACCCGCCCGGGAGCGTTGGGGCGGGTGTTAAGCAGCGCTTTCGGGGTAAACCCTAATGAATGCTGTGAAGAAATTTGGCACTTGGGTCGCATTAGTCACATGTTTCACGATAGGCTAGGACAAGCACGTGCGTGAAGTCCTGTGGGAGGGGAAGCCTACAGCGCGCACCGAGCTGAAGGGTTAGATATATATGGCAAATGAAGATAAGGGAACCTTTCTGACGATCGCGGAGGTCGCCGAGATTATGCGCGTCTCCAAGATGACCGTCTACCGTTTGGTTCACGCAGGCGAAATGCCGGCTGTTCGCGTTGGACGCTCTTTCCGCGTCCACGAGTCCGCCGTCAACGAGTACTTGGAGGCATCCGTCTACGGAGCCTAGGCTCGCGCCGCACTAGACAGCGCCCACCTCTGCTGGCCATCGTGGTCAGCGGTGGTGGGCGCTGTTCTTTCTCCTGGGCCCTTTTTGGTCACGGGCTGGGAGCTGGGTAAGATGGTGTGCATTCGTGTCGGCTCGCTGATGTGGCCCGCGGTCCGTGTGGCCACGGCGGCAAGAGTGCACCTTCGCCGTTTTAGCGCTGACAAGTTTGACAGTACGTACTATTTGAAAGTGAGGACTCTATGGGTTCCGTCATTAAGAAGCGCCGCAAGCGCATGTCCAAGAAGAAGCACCGCAAGATGCTGCGCCGCACCCGCGTGCAGCGCCGTAAGCTGGGCAAGTAAACCCAGCCCGCTTCTTGCCCTCCGCCATTGTGCGGAGGGTTTTTGCATGCTTGCCGATGTCCCCCCCAGCGCCCGCTACCGCCCTCGCTACCGCCGGTAGTAGCGCCAGCCGCCATAGGAAAAGGCAGCGGTGGCCAGGGCCGGCAGGCCATAGGTGCGGATAGCGCGGCGCACTGATCGATAGTCGCGCACCAGCCAGCCGTGCTCGCTGGCGATGGTGCGCAGCTTACGGTCTGGGTTAATGGCCACGGCGGTACCGACCATGGACAGCATGGGCACGTCGTTGGCGGAATCCGAATACGCGGTGCAGCGCGAAAGGTCCAAGCCCTCGATGGTCGCGAGCGCGGCTACGGCGTGCTTTTTGCCGGGGCCGTGCAGGATATCGCCGACCAGCCGGCCGGTGAACTTGCCATCCTTGACCTCCGCGACGGTGCCGAGCGCTCCCGTAAACCCGAATCGCCGCGCGAGCACCTGCGCTAGCTGCACCGGGGTGGCCGTGACCAACCACACCTGCTGGCCGGCGGCTAAGTGCATTTCTGCTAACTGGGTAGTGCCAGGGTATGCGCGGCGTGCGAGCGAGGCGTCCACGATCTCCTCGCATAGATCGACCAGCTCGTCGACGCTGCGGCCTTTGACAAACTCCAGCGCCTGCGCACGGCCGGCGGCGACGTCTCGGGCATTTTCGCTGCCGGAGACGCGGAATTTAAGCTGCTTCCACGCAATCGGCAAGATCTCTGATAACCGGAAGTAGCGCTTGCGCGCCAACCCGAAGGCGAATTCCACGAGGGAGGAGCCTTGGATGAGGGTATTGTCGACGTCGAAAAACGCCGCCGCGCCCACATCTACCGGTACGTCCGGGTCCTGGGCGGTAATACGCTGCGCGCCCGCCGCGTCATAAGAGCCGGTTACCGAATCCACACCGGAGGCAAAATCCTCTAGCTCCAGCCCGAATTCTTCCAATGCCGCCGCGGCCGCGGCTTCGCCGGCGGTGCGCTGGGATTCCTCATCCAGCGGGGCGAGCGCCTGGTTTTCTAAAAAATTACGCAGATTGCCGCGCGAAGCGGTCCAGTTGGCCAAGAATTCGCGGGGAGTTTCAGGGAACCCTGGGGGAGTGGTAGCGGACACGAGTCAGACAAACAGCTTTCGCAAACGCGGGGTGGACTAACGTGTCCATAGTAATGGTTTCGACCGCCGCCGTCCCTGTGAGGAGAATATGTCTCAGCATTTCGTCGAGCTCATGGTGCGCACCACCTGCGGTTCTTGTGCGCGCGTGAGGGAGCAGATTACCCCCGTTGTCACGCAGGCAGGTGCGGAGCTTGCCGTGCGTAACGTGGATGAGGATGCGGAGCTGGCCATGGAGTTCGGTGATCGCGTACCCGTCGTGGTTATCGACGGCGAAGAGTTCGCCTGCTGGGAAGTAGACAATGCCGAGCTCGCGGCCGAGCTAAGCAGATAATTCGGGATCCCTGCCACCGACGGGTACTCTTTTGGTGGGTTAAAATCAATCAAATGGTTGAGGAGTGTTGTGCATGAGCGTGCTCGTCGTGGGCATGTCCCACCAGTCGGCGCCAGTGGCGCTGCTGGAGAAGCTGAGCATGGATAGTGCGGTCCAGGATTCCGCCTGCGGGAAACTGGTGGCGGCCGACTCACTTTCAGAGGCGATGATCATCTCCACCTGCAACCGCATGGAGGTCTACACCGTCACCAACTCCTTCCACGCCGGCGTGCAGGAAGTCGTGCGCGTGATCACCCAAGTATCGGGCGTGAGCGAGGAGGAGCTGCGCAGCTACCTCTACGTGCGCTATGCCGACGCCGCGGCCGAGCACCTGATGTCGGTGACCTCTGGGCTGGATTCCATGGTGGTAGGAGAGCAGCAGATCATCGGCCAGGTGCGCAGCGCCTACCAGGCCGCCTCCGAACAGGGCACGGCCGGACCGCGCATCCACGCGCTGGCGCAGTCGGCACTACGGGCGGGCAAGCGCGTGCACTCCGAGACCGACATCGATGAGGCAGGCTCCTCCATGGTGTCCTTCGCCTTCGACCAAGCCCTGCAGCGCCTAGACGCTGAGGACTTGGCCGGCAAGACCGCGTTGGTCCTCGGCGCGGGCGCTATGGCATCGCTCGCCGCCACCCACGCCGGCCGGCTGGGGGTCAAGGAGCTGGTGCTGGCCAACCGCACCCGTGAGCGCGCCGAGCGCCTGGCCAGCCACGCCGAGGAGGCGGGCGTTGCCGCCCGCGTCGTGGACTTTTCCCAACGTGCCGCCGCGCTTTCCGACGTCGACCTTGCCATCTCCGCCACCGGCGCCGATAACTTCACCATCGAGGCCACCGACATTCCCGCCGGTCGCGAGCTCATGCTCATCGATCTCTCCCTGCCGCGCGATATCGACGATGCCGCCGCCGCGGCCGAGGGCGTGGATCTAGTCAATATCGAGCGCCTGAGCAAGTCGCTCTCGGCCGCGGATACCGACGTCGCGGCCGGCACCAGCCCGCACGCGCAGGCCCGCCGCATCGTCGACGAAGAGCTGGCAGCCTATACCTCTGCGCAGCGCGTACGCGATGTCGTCCCGGCCGTGAGCGCCCTGCACCGCCGCGCGGCCGACCTCGTGGAATGCGAGGCCGCACGCCTGCAACATAAGCACCCCGAAATCTCGGGCAAGCAACTTGAGGACGTCCAGCGCGCCCTCAAGCGCGTGGCCGATAAGCTGCTGCATGAACCAACGGTGCGGGCGAAGAAACTGGCGGCGTCGGAAAGCAGTGTCAGCAGCGAGAATGCCCTGCAGGAACTTTTTGGCCTGCAACTGGAAGGCTCCGGAGTGTCCGTGGCCGTTAATGAATTGCCCACCATGACTAAGGAGGCCTAAATGTTTCAGATTGGTACCCGCGGCTCCAAGCTTGCCACCACCCAGGCGGGCCACGTCCGCGATTGGCTTATCGACGCCGGCTTTGACTCCCAGCTCCACATCGTCACCACCGCCGGCGACGTCAATATGGCACCGGTCGAGCGTATCGGCGTCGGCGTATTTACCCAAGCGCTGCGCGAGGCCCTCTATGCCGGCGAGTGCGATATCGCCGTCCACTCTTTTAAGGACCTGCCCACCGCGCCCGATGATCGCTTCCGCCTCGTGGTGCCGCAGCGCCAGGATTCCCGCGAGGCGCTCGTCGCCCGCGATGGCCTGAGCCTGGCGCAGCTGCCGCAGGGCGCGCGCGTGGGTACCTCCGCCCCGCGCCGCATCTCCCAGCTGGCCGCCATCCACCCCGACCTGGAGATTCGCCCGCTGCGCGGCAATATCGATACCCGCATGTCCAAGGTCACCGACGGCGAGCTCGACGCCGTCTTGCTGGCCTATGCCGGCCTGCTGCGCGGCGGCTACGCGGACCGCGCCACCGAAATCTTCGAGCCCTCCGTCTTCATGCCGGCGCCGGCCCAGGGCGCCCTCGCCATCGAGGCTGTGGCCGGAACCGAGGCTGCCGCGGCCCTCGATGCCATCGTCGATGACCGCGCCTCGGCCGCCGCGGCCGGTGAGCGCGCCGTGCTGGCCCGCCTTGAGGCCGGCTGTACCGCGCCGGTGGCCGCCACCTCGCGCTGGGACGGCGACCAGCTCACCGTGCGCGGTGGCGTCTTTGCGCTCGATGGTTCGCGTCAGCTTACTGCCACCGCCTCCGGGCCTGCGGCCGAAGCCGCCGAGCTCGGCGCGCGCGTTTCCGACGAGCTTTTCGCCGGTGGTGCGGCCGAGCTGCTGGGCAAGTAATTTCGCCTTTAGGCGCTAATAATTTAAGGTGTAGATACCACAAATCATTGTCCCGCAATGATCCGGCCCCCTTTAAGGGCATCCCAGGACTTAAGGCCTGGGATTTTGGCCGTTATGACCGTGTCACCCACCGCCGGCGCGGGGAACCACACCGCATGCGATCATGTCCGTGCGCGGTGCCGCGCGCCCGAATTTAGAAAAGAACTTTATGAGCAATGCCGCGCCAGACACCCAATTGGGCAAGATCGTCTTTGTGGGCGCTGGTCCAGGTAATCCCGACCTGCTGACCGTCCGCGCCCGCGAGGTTCTGGCAAATAGTGCCATCGCCGTGACCGATCCAGAGGTCATGCAGGGGGTGCGCGATGCCGTCGCAGCCGCCCTGCCCGTTCCGCAAGAGCTTCTCGACGCCGCCGAGGCCGAATACGCCCAAATGTGCGCCGACGCCAAGGCCAAGGGCGCGCGCCGCAAGCCGCCCCGCCCCGCCCCGCCAACGGCGGCGGTGCTGTATGAACCGGGAGAGGATATCGTCGGACAGCTGCGTGAATGCTTGGTTGAGGCCGACGGCGAAGATGTCATCCGCCTCGTGACCGGCAACCCGCTGCACCGCGAGTCCATCAAGGCCGAAATCAATGCCGTGGCCTCCGCAGGCCTGGAATTCCAGGTCGTGCCGGGCATGTCCCTGCCGTCGACCGTGCCGTCCTTTGCTGGCATTGCACTCGGCTCGACTTATACCGAGGCCGATGTCACCAACGGTGCCGATTGGGACGCATTGGCCAACGCCACGCAGCCCATCGTTCTGCAGGCCACGAAGGAGGACCTGCCGGTCATCTCCGAAGAGCTACAACAACGCGGCATGCCGGCCGAGACCGAGGCTTTTGTCACCGTGCACGGCACCACCCGCCTGCAGCGCACCTACGAGACCACTCTGGGCACCATGGGCAAGCTCGACGCTGACCTTGTCGGCCCGCTCGTGGTCACCCTCGGCCGCAGCATCGACGACCGCACCAAATACTCCTGGTGGGAAAACCGTCCCCTCTACGGCTGGCGCGTGCTCGTGCCGCGCACTAAGGAGCAGGCTGGCCCGATGTCCGCGCGCCTGGCCGGCTACGGAGCCATTCCCCAAAACGTGCCCACCATCTCCATCGAGCCGCCGCGCAATCCGGCACAGATGGATCGTGCCATCAAGGGCATCGTCGAGGGCCGCTATAAGTGGATCGTCTTTACCTCCGTCAACGCAGTGAGCGCGGTGTGGGATAAGATCGCCCAGCTGGGCCTCGACGCCCGCGATTTCGCCGGCGTCCACCTCGCGGCCGTGGGCACCAAGACAGCGGCCGCCATCCGCGCCAAGGGCATGGTCCCGGAGCTTTTACCGCACAAGAAAAAGCAGAACGCCGAGGGCCTGCTCGATGTCTTCCCCAACTTCGTGGAAGATATCGACGCCGTCGGCCGCGTCCTGCTCCCGCGCGCCGATATCGCGGCCGATACCCTCGTGGATGGGCTCAAGGCCCTCGACTGGGAAGTCGATGACGTCGTGGCCTACCGCACCGTCCGCGCCGCCCCGCCTTCGGCCGAGATCCGCGACATGATCAAGACCGGCGGCTTCGACGCCGTCGCCTTCACCTCTGGGTCCACCGTGCGCAACCTGGTGGGCATTGCGGGCAAACCGCACCAGCGGACGATCATTGCGTGTATCGGGCCGTCGGCAAGAGCGGCCGCGGAAGAGATGGGCTTGCGCGTTGATGTCGTGCCCGAGGTCGCGGACGTACCCGCACTTGTCGACGCCCTCGCAGACCACGTCGCCGCCCTCCGCGCCGCCGGAAACCTTCCCGCGCCGAGGAAGAAGCGCCGCTCGCGCAAGAAGGCTACTAAGGTCGACAAGGCATAAGTTTTAGTCTCGCTCTAAGGAGTACCCAATGAGCACCTTCCCAGCCCGCCGCCCACGCCGCCTGCGCACCACCCCCGCGATGCGCAACCTTGTGGCCGAAACCCAGGTCCGCCCCTCGGACCTGATTTTGCCCATGTTCATCGTGGACGGTCTCGACGCCCCGCGCGAGATTCCCTCCATGCCGGGCGTTTACCAGCACACTTTTGATTCCCTGCGCCGCGCGACCGAAGAGGCGCTAGAAGCCGGCGTGACCTGCGTCGATCTTTTCGGCGTTCCGCTCGAGGAAGACAAGGATGATACCGGCTCCGTCGCGTGGGACCCGCAGGGCATTTTGAACCGCGGCATTTCCTGCCTGCGCGAGGAATTCGGCGATGACCTCATCGTGATGGCCGATACCTGCCTTGACGAATTCACCTCCCACGGCCACTGCGGCGTGCTGGATGACAAGGGCCGCGTGCTTAACGACGAATCCGTCAAGCTCTACCAAGACATGGCCCGCTCCCAGGCCCGCGCCGGCGCCCACATCGTCTCCCCGTCCGGCATGATGGACGGCCAGGTGGCCGCCATCCGCGCCGACCTCGACGAGGCCGGCCACGAGGACGTGGCCATCATGGCTTATTCCGCCAAGTATGCCTCCGCCTTCTTCGGCCCGTTCCGCGACGCCGTCGGCTCCTCCCTCGAGGGCGACCGCCGCACCTACCAGCAGGATCCGCGCAATTTCCGCGAATCCCTGCTCGAGGTCGAGCTCGACATCGAAGAAGGCGCGGACTTCGTCATGGTCAAGCCCGGCCTGCCTTACTTGGATGTGCTTTCGGCCGTGGCGGAGACTTCTCCCGTGCCGGTTGCGGTCTACCAGGTCTCCGGCGAGTACGCGATGGTCAAGGCCGCGGCCGCCAATGGGTGGATTGATGGCGAGGCCATCATGCTCGAGTCCCTAACCGCGTTCAAGCGCGCCGGTGCCGACCAGATTCTCACCTACTTCGCTACCGAAGCCGCCCGCCTGCTCAAGTAAAGGATCCCTGTGACTGTTACGCCCCCGTCGTCCGCCCCTGCTCCGCGCTCGCCGCGCACGCAACGCCCGGAATCCGTGGCGTACATGCTGTGGCTGTGGATGGGCGCGCTGTGCGGCGAGGCCGTGCACCAGGTGCTCAACGTGGTGCTGACGCTGCTCAACCACGACGTACTCATGTCGCAGGCCAAGGAGATGGCCAAGTCCGCACCGGCCGGCGTCGATGAAGCCCAGCTTTCCGACGCCTTCCTCCGCACCGCCGCCTACGCCTCCGTCGCCCTTTCGGCAGCCATTTCCTTGGCGATTATCGTGCTGCTGGCCTTCCTGCTGCGGTCCTTGGCGCGTCGCGGCAAGCGGGCCGGTACCTCGCGGCGCGTGTGGTTCGCTTTCTCGCTGTATTTTGGCTTCCGCATCCTGCTGACCTTCATGGTTACCCCGGCCGGCGCTGATGTGCCCGATTGGCTCTTTGCTGCCGATGGCATGGTGCAGATCCTGGTCGGCGTCGCGGCGGTGCTCGGCCTGATTTTCTCCGTGCGGGTCGATACCTTGGATTACACCGGCGAGCTCGAGCAGATGCGCGAGCTGGAAAAGGAACTCGAACAAGCGCAGCGCGAGAAGAAGCGCGCCGAGCAAGAACGCAAGCGTGCCAAGGATGACCAGCGTAGCAAGCGCACTGACCGGGAGGACAAGCGATGAGCAATACCGAGCGGCCCGGACCCCGGGACTATAACCGCGCGGCCAGAAATACCTCCGCCAGCCAGAACCTCGACGCCTGGCCGCGGCCGCTGCGCTGGGCCTATTGGGTGCTCGTCGTCAGCGCCGTGCTCATGCTGGTCAGCGGCCTGGTGGGCATCTTCGGCTCGGGCGGGCCGCAGGTAGAGCCCCAGAACCCGCAGGTCGCGGAGTATCTCCATTCAAATCGCCTATTTGTTGCGGTGACCAATACCGTCGGCGCCGTCGTGCTGGCGCTCTTTGCCGCGCAGCTGGCCAGCGGGTCCAAGTGGGCGCGCCGCATCATCACCATTGTCATCGCCATCGCGCTCTTTAATAATATCGCCGCCCTGGCGCTTGGCATTGGCGGGCTTAGCCTGCTGATTATCCCCATTTCCTTGATCATCGCCCTCGCGCTGCTTTTCCAGCCGCAGTCCAACCGCTTTATTAAGGACCGCAGCTTGCGTGGCTAATTAGCCCCCACTCCAACTTTTGATTCATAATTGGGGCATGTCTCGACTTAATCGTGCCCCGCTTATCGACGCCGCCCTCGGCCGCACCCCCTCCCGACCCCCAGTCTGGTTCATGCGCCAGGCTGGCCGTTCGCTGCCGGAATACCGCGCCGCCCGCGAGGGGATTAGCATGCTCGATTCCTGCTTCATGCCAGAACTGCTAGCAGAAATTACCCTGCAGCCGGTGCGCCGCCATGACGTTGATGCTGCCATTTTATTTTCCGATATCGTCGTCCCGCTCAAAGCCGCCGGCGTCAAGGTCGACATCGTGCCGGGTCGCGGGCCGGTGATGGAGCAGGCGGTGCGGAGTAGGGAGGACGTCGGCAAGCTGCCGCTGCTAGAGGCCGATGTCCCCGAGGTCACCGAAGGCATCGCCCGCATCCTGACCGAGCTCACCGAAACCCAAGCGCTTATCGGCTTCGTTGGTGCGCCGTTCACGCTGGCTAGCTACCTCATTGAGGGCGGGCCGTCTAAGAACCACGAGCGCACCAAGGCCCTCATGCACGCCGAGCCGGAGACCTGGCATCTGCTCATGCGCCGCCTGGTGCCTACCATCACCCGCTTCCTGCAGGTGCAGGTCGACGCCGGCATCGACGCCATGCAGCTTTTCGATTCCTGGGCGGGCTACCTCAACGAGCGCGACTACCGCGAATTCGTTTTGCCGTATTCGCGAGAAATCCTGGCCGGCGTGGACATTCCGCGCATCCACTTCGGCGTCGGAACCGGCGAGCTCTTGCCAGCAATGTCGGAGGCGGGTTCGGAGGTCATGGGCGTCGACTATCGCGTGCCCATGGATGCTGCGGCCGAGCGCGTGAGCGCCCGCGTGCTGCAGGGCAACCTTGACCCGGCCATGCTTTTTGCCGGCGACGACGCCGTGCGCCAGGCCGTACGCACCATCCGCGGCGAGGTCGATCGGGCGCGCGAGCGCGGCTATATCGACGGCCACATCTGGAACCTCGGCCACGGGGTCCTGCCAACCACCGACGCGGAGGCCATCACCCGCGCCGTATCTATCATCCACGAGGAGGGCTAAATGCGTATTGCGATTATCGGTGCCGGCCTGGCGGGCTTGACGGCCGCTTACGAGCTGCGTGACCACGACGTCGAGGTTTTCGAGGCCGCCGGCCGGATCGGTGGCAAGCTGTACTCTGTGCCGTTTAACGACGGCCCGACCGACATGGGCGCCGAGGCCTTCCTCGCCCGCCGGCGCGATGCCGTGGAATTTATCGAATCCCTCGGTCTCGGCGATAGCTTGGTCGAGCCCTCCGGTCTGCACTCGCTGGTGTACTCCGGCGAGCTCAAGCCGTTGCCGCGCGGCGGAATGATGGGCATTCCTTCGCACTCGGAGCCGGTCGCGCATTTGGTCTCGGCCGAGACCGCGCGCCGCATCGACAATGAGGAGCCCTTCGAGTGGACGGCGGGCAGCGACGTTTCTGTAGGCCAGCTGGTGCGCCAGCAGTTTGGCGACGACCTCGTCGACCACGTTATCTCCGCCCTCCTCGGCGGCGTGTACTCCTGTTCGGCCGATGATCTGGGTTTGCGCGCGACCATCCCGGCGCTGGCGGAGACCCTCGACGCGCTGTCCGAGCGCGGCCCAGTGACTCTCTCGGCCGCGGTCCGCACGCTGGAGGAGGCCCGCGCGGCCGCGCCCCGCAGCGGCGGCCCCGTCTTCCAGACTTTTCGCGGCGGCTACGCGCAGCTTTATGAGGCACTGGCCGAGCAATCCCGCGCCAAGATCTACCTCGATACTTTTATCTCCGGCATCACTCGCGAGGGCGAGAAATTTCATCTGTCCGGAGCACCGGCCGATGCGGCGCCGTTTGATCGCGTGCTGGTGGCTACCCCGGCTCCGACCGCGGCGCGACTTCTTAGCAAGGTCGCCCCGCAGGCGGCGGGACGGCTGAAGGGAGTGAAGTTGGCGGCGTCGGCCGTCGTGGGGTTGAAATTCGAGTCCGATACAGACCCTTCGGGAAACGCTTTGCCGCAGAATTCCGGCATTCTCGTGGCCACCGACCAAGACGATGTGCACGCCAAGGCCTTTACACTTTCCTCCCGCAAGTGGCCGCACTTGGCTGAGCGTGGCGGTGCCCTTGTACGTGCCTCCTTCGGCCGCTTTGGCGACGACGCCATCGTCCGCGCCGAAGAAGACGACCTCGTCGACTATGCCCTCGATGACCTCCAGCGACTCACCGGCTTCGACGGCCGCGCCGCGGGTGTCGCGGAGATCTTCACCCAGCGTTGGTTCGGCGGCCTGCCGCGCTACGACGCCGGGCACCTCGAAACTGTGGCCAGCGCACGCGGTACCCTCGCGGCGACGCCGGGAGTCGATGTCACCGGCGCCTGGGCCGGCGGCGTTGGAGTGCCCAACGTCATTGCGGATGCCCGCGCCGCCGCCGCGCGCATCGTCGGCTAGCGGTGCCGCACGATTCGTGCATTCCGGGTCATACGCTGTGGCGTGGTGCGGGCATGCCAAAGTGGCAGCAGGGCATCCTGCTGCCTAGCGGCATGAGTGCTAGTGCGGTGGATCCGGCGGGGTCGGTTGCACTGGCTCGTTCGGGCTGGACGGCGATGCGGCGGTATCGGCCCATGGCGGTTGCCATACCACGCGACCTCGGCGGCGAACGAGTCGCCCGCGGACAGGCGGGGCATTCGGGTCATCGTCATTGACACCATTGTGGTACGGGCAGCAGGTGGCGAGGTTTGACATGTTGGTCTCGCCGCCGTGTCGCCACGCTTGCAGGTGATGCACCTGGCATTTATCCGCCGGGTAGTTGCACGCGGGCCACGGGCACACAGGGTTTCGGCGGCAGCCATGAGCCGCTGCTTTTCGCTGGCCATGCGTTCCGTCCGGTAGAGGTTGACCGCACCTTCGTAAGGATGGACGAGGGTGATAAGCCCGCGCTCTGCCAGCGTGCGCGAGACAAGTTCCGCGCCGGTGAGGCGGGCACCGTCGGTGAGCTGGATGGTGATTTCTTCGCCGTCGCCGTCGATGATGCGGTCGAGTTCGTCGAGCGTGATAATTGCATTCGTCGTAATGGTTGGACGGGTGGCTGGGGCGGCGCCGGAAGGGGAGAAGAGCTCCGCAACGGAATCGAGGGGCGCGTCCTCGTCCAGGCTGGATTCCAAGTCCGCGATGAGCGAGGAAGGCCCGGTAATCGCGAGAGTCCATGGCGCGTCCTTGCGCCGGCGGATGCGCACGCCGGGGCGCGGAGGGGCCGGGGGATTGAGCTCGCGCAGCTTTTTGCGCGCGAGCTTTTCCATTTCCTCGGTATCGGCGGCAGTGCGGCATAGCTCTACGCGCAGGCGCCAGGCGTCGCGCTTAGTCTTGGCGCGGGCGGCGTAGCGCTCGATTACTTCCAGCGTGGGCAGCGGGTGGGCGCGCTCGCGCGCGGCGTTAACTGCCTGGCGTTGGAGGCGGCTAAAGGAGGTGGGGGCAAAGAGGGCGTCGGCAAGCGTGAGCAAGGTGCGGGCCGTTTTATTGGGCGCGCCGGCGGCGCACAGCTGGTCTTCAGACATGCCAGCGCACCCGGCAACGATATCGATGCCGGGCGCCAAGGCCGCGAGATAGGTCTGAAGAGCTGTCATGCCCCGCAGCCTAAGCCACCGCGCGCAATCCGTGCGAGGGCGAGCGCGCGAATCTGTGGATAACTAGGGCCGGAAGGGCGAATTTCGGCCCGCACTCGCTGCGGGCCTGTGGATAACTAGCCCTTATTGCGGAAGACGAAGATGGAGGAGAAGTCCTGATTGCCGTGGCCCATCGCCTGCATTTCCTCGAAGCGGCCAATGGCGGCGGTAAGGGCTGGCAGCGGCTTGGTGGAGGTCATTTCCATGAGCTTCGCGTCCTTAGCCAGGGCGTCGACGGTGAAATCGCCCGGGTCGGTATTGCGCTCGCCGGTGATAAATGGCGCCTTCATATTGGCGATGAAGGCCAGACCGGTGATATCAAGCATTTGCAGCACAACCTCGGAGTCTAGGCCCTCGGATTCGCCGAGTTGCAGGGCTTCGAGCAGGCCCTCGGCGGTGACGGCGAGCGCGAGGTTCGCCAGCAGCTTTCCGATGGCCGCCGTGGCCGCCGCCTCCACCCCGATGAGCTTGTCTTCTCCCGCCCAGGACTCGGCGAGGGACATGGCTTGCTCGCGGCGGGCGTCGTCAGGCGTGCCCACATAGATGCCGAGCTTGCCCTCGCGGGCCGGGCCGAGCGTGCCGACGACCGGGGCGTGGACGTAGGTTTCCACGGCGGCGGCGAATTCGCGGGCATCGTTGGGCGAGACGGTGGTGGTATCGATCCAGGTCACGCCGGCGGGGATGAGCTGCGGCTCGACGACGACCTCGCGGACATCGTCAGGCCCGAAGAGCGAGGTGATGATGACCTCGGCGTTCACTACGGCCTCGGTGGGCGAGGCGGCAAGCTCGGCGCCTTCCTCCACCAGCGGCTGGGCACGCTCGGCGGTGCGGTTCCAGACGGTCAATTCGATGCCGTCTTGCTCATTGAGCAGGCGGCGGGCTAGTTCGGTTCCCATGCGGCCAGTTCCAAGAAATGCAATCCTCATGGTTTCCCAGTGTGCCATCATTGGGTGCAGGTTCGCCGCGTCTTGCGCGAGCCCCGGACGGGGGAGCCGTACCCGGCAACGCGACAAGACGGCCAGGAAGCAGTTATGACGTGGTTCATCTTGATTTTCTCCGGCGCAGTCGAGGCCGTGTGGGCGGCGGCATTGGATAAATCCGCAGGTTTTACGCGTTTGTGGCCCTCGCTTATTTTCCTCGTGGCCTGCGCGATTTCCATGGGCGGGCTGGCGTGGGCGATGCGCAGCATCCCGGTAGGCACGGCCTATGCGGTGTGGGCGGGTGTTGGCGCGTCGGGGCGGTTATCTATTCCTTCGCTGCCGGGCACGAGGTCGCCACGGTGTGGAAGGTGTTTTTCCTCTCCATGATCATCGGCGGCATCGTGGGGCTGAAAGCGGTGAGTTAGAGACCCGGAATCCGCGGCGCGGGAGGCAGCGGCGGCGCAGGCGGTGGGGCGGGCGCAGGCACGGCGGGCACTGCCGGCATATCAGGCACCGCGTCCTCGATGCGCCCGCGTACCTCATGCGGCGGAATGTTGAGGTTCGGCAGTCCGCTCTTATCCCGCGCGGGAGGGCGTGGCGCTGCTGGTCGCGGTGGGGGCGCCGGCGCGGGCCTAGGCGCCGGAGCGGGAGCCAGGCCCGGTTCTGGGCGAGGGGCCGGCGCGGACTCAGGCGCGGGCGTCGCGGTTGGCGGCGAAGGTTCCGCGGTCGACGGCGAAGGAGGCGCCGTGTCTTCCTGCGGCAGGTCGCGAGGGGTGAGAGGGTGGGGAG